>CAVCRI010000083.1:0-12430 GCA_963604545.1 Lachnospiraceae bacterium | reverse complement strand
ATATAATATAATATAATAAATAATATAAAAATAGGTATGAAAATAAAAAACGTTTTGTTTGTTGCAGCCGTTATGGCTATCGCAACTTTGACATCATGTGGTGGTGGAAGCAAGAAGGGTGGTCTGCCTGATTTCGGCGACGATGAGTTCGCTGTAAGCACCATCGGTTCTTCTAATGCAGCTCTCCAGACCACTTACCCTGCTACTATCAAGGGTATTCAGGATGTAGAGGTTCGTCCTAAGGTTTCTGGCTTCATCACAAAGGTTTTTGTGCATGAGGGTCAGACTGTTTCAGCAGGTCAGGCTTTGTTCTCTATTGACAGCGAGACTTATCAGGCTGCCGTTCGTTCTGCAGCTGCCGCTGTCAATACTGCCAAGGCTCAGATGAATACAGCCAAGTTGACTTACCAGAACAACAAGAAGTTGTTTGATAGCAAGATTATCGGTCAGTATGAGCTTTCTACCGCAGCCAACTCTTTGGCTACAGCCCAGGCTCAGGTAGCTCAGGCTGAGGCAGCTTTGGCTTCTGCTAAGGAGCAGTTGGCATGGTGTACTGTAACTAGTCCATCAGCAGGTGTTATCGGTAGTCTTCCTTTCAAGGAGGGTGCGTTGGTTAGCGCTTCTGGTCAGGCTTTGACTACAGTCTCTAACATCAGCACCATGGAGGTGTTCTTCTCTTTGTCTGAGACTCAGATTTTGAACATGTCTAAGACTAGTGGTAGCATCCAGGCAGCTATTGCCTCATTCCCAGCAGTTAAGTTGCAACTTGCAGACGGTTCTATCTATAATCACCCAGGAAAGGTTGTTAAGATGAGTGGTGTTATCGACGCTTCTACAGGTGCCGTATCTCTCATCGCACACTTCGCTAACCCAGAGAAGTTGTTGAAGAGTGGTGGTGCTGGTCAGATTGTCATCCCTAACGACCAGACAGGTGCTATCGTTATCCCACAGGAGGCTTGCTCTCAGGTACAGGACAAGATCTTTGTTTACATCGTAACCAAGGACAACAAGGTGAAGTACTCAGAGATTAAGGTTAATCCACAGGATGATGGTAAGAACTATATCGTAACAGATGGTCTTCACGTAGGCGACCGCATCGTAGTGAAGGGTATCACCAAGTTGACCGATGGTCAGCAGATCAAGCCTATCACCGTAGAGCGTTACAACCAGAAGATTGCCCAGGCTGCAGAGCTCTCTAAGAGCCAGGACAACGCTCACGAGTTTGCTACCACTATGAGTGGCAAGAAGTAATCTCGGCGTTCAAACGTCGTAACTTTACTATATATAATAAGGTATAAAGAATAAATAGTAAAATATGTCATTTACAAACTTCATAAAGCGCCCAGTGCTTTCGACGGTGGTTTCCATCTTCTTCGTGTTGCTGGGTCTCATCGGCTTGATATCACTGCCTATTGAGCAGTATCCGAATATCGCGCCGCCTACCATCTCGGTGTCTACCACCTATACGGGTGCCGATGCCCAGACGGTGTTGAACTCTGTCATCGCTCCTCTTGAGGAGAGTATCAACGGTGTGGAGAACATGACCTACATGACTTCTTCGGCATCCAACTCTGGTTATGCGCAGATTACCGTTTACTTCAAGCAGGGATCTGATGCCGATATGGCGGCGGTCAACGTACAGAACCGTGTGTCTCAAGCACAGGCTTTGCTGCCTGCCGAGGTTACCAAGGTGGGTGTCACCGTAACCAAACGTCAAACTTCCAACGTCATCATGTTTGCCTTGACAACTGATGATGGTCGATATGATGATGAGTTTGTTACCAACTACGCCTTGATTAACGTTATTCCGCAGTTGAAGCGTATCAATGGTGTGGGTGATGTGCAGAGCCCTTCCACCCGTAACTACTCTATGCGTATCTGGTTGAAGCCAGAGAAGATGAAGGAGTTTGGGTTGGTTCCTTCTGATGTCTCTAACGCTTTGGCAGAGCAGAACATCGAGGCTGCCCCTGGTAGCTTTGGTGAGAGCTCTGATATGCAGTATGAGTATACACTCCGTTACAAGGGTCGTTTGAAGACTCCTATCGAGTATGAGAACATCTTGATTAAGAGTGATGCCACAGGTCAGACTCTTCGTCTTGGCGATGTAGCCAAGGTAGAGTTGGGTGGTTTGCAGTACAACGTAAACTTGCTCAATGATGGACAGCCAGCCGTGATGGGTATGGTTCAGCAGATTGCTGGTTCCAACGCTACCCAGATTGCTAGCGATGTGAAGCAGCAGTTGAAGGAGTTGGAGAAGAACTATCCTCCAGGCTTGAAGAACGTCATCTTGATGGATGTCACCGAGTTCTTGTTTGCATCTATCGAGGAGGTAGTGTTCACCTTGATCATCACCTTGGTATTGGTGTTCATCGTGGTGTATATCTTCTTGCAGGACTTCCGTTCTACGTTGATCCCTATGATTGCCGTGCCAGTGGCTTTGATTGGTGCATTCTTCTTCCTTTGGGTATTCGGATTCTCCATCAACTTGCTGTCACTGTCTGCCCTCTTGTTGGCCATCGCCATTGTGGTGGATGATGCCATCGTGGTTGTGGAGGCGGTTCACGCCAAGCTCGACCAGGGTTACAAGAGTGCACTTACCGCTTCTATTGATGCGATGAACGAAATCTCTGGTGCCATTATCTCTATCACATTGGTAATGTCTGCCGTGTTCGTTCCTGTGTCATTCATCGGTGGTACATCAGGTTACTTCTACCGTGAGTTCGGTGTAACCATGGCTGTATCTATCGTCATTTCCGCTGTCAATGCGTTGACCTTGTCTCCTGCACTTTGTGCGATGCTCTTGAAGCCACATGAGGAGGGTCATGAGAAAAAAATGTCTTTCGTGGATCGTTTCCACGCAGGATTCAACTATCAGTTCGAGAAGATTACCAACAAGTATAAGAAGGGCGTGCAGTGGGTTATCGGCCACGGAATCATCGCTGGTTCTTTGGTTGCCGCTAGTATCGTAGGCTTGGTTATCTTGATGGGTACCACCAAGACAGGTTTGGTGCCTGATGAGGATACCGGTACCTTGTTCGCTTGTGTCTCTACAGCCCCTGGTACATCTCAGGAGCGTACCGCAGAGGTGGTGAAGCAGGTTGACAAGATGCTTGCCAACAACCCAGCCATTGCCACTCGTAATGCCATCATGGGTTATAGCTTTATCGGTGGTGCTGGTTCTAACCAGGGTACCATCATCGTTAAGTTGAAACCATTCGAGGAGCGTCCTGGAGGTATCATGCACCGCATCAAAATGGCTTGCACAGGTGGCGGCATTGAGGCATTGTTTGTCAACCCTATGGAGTACACCTCTGTGTTGGGTATGATTTACAAGCAGACAGCTACCATCAAGGATGCACAGGTTCTTGCCTTTGCTCCACCTATGATTTCTGGTTTCTCGATGCAGAATGGTATCACCATGACCATGCAGGATAAGACTGGTGGTGACTTGAACAAGTTCTTTGACAATGTGAAGAAGTTCTTGGCTGAGTTGAACAAGCGTCCTGAGATTCAGACTGCCCAGACTCAGTACAACCCTAACTATCCTCAGTATATGGTGGATGTGGATGTTGCCAAGACCAAGCAGGCTGGTATCTCTCCATCTTCAGTATTGGCAGTTATGCAGGGTTACCTCGGTGGTCTCTACGCATCCAACTTCAATGCTTACGGTAAGCTTTACCGTGTGATGATTCAGGCTGGTCCTGAGAGCCGTATGCGTCCAGACGACTTGAGTAATATCTATGTGCGTTGTTCTAATGGCACTATGAGCCCAGTGAGTGAGTTCGTTACATTGAACAAGGTGTACGGTCCATCTAACATCACTCGTTTCAACCTGTTTACCTCTATGGATGTGTCTGTAACCCCTAACAGCGGTTACTCTACTGGTGATGGTATGAAGGCTATCGCTGAGGTGGCTAAGGAGACTTTGCCTGAGGGTTATGGCTATGAGTACTCTGGTTTGACTCGTTCTGAGGCTGAGTCCAGCAACTCTACGGGTATCATCTTCGCACTCTGTATCGTATTCGTTTACTTGATTTTGAGTGCTCAGTACGAGAGCTACATCTTGCCATTGTCAGTAGTATTGTCTATCCCATTCGGTTTGGCAGGTGCGTTTATCTTCACCAACCTGTTCGGTCACTCTAACGACATCTACATGCAGATTTCGTTGATTATGTTGATTGGTCTGTTGGCTAAGAACGCCATCTTGATTGTACAGTTCGCCTTGGAGCGTCGTCGTACAGGTATGGCCATCAAGTACTCTGCTATCTTGGGTGCTGGTGCTCGTCTCCGTCCTATCTTGATGACCTCTTTGGCCATGATCATCGGTCTGTTGCCATTGATGTTCGCATCAGGTGTAGGTAAGAACGGTAACCAGACTTTGGGTGCTGCCGCAGTAGGTGGTATGTTGATTGGTACACTCTGCCAGATCTTCGTAGTGCCAGCCCTCTTCGCAGTGTTCCAGTGGTTGCAGGAGAAGTTGACTCCTCTCAAGTTCGAGGATGAGTTGAACGAGGAGGTTTCTGCCGAGTTGGAGCAGTATGCCAGTGCAGCAGCTCATAACAAAAAATAATAGAAGACAATGAAAAAGAATATAAATATCATCATATTAGGTCTCGCAGCGCTCTCTTTGAGCAGCTGCAAGACTCTATACGGAAAGTACGAGCGTCCTGATGTGAAGACCAGCGGATTGGTACGTGACGTGAAGTCTGCCACAGACACATTGGCTGTTACCGACACCACCACCTTCGCTAACATTCCTTGGCGCAGCGTATTCACCGACCCTCAGCTCCAGGGTTTGATTGAGAAGGGCTTGGCAAACAATGTCAACCTGCTCAATGCAGCCCTCAATGTTCAGATGGCTGAGGCACAGTTGAAGGCAGCTAAGTTGGCTTTCTTGCCATCTTTCGCTTTCACCGCACAGGGAACCATCGCTTCTTGGGATGGCAATGCTGCCACCAAGACTTATAGCATGCCAATCAGTGCCAGTTGGAACGCTGACCTCTGGGGCAACCTCTTGTCTCAGAAGCGCAGTGCGCAGATGGCTCTCCTTCAGATGAAGGATTATCAGGTGTCTGTACAGACCAACCTCATCGCTGGCATCGCCAACATGTACTACTCACTCTTGATGCTCGACAAGCAGTTGGAGCTGGTAAACGATATGGAAGGCTTGACCAAGGACACTTGGGAGACCATGAAGGTGTTGAAGGATACCAAGATGGGCTATCGTGCCACCTCTGTTCAGGCTGCCGAGAGCAACTACTATTCTGTATTGACACAGAAGACCGACCTTCAGCGTCAGGTACGTGAGACGGAGAACTCTCTCAGCCTTCTCATCGGCGAACAGGCTCACACCATCGCTCGTGGCAAGTTGGAGAACCAGAGTCTTCCTGCTAACTTCTCAACAGGCGTAGGCATCCAGTTGCTCAACAACCGTGCCGATGTACACGCTGCCGAGATGAACTTGGCTCAGTGCTTCTATGGCGTGGAGACCGCTCGCAGCCGTTTCTATCCAAACTTGAACATCGCAGCCAATGGTACTTTCACCAACTCTAGCGGTATGGGGATCGTAAACCCAGGCAAGTGGTTGCTCTCTGCCGTAGGTTCTTTGACCCAGCCAATCTTCCAGAACGGCAAGCTCGTCATGGGCTTGAAGGTGGCTAAGATTCAGTACGAGCAGGCTTACAACACTTGGCAGAACACCGTGCTCTCAGCTGGTAGCGAGGTCAGCAATGCCCTCGTGCTCTACAACTCTTCTGATGAGAAAGGCAAGGTTGAGGCTAAGCAGATCGAGGTGCTCAAGCAGAATGTGGAGGACACCCGTAAGTTGATGGCTGAGGCAGGTGGCTCTTACCTGGAGGTAATCTCAGCACAGTCTTCACTCCTCAACGTACAGCTCTCTAAGGTGGCTGACGATTTCTACAAGATGCAGGCAGTGGTGAATCTCTACTATGCATTGGGTGGAGGAGCCAAATAATTTATAATTAATAATTAAGAATTTATAATTATGGCTAGTATAATAAGTCCAAAGGCAGAGGTTTCTCCAAAGGCTAAGATTGGAGACAACTGCAAGATATATCCTTTCGTCTATATCGAGGACGATGTGGAAATCGGTGACAACTGCATCATCTACCCATTCGTGAGCATCATGAACGGTACTCGCATGGGCAATGGCAACAAGGTGTTCCAGGGTGCAGTGGTTGGTGCGCTTCCACAGGATTTCAACTTCAAGGGAGCTAACAGCTACGTCGTCATCGGCGACAACAATACCATCCGTGAGAACGTGGTCATCAACCGTGGTACTTACGAGGGTGGCAAGACCGTGCTGGGCAACAAGAACTTCCTCATGGAGGGTGCTCATATCTCTCACGATACCATCGTCGGCGACTCTTGTGTGTTCGGCTATGGTACCAAGATTGCGGGTGACTGCGTGATTGGCAACGGCGTTATCTATTCTACTTCTGTAGTGGAGAATGCCAAGACCCGTGTGGGTGACTTGGCAATGATTCAGGCAGGTACTACCTTCTCTAAGGATGTGCCTCCTTACATCATCGCTGGTGGCAAGCCTGTGAAGTATGCCGGTCCTAACGGCATCATCATGGAGGCTGCCCAGATAGGCGAGAAGGAGCGTAAGCACGTGGCTAATGCCTATCGTTTGGTATTCCACGGACAGACATCCCTCTTCGATGCCATCAACCAAATCAAGGATCAGGTGCCTGATGGCCCAGAGGTTCAGAACATCATCCATTTCTTGGAAAGTTCTGAGCATGGTGTTATCACCAAGATGTAGGATTGGGGGATTCATGCCCTAATCATAAGATGAATAATTTTTTAGTAAAATTTAAAGTCATACCTATTTGAATTTTACTCTGTATAAGGAAGGGCTGGCCGTGAGGTCAGCCCTTTTTACGTTTGGGAAGGAGAGAAAAAGGGTGCCAGCCAAGTGATTTTTTCTCCTTAGGTTTATCATTCTTTGTCTGCTCCCTACTGCATTCGTGAATACCATCAAAACCTGTCTCTTCTGCATAAATCTGAGGAAAAATGCAAATAAATGCAATTTTTTTTTGTAATGTCTTGAAAATAAAGTACCTTTGCAAAGAATTTGGCTTATTGTGCCCTTTTCTGTCTTGGCTACAGGAAGAGGAAAGGGCTTTACATATAATATATATAGGAAATGAGAAAGAAACAATATAAGCCTAGCAACCATCGTGGCTTGCAGGTTATCACATTGTGTATCAGCACCTCCATGGTGCTTGTCTTGTTAGGACTCGTCATCTTCTCCGTATTGATGGGGCGCAACCTCTCATCTTATGTCAAGGAGAACCTTGTGGTGCAGGTGATGCTCGAACAGGACATGACCAACCCAGAGGGATTGCAGATGTGCAAGCGATTGAAAGCAAGGCCTTATGTGAACGGGCTTACTTACATCACCAAGGAAGAGGCACTGAAGGAGGCTACCCATGACTTGGGCACCAACCCGAGCGAGTTTGCTGGAGTCAACCCTTTCCAGCCTTCCATCGAGATTACTACCAAGGCAGATTACGCCAACAACGATTCCTTGACTTGGATTTGCAAGGAATTGAAAGCATATCCTCGTGTTACGGAGGTAAGTTATCAGCACGACTTGATAGAGCAGGTCAACAACTCGTTGGCAAAGATTAGCATCGGCTTGCTCATCGTTGCAGCCTTGCTGACCTTCATCTCGTTCTCGCTCATCAACAATACGGTGCGTCTCGGCATCTATGCTCGCCGATTCTCCATCCACACGATGAAGTTGGTGGGCGCATCCTGGAGCTTTATTCGTGGTCCGTTCATTCGCAAGGCGATTGGCGTGGGACTCTTCGCTGCGGTCATTGCCGATGGCTTCTTGGGTGGATGCATCTACGCTTGGTCGCTGCATGAGCCTGAGCTCTTGAATGTATTAGGTTGGCAAGAGCTTGCCATCACGGGCGGCTCCGTCTTCCTTTTCGGTATCATCATCACTGCCATCTGCGCCAGCATCTCAGTCAACAAGTTCCTGAAGATGAAGGCGGGTGACCTCTATAAGATATAATATTTAACATTAAAATATAATAATGGATAAGAAAAATTTAGCTTTTGATAAGGTCAACTTTATCTTGTTGGCCATCGGAATGGCAATCGTCATCTTAGGCTTCATCCTGGTTAGTGGTGGAAGCTCTACTGAGAACACTTTCGATGCTGATATTTTCAGTACACGCCATATTGTAGTGGGACCAACCGTTACACTGTTTGGCTTCCTCTCTATCATCTATGCGGTTATTCGCAAGCCAAAGGATAATTAATAATTAATAATTAATAATTTATAATTAATAATGGATTGGTTACAAGCTTTGATTTTGGGACTCATTCAGGGTCTTACAGAATATTTGCCAGTTAGTAGTAGTGGTCACTTGGAGATAGGCAAGGCGTTGCTCGGCCCTGAGGCTGAGGCAGGTGGCTTGACCTTCGACATCGTGGTACATGTGGCTACCGTACTGAGTACCCTCGTTATCCTCTGGAAGGAAATTAGCTGGATATTCAAGGGATTGTTCCGTTGGAACGGCAGCATGAACGATGAGCAGAAGTATGTGCTCAACATCATCATCTCCATGATACCTGTGGGCATCGTGGGTCTCTTCTTCAAGGACAAGATAGAGGAACTCTTCGCAGGAAATGTCATTCTGGTGGTAGGCGTTTGCTTGCTCATCACCGCAGCTCTCCTCACCTTGACCCATTTCTATCATCCTAAGGAGAAGGAGCACATCTCTCCACTGCATGCCTTCATCATTGGTATCGCACAGGCGGTGGCAGTGTTGCCTGGTCTCTCACGCTCAGGTTCTACCATTGCTACAGGTTTGCTCCTCGGCAATAGCAAGAAGACATTGGCGCAGTTCTCATTCTTGATGGTGATTCCACCTATCTTGGGTGAGGCATTGCTCGACTTCAAGCACATCTTTGCGCCATCACAGGACTATCTCGCTACCCATGCGGCTGAGATGCCGATACCGACCGTATCGCTCATCGTGGGCTTCATCGCCGCTTTCATCAGCGGCTGCTTCGCCTGCAAGTGGATGATTTCGCTGGTCAAGAAGTTCAAGCTCATTTATTTCGCAATCTATTGTGCTATCGTCGGCATCATAGCTTTGTGCTGTTCATAACACAACCCAATATTTATGGATTTCAGAAAAGGAGAAATTATAGCTATCGACAAGCCTTACCGTATGTCCAGCTTCGGAGCTTTGGCGCATGTGCGCTACTTGCTCAGCAAGAAGCTAGGCTACAAGGTGAAGATAGGACATGCTGGAACGCTCGACCCTCTTGCCACTGGTGTGCTCGTACTCTGTACCGGCAAGAAGACCAAGGAGATAGAGCAGTTGCAGACTCATACCAAGGAGTATACAGCTACCCTGCAGCTCGGAGCCACTACCGCTAGCTATGACAAGGAGCACAGCGTAAACCATACTTACCCTACCAAGCACATCACCCGTGAGTTGGTAGAAGAAACCCTCAAGCAGTTTGTGGGCGAGATACAGCAAGTGCCACCTACCTATAGTGCCGTCAAGGTGAATGGCGACCGTTCGTATGCCTTGCGCCGAGCAGGCGAGGAGGTGCAGCTCAAGCCAAAGACCGTAAGGGTGGATGAGATAGAGCTTACCGACTACGATGATGAGCAGAAGACGGCAAGCATCCGCGTGGTCTGTGGCAAGGGTACTTACATCCGTTCCCTGGCACGTGACATCGGCAGGGCACTGGACAGCGGAGCTTTCCTCACAGCCCTCCGTCGTACCAAGGCTGGCAGTTTCTCTGTGGAAAACTGCATTGACTTTGACCATTTCCAGGAATGGTTGGATGCTCAGGAAATAGAGGATAGCTTGGCTGAAACTCAGCAGGCTTCCACGAAGAAAAAGAATAAGTAATCATCTTTAGATAATCATAAGAAAGGAGATAAATAAGATAACATGAAACTTTCACAATTCAACTTCAAGTTGCCAGCTTCTCAGGTGGCACTTTATCCACATAAGGCTAAGCGTGTGGTTAAGACAGCTAGTGGCGAACGTACTTTCGAGGTGACTCGTCGTGACGAGGCTCGCCTGATGGTACTTCACAAGAAGTCTGAGACCATTGAGATGTACAAGAAAGATGAGAATGGCAAGCCTATCGAGGGCGAGTACCTTCAGTTCAAGGACATCGTCAACTACTTCGACGAGGGCGATACCTTCATCTTCAACGATACCAAGGTGTTCCCAGCTCGTCTCTATGGAACCAAGGAGAAGACTGATGCCAAGATTGAGGTGTTCTTGCTTCGTGAGCTGAATGCTGAGATGCGCCTTTGGGATGTGTTGGTGGAGCCAGCTCGCAAGATTCGTATCGGCAACAAGTTGTTCTTTGATGATGTCAACGAGATGGTGGCTGAGGTCATCGACAATACCACCAGCCGTGGCAGAACCCTCCGCTTCCTCTATGACGAGGATGGCAATCATGATGTTTTCAAGCGTTCGCTCTTTGCCCTTGGCGAGGCTCCATTGCCACGTTACATCATAGATGCCCGTGAGGACCATCACGCCACAGAGGATGATATGGAAGACTTCCAGTGTGTATTTGCAGAGAAGGAAGGTGCCGTTACCGCTCCTGCCACAGGTCTCCACTTTAGCCGAGAGCTGATGAAGCGCTTGGAAATCAATGGCATCAACAAGGCCTTTGTCACCTTGCACTGTGGCTTGGGTAACTTCCACGAGATTGAGGTGGAGGACTTGACCAAGCACAAGATGGATTCTGAGCAGATGATTATCCCAAGGGAGGCTTGCCAGATTGTGAACGATAACAAGAAGAATGGTCACCATGTGTGCGCTATCGGTACCAGCGTGTTGAAGGCAACCGAGACTGCCGTAGGTACTGACGGCATGATGAAGGAGTTTGACGGATGGACCAATAAGTTCATCTTCCCTCCATACGACTTCGGGCTTGCCGACTGTGCGGTAGCCAACTTCTATCATCCTGAGTCAACCCTCATGATGTGTACCGCTGCCTTTGGTGGTTATGATCTCGTCTATGAGGCATACAAGAAGGCTGTGAAGAATGGCTATATGTTCGGCTGCTACGGCGATTCTTTGCTGATGTTGCCAGATTAATCCCGATTCATTGATGCAAAGCTAACATGTTGTGTATCTGTAAGAAGGGTTAGTTATCCACAATGGTTATCCACAGCATTTTGAGTAGTTATCCACAGTGTTGTGAAAAGTGTGTATATCATGTATAAAGTATATTTGAGCCTCGGTACGAACTTGGGCAATCGCAAGCGCAATATTCGTGAGGCCATTGAGAAAATAGGAGAGCAGATTGGCGTGGTAGAGCGTCAGTCTGCTCTTTACGAAACCAAGCCTTGGGGATATTCTTCCCCCAATGATTACATCAACGCCTGTGTACTGGTGCTTACCTCGATGGCTCCTCGCCAAGTACTGGAGGCCACACAAGGTATCGAGCGAGAAATGGGGCGTACGATGAAGTCGATAAATGGCGAATATCACGACCGCATCATAGACATAGACATCCTGCTCATAGATGACCTGGTGATAGATGAGCCAGACCTAAAGGTGCCCCATCCATTGATGAAGGAGCGGGAGTTCGTGATGAAGCCTTTGATGGAGATTTCTCCTGAACACAGAACAAATATATAATCAAAACTAATAAACGATTACTTATGATGAGTATTCCAGTGATAGCATATCCAGTGGCAGTGGCATGCCTATGTCTCGTGTGTGTCTGCTTTTATGTTTACGACCTTCGCAGGTGAAGAACCAAGCTGTCATCATCCGTGAGCAAAACGGAAAATTGGAGCATTCTCAAAGCTTTGGCCATGAGAAAAAGCAGCAAGTCTCATCCCCAGCCCGTGGAAGTAGTCTCTGAGCAAGACTAGGATAAAGAATCTCGTCCGATGTGGCATCAATGAGTATGATGCCAGGCGATGGGGCTACGTCAAGGGATATTGGAGAGTCAGTGGTTCTCCAATAATGCAATGGGCAGCTTCGTCACAGAAGTTGCTAGATGCAGGCTATCCAACGCTCATGGGTTCATATATTGAATGGCATCCAAAATAGGAACCGCCGTATGCGGAACCGCATGTACGGTGGTGTGAGAGGTCGGAAAACGGAAGTAGGAGGAAAACTACACCGTTTTCCTCCTACTCGATTTTTTTCTTTTAAGCAAATTGCTCAAGAGATTACTTACGAAGACCGAGAGCCTTGATGATGGCACGGTAGCGATTGATATCGCGGTCGTACAAGTAATCGAGCAATGCGCGACGCTTTCCTACAAGCTGTGTCAAGGCACGTGTTGTAGTATAATCTTTACGGTTCTGCTTAACATGTTCCGTCAAATGAGCAATACGGTATGAGAACAATGCTATCTGGCTCTCTGCTGAACCAGTATCAGAGTT
>CAVCRI010000082.1:0-12567 GCA_963604545.1 Lachnospiraceae bacterium | reverse complement strand
GTTAAATATAAAAGTATGACAAAGAAAAACGATAGAAAATTTTGGGAAAAAGAAGAGTTCGAAACTCTATCTTACGGTTATGTGTCGCTTTATGAGAGAGATGCAAAAATGTACCAAGTTTTTTTAAATCATTACTAAATCTGCGTTACAAAACGATTTTAACTAGCAATTATAAACCATTAAAAACATCATGTAATATGCAAGAAACCGTAAAAAAAGTACTGACCGGCGACTTCAATCGCAAAAAAGCACTGCTATTCGCTATAACAGCACTGCTGACAGTCTTAGTGTGGAACTTGCCCATCGACTGCTTCGGCATAGAAGGGCTCACCATCGTCCAACAACGTGTCATCGCAATCTTTGTCATGGCCGTAATGCTCTGGCTCACCGAAGCCATCCCAGCCTGGGCCACTTCCGTTGTCATCATCTTTGTGCTACTATTCTTCGTAAGCGACTCAGCCTTCAAAATCATGCAAGGGTCAGAAGGAGAAACTGGAAAACTTCTTGATTACCAAGGCGTGATGGCTTGCTTTGCCGACCCAACCATCATCCTGTTTCTGGGAGGATTTGTACTCGCCATCGCGGCAACCAAAAGTGGGCTTGATGCACTAATGGCCAAAGTTCTAATAACCCCCTTTGGAAGCCGATCTGAATATGTGTTGCTAGGCTTTATGCTCATCACCGGCATATTCTCCATGTTTATCTCCAACACTGCCACTGCGGCGATGATGCTCACCTTCCTCACACCCGTCTTCAAGTCCCTGCCAGCCAAGGGCAAAGGTCGGGTAGCCTTGACCATGGCCATCCCTATCGGAGCCAACCTGGGCGGCATGGGCACTCCTATCGGTACGCCACCAAACGCTTTCGCATACAAGGTGCTCAACGAGCAGATGCACCTTGACATCAGCTTTGGCGAATGGATGATGATCATGGGTCCGATGGTGATACTGATGCTTGTCGTTGCCTGGTTCATCATACGCAAGATGTTCCCATTCGAAGAGAAGAACATACAGGTGAAGATAGAGAGTAACATGCCCCACAATTGGCGCACTGCCGTGGTGGGCATCACCTTCTTCCTTACCATCGTGCTTTGGGTGTGCGGCAAGCAAATGGGCATCAACGCAAACACTGTGGCCATGTTGCCTATCGCCGTCTTTGCCATGACGGGCGTTATCACTGCCAACGACTTGAAGGAGATAGACTGGTCGGTCATTTGGATGGTTGCCGGCGGCTTCGCCTTGGGCTTGGCAATGAACGGAACGGGACTCGCCTCAGCTGCTGTCAAGAGCATTCCGTTCGGAGAATTCAACCCATTTGTCATCATGGTAGTATCCGGTTTGGTATGCTTCATACTGAGCAACTTTATCTCTAACACAGCCACAGCAGCACTCCTCATCCCTATCCTCGCCGTGGTTTGCGCCGGGATGGGAGACACACTAGCTGCCATCGGAGGCACAGAGACTGTCATCATCGGTATAGCCGTGGCTGCGTCTTGTGCCATGTCTCTGCCTATATCAACGCCTCCTAACGCCATCGCCTACTCCACGGGGCTCATCCAGCAGACAGACATGGTGAAGGCGGGACTTACCATCGGCCTCATTAGCATGGTCATTGGTTATGGTGTACTCATCACTTTCTGCAAGCTCAACATACTGTAAGCCCAAGGATTCCAGCATGCCAGATAGCTAAAAAATCAGAATTTAAGAAGTATTAAATGTCGACACTGCAAAATAAAGGTGGTTTTATTTTGCAGTGTCTTCTTTTTGATGTAACTTTGCAACCGCAATTAAATCAATAAAAGGTGTGCACATTTACACCTTATTATATATAGAGAAAGACAATATCGCATATCTAGAAAATGAAAAAGATAGTCATTGGCATCGATGTAGGCATATCTACGACCAAGATCGTAGGTATCGATGAGAAGGGAATGGTCATCAGCCCCATCCGCATCAAAGCAACCGACCCGATAACTTCGCTCTACGGAGCCTTCGGTAAATATCTGCATGACAACAAGATTCGCCTCGACGAGGTAGAGCATGTGATGCTGACAGGTGTAGGCGCTGCCTATATCGACGAGCGAATCTATGGACTCCCGACCTCAAAGAGCGAGGAGTTTGTTGCAGACGGACTGGGAGCCCGCTACGAAAGCAAACTCGACCGCATGATCGTGGTAAGCATGGGAACTGGCACATCGCTCGTGAAATGCGATGGTGACATCATCAAGCATATCGGCGGAATCGGAGTAGGCGGTGGCACCTTGGCAGGACTGAGCCGTATCATGCTCAAGACAGATGACATCAAGCAAATAACTAACCTCGCAAAGGATGGAGACGTTTCAAAAATCAACTTGTTGATAGGAGACATCAGTGCCAAACCTTTACCAGGCTTGCCTATG
Source organism: Lachnospiraceae bacterium (assembly GCA_963604545.1). Taxonomy (GTDB): domain Bacteria; phylum Bacteroidota; class Bacteroidia; order Bacteroidales; family Bacteroidaceae; genus Prevotella. Next base: position 10,169 of record CAVCRI010000082.1, on the reverse strand, counting down.
AACGCCGTAGCCTCGCTCTTCAGCAATGCCAAGGCCAACGCCTCAAGAGAAGACATCGCCAAGGGGCTCATCTGGATGGTATTGCAGTGCATCGGCTCCGCCACCATCTTGTCTTCGCTAGAATCAGGCATCAAAGACTTCGTACTGATAGGCAATCTCACCCTCATGCCTCAATGCAGGGAGGTGTACCCTGCCATGGAGAAGCTCTATGGCGTTAGATTCCACATTCCGAAGTACTCAGAATTCTGTACCGCAATTGGCGCAGCACTTGACTACAAAAGAAGTTTGGCGGGCAAAAGCGAAGCATAAACCAATACGGCAAGAGAGTGCACAAAAGCACAGAAGCATCCACTTAAGGGAAACACAGCCACGCAACCCCCTGAAACAAAACACATTAATCGTTTTGGAAAACCTAGTTTTTACAAAGTTTTTCAAAACGATTTTCTATACAACTGAATATCAGCAACTTAATATATTTTAACGCAAGAAAAGTTGTCTAAAACATACAACTTTCAAAAATATTTCTTATCTTTGCATTGTCGAAAATGAGGGAAACGCAACCTCTTTAAGGCATAAGGACTTAATACTAAGTAATTTAAACATCAATCATAAAAGTAACACAAGAAATGATTCAGACTGTAGTAAAACGTGACGGACGCATCGTTGGTTTCAACGAGCAAAAAATCATGACCGCAATACGCAAGGCCATGTTGCACACAGACAAGGGTGAGGACGCATCATTGATAGAGCAGATCACTGACCATGTAGCTTACCGTGGCAAAAGCCAGATGAGTGTAGAGGCTATCCAGGACGCCATCGAGATGGAACTCATGAAGAGTGCCCGCAAAGATGTCGCCCAGAAATATATTGCCTACCGCAACCAGCGCAACATTGCCCGCAAGGCCAAGACACGCGACGTGTTCATGAGCATCGTCAATGCCAAGAACAATGACATCACTCGCGAGAACGCCAACATGAATGCCGACACTCCAGCCGGCATGATGATGAAGTTCGCCTCTGAGACCACTAAGCCATTCGTGGACGACTACCTCCTCTCACAGGATGTACGCGACGCAGTCATGCACAACTACATCCATATCCACGACAAAGACTATTACCCTACCAAGAGCTTGACCTGCGTACAGCATCCACTGGATATAATCCTGAAGCATGGCTTCACTGCCGGCCATGGCTCCAGCCGCCCTGCCAAGCGCATCGAGACCGCAGCCGTATTGGCCTGCATCTCTTTGGAGACATGCCAGAACGAGATGCATGGAGGACAGGCCATCCCAGCCTTCGACTTCTATCTCGCACCATACGTACGCATGTCTTACCAAGAAGAGGTCAAGAATCTTGAGAAATTGACTGGCGAGGACTTAAAGGATCTCTATGATGCCCCTATCGAGGACTATATGGAGAAATCACTTGATGGACTCGAGGGCAAGGCACGCTTGGAGCAACATGCCATCAACAAGACTGTAAACAGAGTACACCAGGCTATGGAGGCTTTCATCCACAACATGAACACCATCCATTCTCGTGGCGGTAACCAGGTGGTGTTCTCTTCCATCAACTATGGTACTGACACAAGCGCTGAAGGTCGTTGCATCATGCGTGAGATTCTGCTCAGCACATACGAGGGTGTGGGCAATGGCGAGACAGCCATCTTCCCTATCCAGATATGGAAGAAGAAGCGCGGCGTAAACTATCTGCCAGAGGATCGAAACTACGACCTCTACCAGTTGGCGTGCAAGGTAACAGCCCGCCGTTTCTTCCCTAACTTCCTGAACCTCGATGCCACCTTCAACCAGAACGAGAAGTGGCGTGCCGACGATCCAGAACGCTACAAGTGGGAAATTGCCACCATGGGTTGTCGTACACGTGTGTTTGAAGACCGCTGGGGCGAGAAGACGAGCATCGCACGTGGCAACTTGAGCTTCACCACCATCAACATCGTAAAACTTGCCATCGAGTGCATGGGCATCTCCGACGAGAAGGAACGCGTCGACATGTTCTTTGCCAAGCTCGACAACATCCTCGACATCACAACCAAGCAGCTAGACGAGCGCTTCCAGTTCCAGAAGTCGGCCATGGCCAAGCAGTTCCCTCTGCTCATGAAGTACCTTTGGGTTGGTGCAGAAAACCTGAAGCCAGAGGAAACCATCGAGAGCGTCATCAACCACGGTACGCTCGGCATCGGCTTCATCGGATTGGCTGAGTGCTTGAAGGCCCTTGTCGGCAAGCACCATGGCGAGAGCGAGAAGGCACAGGAGCTCGGACTGAAGATTATCACCTACATGCGTGACCGTGCCAACGAATTCAGCGAGCAATATCACCACAACTACTCTATCCTCGCCACACCAGCAGAGGGATTGAGCGGCAAGTTCACCAAGAAGGACCGCAAGCAGTTTGGCGTAATACCTGGCGTAACAGACCGTGACTATTATACCAACTCCAACCATGTACCTGTATACTACAAGTGCACCGCCTTGCAGAAAGCAAAGATTGAGGCACCATACCACGACTTGACCCGCGGAGGTCACATCTTCTATGTAGAGATAGATGGAGATGCCACCCACAACCCTACCGTTATCTCAAGCGTAGTGGACATGATGGACAAGTACAACATGGGATATGGCTCTGTCAACCACAACCGCAACCGTTGTTTGGACTGTGGATATGAAAATGCAGATGCCAACTTGAAGGTTTGCCCCAAGTGCGGATCTCACCACATCGACAAATTGCAACGCATCACAGGTTACCTGGTAGGTACGACCGACCGCTGGAACAGCGGCAAGTTGGCCGAGCTCCACGACCGCGTGACACATATTGACACTCCACACAAATAATCCACACAAATAATAGGAGTTACAGTATGATAAGTATTTTAAGCATAGTACATGACACAATGGTAGACGGTCCGGGATTCCGGACCTCTATCTATTGTGCAGGTTGCCCCAACCACTGTCCCGAATGCCACAATCCGCAGTCGTGGGACATCACGCATGGCACCATGACCTCGACCGAGGACATCATGAAAGAAATCATGAGCGACCCTTTCGCCAATGTAACATTCAGCGGTGGAGACCCGATGTTTCAGGCAGAAGGATTTGCCGAACTCGCACGAGCCATCCGAGAGCAAAGCGACAAAGACATTTGGTGCTTCACTGGCTACAAGTATGAAAACCTCTTGAAAAATTCCAAGCAGGTGGAACTCCTGAAACTCATCGATGTATTGGTAGATGGCCCTTTTGTAAAAGCACTCCGGGATGAAGACTTATTCTTTAGGGGAAGCAGCAACCAACGCATTATCAATGTAAAGAAATCCCTTGCTTCAGGCAAGGTTGTAGAAATCAATCTCAGTAAAGAGAACCCAACTCCAGCACTTTAGGGCTAATCGGTAGTTACCCCAAGTTGCTGGAGTAACTTTTTCATATAGGGACGTTTCCAGTCTGCCTCATGAAAGCGCTCAGAGTCGAAAAGCAACAAGTCTATATCAACAACAATGATTCCTTTTCTACTCTCAGCTACCCTTCTACCACACTTATGTTCAATGTTCTTCAGAGCCATCAAAGTACGCTCCTTGTTGACATTCGTATAACCGATGCCTATCACATTCAAGAACTTGTCAGAGGCAATGCCTATGGGATCTGTCCATATGGCAGTACCAAATTCCATGTTCTCGAAAGTATTCTCAAGCATGGCCTGGGCCTTGGCTATATTGAACTGTTGCTTGGTGTTAGACCCCAAAGCTATGACTATTTTTGTACGCTTACTCTTCATATTTTCATATTTATTATGCAAAGATAGTGAAAATACTTAAATAAAACGTGGCTTATGCATTTTTTTTATTATTTTTGCACTATGAATAGAACTAGAAAATACATATTAGGCCTCACACTGCTCATCTGCGCACCCAGCTTTGCACAGATGAAGTGGAACTCTGCCTATCAAACATACATCAACCAATATAAGGATCTTGCCATCGAACAGATGTTAAGATACCACATACCTGCCAGTATCACACTGGCACAAGGTCTCTTCGAGAGTCGAGCCGGGAAGAGTGACCTAGTGATAGAGGGGAATAACCATTTTGGCATCAAATGCCACAATTGGCTAGGTCCCACCCAATACCATGACGATGACGCCAGGGGCGAATGCTTCAGGGTATATCGCGATGCGAGAGAAAGCTACGAGGACCACAGCAAGTTCCTTGCCAAGCAACCACGTTATGCCAAACTCTTCGAACTGGGACAAAAGGACTACAAGGGATGGGCTCGTGGCCTGAAGCAGTGCGGCTATGCCACCAATCCACAATATGCCAACAAGCTGATACAAATCATTGAGCTATACAATCTCAACGATTATGACAAGGCTAAGAAATACGACCGATTCATGGCCGACCACATAGGAACCGACCAGCCCGTCAATGCCATGGGACTACTCCATCCTATACAGAGATTCAACGACAACTACTATCTCGTGGCCCGTGAGGGAGATAGCTTCAAGAGCTTGGGCAAGGAAGTGGGAATCAGCTGGCGAAAACTGGCAAGATACAACGAGCGAGACAAACAGGACATCTTGCACAAGGGAGACATCATCTACCTAAAGAAAAAGCGAAAGAAGGCTCCAAAGCAATACAAGAAACGCCCACATGTCGTACAGCCAGGAGAAAGCATGTATAGCATCGCCCAGAAATATGGCATCCGACTCAAGAATCTCTACAAGATGAACAAACTTGATGCCGACTACCAGCTACGAGTGGGAACGACACTGAAAGTGAGATAAAAAATAAAAAAACAGAAAAGAGTACAGAAAGGAAAGACGAATATGAAAAAAGCAATGATAGCATTGGCAACCATGCTCCTCACAATGCCAAGTAGCATGGTCGCTCAAAATTTTGAAGACTATTTCGTAGACAAGACACTGCGAGTAGACTATATTTTTGCCGGCGACAAAGACAAACAGATGATTGCCGTAGATGAGCTCAACGTGATGCCACGCTGGTATGGCAAGAAACAAAGACTAAGCGAGTTGCCGGTGGAAGGAAATGGCCAAATTACCGTTCGTGACCATCATTCCGGCAAGGTGATTTACCGCAACTCATTCTCCACCCTTTTCCAGGAATGGCTCTCTGAACCAGAGGCAGCTCATGCCACAAAGAGTTTTGAGAATGTTTTCCTTGTGCCTATGCCAAAAGATACCGTTGACATCACGTTGGACTTGCGAAATAACCGTCGTGAAATTATGACTTCGCTCACCCACCAAGTTGCACCCACCGACATTCTCATCCATCACAAGGGGCAGCACACGACCCCATACGTGACGATGCAACAAGCTGCCGATACCACAAAGTGCATACACATCGCATACATAGCCGAAGGATACACCCAGAAGGAGATGCCTATCTTCTTGCAAGATGCCAAAGATGCCACAGAAGCTATCTTTGCCCATGAGCCTTTCAAGAGCATGAGAGACCGTTTCAACATCATCGCCGTAGAATCGCCCTCTATGGAAAGCGGCCCTAGCATACCCGCACAAGGCATCTGGCACAATACTGCACTCAGTTCGCACTTCGACACCTTCTACAGCGACCGCTACCTTACCACACTGCATCTCAAGGACTTGCACAATTGGCTGGCTGGTACGCCATACGAGCATATCATCGTATTGGTAAACTCTGACAAATATGGAGGTGGCGGCATCCTCAACTCATACAACCTAACCACTTGCCATCAGGAATGGTTCAAGCCTGTGGTGGTACACGAGTTCGGGCACTCTTTTGCGGGTCTTGCCGACGAATACGCCTACGAGGAAGAGCAAATACCTATGTACCCACATGATGTGGAGCCTTGGGAAAAGAATATCACCACACTCGTAGACTTTCATGGAAAATGGGAGGATATGATCAAGAAGGGCACCAAGATTCCGACCCCTCTCTCAAAGAAAAGTAACGAGGCTGTGAGCAAGGTGGGCATATTCGAAGGAGCCGGCTATAGTCCAAAGGGGGTATACCGTGGCGTACAAGATTGCCGCATGCGCATCAATGAGACTCCAGAGTTCTGCCCAGTATGCAAGGATGCCCTGAAGCAAGTCATCGACTTCTACACGAAGTAAGCAAGAAACAATATCATAAAACATAATACCCCTACAGATAATGAAAGAACATACGTTAGACATCAAATACAAGGTTGCCCAGCTCACAGAATTGAACGACCAAGAGCAAGAATTGGTCAAGAGAGCTATGGCTGCCACCAATAATTCTTATGCTCCTTACAGCCAGTTTCATGTCGGTGCAGCATGTCTGTTGTCTGGCGGAGGCATCGTAATAGGTGCCAACCAAGAGAACGCAGCCTTCCCATCAGGCTTGTGTGCCGAGCGCAGTGCCATCTTCGCAGCCCAGAGCAATTACCCTGAGCAGGCCATCAAGATACTAGCCATCGCTGCCCGCAACGAGAACGGATTCCTAAAATCACCCATCTCTCCATGCGGTGCCTGTCGCCAGGTAATCCTGGAGATGGAAGACCGCTACAAGCAGCCTGTCCACATCTTGCTCTATGGTGAAAACGGCACCTACTGCTTCCATAGCATTAAGGACCTCCTCCCCTTCTCGTTTGTCGACGCAAACATGAAAGAGTAAGAAAGTTTACTATTATTAATCTCACAAAGAGAATCACCCTACTAACAATACAACAACTCCCGCTAGACTATCAGAAATGATAGCTTAGCGGGAGCTGTCGTATGCTATAGACTGTTGCTTCCTGTCTCATCATATTCGAAGCAACCTGCATCAGGCTGTTCCTTTCTTCTCATCCCATTGTGGTCGGTAGGCAACGAGGTAGCAGCATCCGCCGCCCCTATCGCCGCACTCTCTTTGCGCAAGCGGAAATCATACTTCAGGTTGTCGGTATCGAAGAGGCGGAAATGCTTCTCGCCAAACCTTATCGTATCCATCAAGTCTTCATAGATCACATTCGTAAACTTGAGGCTATCATCCGTCTGCATCTTCTCGGTGCGGAGCACGCAATGGTCGAAGAGGAAATTAAAAGGCACCTGTTGGGAAGCGTCACCCTCCTGGGCACCTTCTCCAACTGGTCCACCGCCATTCTGAGGCGGTGTCCATACCACCTCGTCATCATGATACCCCGTAATGAGCGAGTTGCGCACCGTAAGGTTAGGCAACGGAGCCTGAAAACCAATAGCGGACTGCCTACGTCCATCGAAAGGATAAAACTGCGCAACGGTACAACCATTCACATCAACATCGCCACCCTGTACATAGAGTGGACTTAGCAAGGCATTGCTCAACTGGCAGTTATAGACTTGCACCTTGGCATAACTCAGCGAAACACCACATCCCTGGCTATTGTGAACTGTAGAGTTCTGTAGGAGCAACTTTTGGCGGCTCACATCACTAGAGTCTACCACCAGTGCATTGTATGCACTATGAATATCGGTGTAAGTCATCTCATTACCATAAGAGGAAGACATCAACTCGATGCCCTGCCACTGCCCCGGCGTACGATCGTAAGGCAGATAATCGAACATACGGTCGATGCGATCGCCTCGCATCACCACCTCCTTGCCTGCCACACCCTGCGTCTTGAGCGTGCCATACACTTGCAAGCCAGCATTCTCATGGAAGTAGAGCGTAGTGCCAGCCCCCACGGTGAGTGTAGCGAGGCTATCCACACGCATACCACCATATACCACCACAGGCTTGGCAGTCTGGATGAGAGAATCTCTGGAGATGCGCACATCGCGCATCAAGACGGCATCCCACGAGTAGGCGTTCAGATTCAGTTTCTGCTCCACCCCACTCTCCAAGGTGAAGACCAGGTTGTCCTCTACCTTTTGCGGCAAGTCGGCATGCTGCGTATGCGAGGTAAGTTCTACGAACACACGGATGCTGTCGCCCTTGCGCACCTCCACATCGCGGGTCTGAAATCCCGCCGTCTCACCCAGGAAGGTGCCATCCACATTGACACGGAAGCCCGTCTGGTTGCCATTCTCCAACCTGATGGAGGAACAACGCAAGCCCTTGTCTGCACGATTGTATACCCAGAAGGATGTGGTAGGCGTAGGCACATTGGAAAACGTAGTATCGAGCGACACCGAATCGACCGAGAACGAAAGCATATCACTACGCAAAGTAGAGAAGCTCTCGTCCTCGGCACAAGATGCCATCATGGCCATCGCCATCGCACCCATACCTATATAAAATAATCCCTTTTTTCGTTTCATACATATAAAACGAAAAAAGGGACATATTATTGCATCCGAAAGTTGGCTTTGCATCATGCACACCTGCATCTCCTACATAAACATAGCGAAGATGGAAGCGCCTATCACCGTCATCACACCGCACACCACGATGCTCAGGCTACTCATGGCACCCTCTATCGTACCCATCTCCATCGCCTTGGCTGTACCCAATGCGTGGGCAGAGCAACCGATGGCGATACCCTTGGCGATAGGTTCCTTGATGCTGAGGAGCTTGAGAAATTTTTCGGCAAAGATATTACCCAACACACCCGTAACGATGATAACCACCACAGAGACTGACACATGGCCACCCAGTTCCTCGCTCACACCGATACCGATGGCAGTGGTGATGCTCTTCGGCAAGAAGGTAACGTACGCAGCATGGTCGAAATGGAAGATGAGCGCCAGGATGAGCACCGAGCAAAGACTGGCAAGCACACCCGACACGATGCCTATCAGCACCGCCCGATAATTTTTCTTGAGCAACTCCACCTGCTGGTAAAGCGGAACAGCCAGACAAATGGTGGCAGGGGTAAGCAGATAGCTGATGCTATTGGCACCCGCACTATAAGTCTTGTAATCGACACCCGTGAGGAGCAACACACAGATAACGAGAATGATAGAGATGAGCAATGGGTTCATGAGCGACCAGCCCGTCTTCAACTTCAAGACCATACCCACACCGTATGCAGCCAAACTGATGAGAACCCCGAAGAACACGGAGTCTTGGAACAAGGAATTCATCGCTGCGCCTCCTTTCCCAGCTTATCAGAAACAAACTCTACAGGCTTTGTGGCAGGCTTCTTCCCCCTGCGAATCACCGCCTGAGTAATCCATCCAGACACTCCCATCACCACGAAAGTGCTAACTACGGTAACCACGGTATATTGTAACCAAGCATTACCTATCGCATGCCAAGAGTCGATAAGTCCCACAGCGGCAGGAATGAACATCACAGGCATAATGGCAATTAAGAAGCTGCTGGTCTCCCTAATCTGCCTAACCTTGATAAGTTTCAACTCCAATGCAGCAAAGAGCAAAATAATGCCATAGATGCTGGCAGGAATAGGCAACGGGAGCAAAAAGTGGAGCAACTCTCCCGCAAAGGAGAATGCTATGATGATTAAAAACTGAATCAAAAATTTCATACCTATCTATTATCCTTACTAATTAACCTTTTTGCCTACTTTTTACTATCGAGGTATCCGACATAAGCCTCTATCATTTGTGCCGTCTCCTCCACACCAAGGCGAGAGGTATCCAGGCAAATATCATAATCATCGGCATTACCCCAGGTCAGGTCTGTATAATACTTATGGTATGCCACACGGCAATCGTCGACATGCTCCATAAACTCCTGCGCATCCTCATAAGAGAGGTGTTCTTCTTCCTGAATCTCAGCCACACGTGCATCATGTTGCCCAGAAAGGAAAACAGACACCAAATCTTTTCTCTCACGAAAGATATAATTGCCACAACGACCAATGATGATACAATTCTCCTTACCAATCATATCGGCCAACACATGAAGAGGTTTTTCGGTGAGATCGCGATTGGTCTCGCCAAAGGAAGACATGGCAAAAAGAAGTTCATCAACGGGACGCTCATCAAAGAACGCCTCCATCTCTTCAAGAACTCCACGCTCACTGGCCATTTCCATCAAATTCTTACGGGTATAGAAAGGTATACCATAATGTTCGGCAAGCAACTTGCCCACTCGAACTGCACCACATCCGCACTGGCGTGCAATCGTAATAATCATGACTTTGTTTCTAAATTTTAAATATTAATTACCTATATGTGTATATACCAAGAAAGCTAAGAAGATGATTCTTCTTAGCTTTCTTGAAGTCGGGGCGACAGGATTCGAACCTGCGACCACCTGTTCCCAAAACAGGAGCGCT
>CAVCRI010000081.1:0-12622 GCA_963604545.1 Lachnospiraceae bacterium | reverse complement strand
CACCTGTTCCCAAAACAGGAGCGCTACCGGGCTGCGCTACACCCCGCTTACTATTGCGTTTGCATCATAAGAAATCGAAGTCGGGGCGACAGGATTCGAACCTGCGACCACCTGTTCCCAAAACAGGAGCGCTACCGGGCTGCGCTACACCCCGCTTACTATTCTCATAATGCTTTATCGTTTACATTAGCATCATTTCTGATTTGCGGGTGCAAAGGTAGCACTTTTTTTTTATTCCACCAAATTTAAGGACAACTTTTTTCAAAAAAAGTGTATTTTCTCACGAAGTAAGACAAAAAACAAGGGCAACTTCCGAAGAAGCTGCCCTCCCTATACCTTATTATATATAGATTATCATCGGATACCTCGCTTAGCCTCCTTTGCTAAATCAACATCCCGAGATAATCTAGCAAAATCTTACTTACTTGATGATTCCTTCCTCTACGAAAATCTTCTTCAGAATCTGCACAGCCTTCTCGACCTGCTCCTTGGTATGAGTTGCCATCAAAGCAAATCGAACCAAAGTGTCCTGAGGAGCACAAGCAGGAGGAATAACCGGATTGATGAACACACCACGGTCGTAAGCCTTCTTAGTTACGAGGAATGTCTTCTGAGCATCACGCACATAGAGAGGAATGATTGGGCTCTCTGTCTCGCCGATCTCGAAACCTTCCTCACGGAAACGCTTCAACGCATAGTTGGTTACATCCCAGAGATTCTTGAAACGCTCTGGTTCATTCTGGATGATGTGCAATGCCTCAAGAGCTGCTGCTGTAGCAGCAGGAGTGTTGGAAGCACTGAAGATGTAAGTGCGGCAATTGTGACGCAAGAAGTTGATGGTATCCTTGTCGGAAGCGATGAAGCCACCGATGGAGGCCAAACTCTTAGAGAACGTACCCATGATGAGGTCTATCTCATCTGTCAAGCCAAAGTGATCGCAGACACCACGACCCTGCTTTCCAAACACACCGAGACCATGAGCCTCATCTACCATGATAGAGCAGTTATACTTGTGCTTGAGTTTCACAATCTCCGGCAAGTTAGCCAAGTCACCTTCCATAGAGAACACTCCATCCACAACGATGAGCTTGATAGCCTCATGTGGCAACTTTGAGAGGACACGCTCCAAGTCTTCCATGTCATTATGCTTGTAATGGAGCTGGGTAGCGAATGAGAGACGGCGACCATCTACAATACTAGCATGGTCACGGTCATCGCAAATGATATAGTCATTGCGACCAACCACACAAGCCAAAACGCCCTGGTTTACAGAGAACCCTGTAGAGAAGCACAATGTCTCATCTTTATGCATAAACTCGGCAAGCTCCTTTTCAAGCTGCACGTGCAAGTCAAGGGTTCCATTGAGGAAACGGCTTCCAGCGCAACCAGAGCCATACTTGTCGAGCGCAGCCTTGGCTGCATCAATGACACGCTGGTCGTTGGTCAAACCCTGATAAGCATTGGAACCGAACATCAGGATCTTATGACCATCGATGTCTGTTACCTCTGTCATCTGCTTACTTGTGATCTCGCGGAAATATGGATACACTCCGGCTTCCATATACTTCTGAGGCTCACGATAATTTTTGTATCTTTCTTGTAATTGTCCCATTATTAATAGGTGTACTTTATTTTCTTTTTAATTCTATTTCCTTGTTTCAGGGTGCAAAGATACAAAAAAAAGACTAATAAACCCACCATTTTATATAAGAAAGTTTACTTTTAGCGTTTTTTTAGTTGATAAAACTTGTATTTTTAGGTATTTTTATTACTTTTGCACTCTAAATATTACAAACTCTTGACTAAGAATATGAAAAAGAAGATAGTTTTCATCATGAACCCGATTTCTGGCACTAGCAGCAAAGCTGCCATTCCCAGTTTGATAGATTCTGTTTTGGACAAGGAGCTTTTTGAGTACGAGATAAGATTAACTGAAAGAGCTGGGCACGCATCGGTTATTGCAACCGAGGCAAAGAATGAGCATGCCGACATTGTCGTGGCCGTTGGCGGGGATGGAACCGTCAACGAGGTGGGACGAGCACTCGTACATTCAGACACTGCACTTGGCATACTCCCATGTGGGTCTGGCAACGGACTGGCCCGCCACTTGCTCTTACCGATGAACTTGAGAAAATGCCTAGAGGTTATCAATGAATGCGAAATAAGAGACCTTGACTATGGTGTCATCAACGAGCACCCTTTCTTTTGCACCTGCGGAATGGGCTTTGATGCTTTTGTCAGCATGAAATTTGCCGAAAGTGGCAAACGAGGCCCTATCAGCTATGCAGAAAACATACTGAGAGAGGGGCTGAAGTATAAACCTGAGACATACACCCTGGAAGACGAGACGGGCACCAAGCAATATAAGGCTTTCCTCATTAGCTGCGCCAACGCCTCGCAATATGGCAACAATGCCTACATCGCCCCACAGGCCTCCATGAGCGACGGACTGATGGATGTAGTAATCATGGAGCCTTTCGATGTCATCGAGGCACCACAGGTAAGTTTCGACATGTTCAACAAGACACTGGACAAGAACTCAAAAATCAAGTCTTTCCGTTGCAAGAAACTCCATATCACCCGAAGTGAGCCAGGCGTAATCCATTACGACGGCGACCCTGTCATGACAGGTGCCGACATCAACGTACACCTAGAGGAGAAAGGCATCAAGATGATTGTCAATCCTTTTGCCGACAAGAGCGCCCGCAAGCCAAACATGATACAATCTGCCTTCGCCGACTTCTTCAATGACATCAATGCCGTAAGAGACGACATCACACGACGGAGCAAGAGAGTGGAAGCCATCAGCAAGCTGGTACAACGAAAACTAAATATTTAAGCAGTAGTTTTCATCACCAACTACAGATAGAATTCTTCCGTAATTTTCGCATACCATTCCGACCGATTCCCCTGGGAGTCGGTCATTGTTTTTATATCATTCTCCAAAGCTTCATTCCTATGCTTTGCAAAGGTTAGCAAATAGCGCTTTGGCTGCTTGCGTTCCACGGTCTTAACACCACATTGTCTAACTAGATAAAATCCTAGCATACAGGCTTCTGCGCAAAACACATCCAACACCTCAGCTGGCACTATAGCTGAAAATTTCCCATCTTCAGCCAACCACTTCTTCACCCCCACAAAGAGCTCCCTGAACGGCAAGCTATCCGCATGCCTTGCCATGGTGCGCTTGTTGTCTGGATTTTTCAAGCTATTCAAGAAAAAGGGAGGATTGCTTACAATCGCATCAAAGAGACCGTTAGACATCCCGTCTCCATCTTTTCCATCTTTTTCATATCCCCCCTCCATTCGCAGCAACCTCCTCGCATGCTCCTGGGTAAAGTCCTGTAGCCTACAGCAACCCATGACAACCCTGGTGGCGAAAGGGCTCGCCGCCACATTCTCACGAGCCTGACAACAAGCATCGGCATCCATGTCTATACCCACCACCTGCGCCTCCGGGAAACGTTGCGCCATCATGAGCGAGATAAGCCCCGTCCCCGACCCTATATCAAGAATACGCTTACCACCGGAAGCCCAAGCCCCTAGCAGTACCCCATCCGTGCCCACCTTCATGGCACACCTGTCTTGCTGAATTTCAAATTGCTTAAATGTAAACTTTGACACGTTGCTATACTTTTTTATTCGTTTGAATTATCTTCTTTATATCACTCACACTAACGTAGTTTTCTGCCATTTATTATAATTCACTACCCCAAAAACATCTTGATTCCATAAATTATCCCTATAAAAGATGTGTTTTTTAGAAAAAGGGATGGGATTCTCAGCAAAAATGGTTAACTTTGCACCCAAATGTGTTTTAATTAGATTATGAACAAAAGAACAAATACGCAAATACAGATGATAGCTGACTACGAAGGCGACGCATCGACACTGATAAAAGAAAGGGAATCGGGCACGTACCCCGTGCTCTGCACTCGCGACCTTGTTACGTTTCCTGCCGTACTCACTCCTATCGTTGTGGGAAGGACAGAAAGCAAGGAACTGGTCAACATGCTGGAGCAAAAGCCAGACACCGTGTTTGCCATATTTTGCCAAAAGAACCGAGACACGGAAACACCAAGCCAGGAGGACCTGTTCGAAACGGGAACCTTTGCCAAGCTGGTGAAAGTAATCAACATGCCGACACCAGAACAAGACAAGACCATCATCGTGCAGAACCTGGGCAAGTGCAAGTTGAGCAGCCTGACCAAAAACGCCACATACTACGAAGGAGAAGTGGAATGTCTGCCCGAGATTTGGCCAGCACAAGATGACACGGTTTTCAATGCCCTGCGCCAAACGTTCCTTGAGGAAGCCATCAGGTACATCCGCACCAGCGAGAACATCCCCGACGATGCCGTCTATGCCATCAATGAGATGTCCAATCCATTCATCAAGTGCAACTTTATTTGCGCATCCTTGCCTTTCGATACGACCGACAAGATTGAGATGTTGCAGGCCAAGGACTTGAACGACCGCCTCATGGTGGCACTCACCGCACTCCACAAGGAGCAAGAGCTACTCAACATACAACGCGAGATTCGCCAAAAGACCCAATATGACCTCGATGAGCAACAGAAGGAATACTTTCTCAAACAGCAAATCAAGAACATTAAGGAGGAATTGGGCGAGGAAGAGACGAATCCAGAGAAGAAGGAAATCTTGAAAAAAGCCGAGACCAAGAAATGGAGCGAAGCAACAGCCAAAATATTCAAGAAGGAAATGGCTAAGCTCGACAGCATCCATCCGCAAAGCCCCGACTATCCTATCCAGGTGAACTACCTCCAGACATTGGTAGACTTGCCATGGAACGAATGTACACAAGACGACCTAAGCCTGAGTCATGCCAAACGCACCCTCGACAAAGACCACTATGGCATGGAGAAAGTGAAGGAGCGCATCTTGGAATATCTGGCAGTAAGAAGTCTCAAGGGTGGCACGCAAAGTCCTATTCTCTGCCTCTACGGTCCACCTGGAGTGGGAAAAACCAGCCTAGGCAAAAGCATTGCCAAGACGATGAAACGCAAGTACGTGCGCATGTCGCTAGGCGGATTGCACGACGAAGCTGAGATACGTGGTCACAGACGCACCTACATTGGTGCCATGCCAGGACGCATCATCAAGAACATCCTCAAGGCAGGAAGCAGTAACCCTGTGTTCATCCTCGACGAGATAGACAAGGTATCCAGCACCAACTACAACGGAGACCCTGCATCGGCTCTGCTAGAAGTACTTGACCCTGAACAGAACAATACATTCCACGACAACTATCTGGATGTGGATTACGACCTGTCAAAAGTTCTCTTCATAGCCACAGCTAACGATATCAGTTCCATACCTCGTCCTCTGCTCGACCGCATGGAGCTCATCGAGGTAGGCGGATATATCACCGAGGAAAAGATAGAGATTGCCAAGCGCCACCTCGTACCTAGGGAGCTAGAAAGCACCGGCCTCGACAAGTTTACTCCAAAGGTGAGCTTCAACAAGGCTGCACTTGAGCACATCATCGAGCACTATACCAGAGAGAGCGGCGTGCGACAACTGAAGAAGCAATTCAACAAAGGATTGCGCAAGATGGCTTACAAGGTGGCTTACTCCAGCGAGCTGGAGAAGACAACCATCACCCCTGCCGACCTGAAAGACTTGTTGGGCAACCCTCCTTTCAACCGGGACACCTACCAGGGCAATGAGTATGCCGGAGTAGTAACAGGCTTGGCATGGACATGCGTGGGTGGAGAGATTCTCTTCATAGAGACTTCACTGAGCAAGGGCAAGCAAAGCAAGCTCACCCTGACGGGCAACCTGGGCAACGTGATGAAAGAGTCGGCTGTGATTGCCCTCGAATACATCAAGTCACACATAGACCTGCTCGGTGTGGACTATCGTATCTTCGAAAACTGGAACCTCCATATCCACGTACCAGAGGGCGCAACACCTAAGGATGGCCCATCAGCGGGCATAACCATCGCCACCAGTATCGCATCAGCTATCACACAGCGCAAGGTGCGCAAGAACACAGCGATGACTGGCGAGATAACCCTTCGAGGCAAGGTGTTGCCAGTAGGAGGAATCAAAGAGAAGATTCTCGCTGCCAAGCGCGCTGGCATCACAGACATTGTGATGTGCAAAGACAACGAGAAAGACATCCAGGAGATTCCAGAGAAGTATCTCAAGGGAGTGACCTTCCACTATGTGGAGGATGTGAAAGATGTATGGCAGTTTGCACTTACCGATGAAATGGTGAAGCATCCTATCGAGTTCACAATCCCAGAAGAGACGGAAAAGAAGGCTAAATAAAGATGTTTATAGAAGACATATCAAGGATAAAGAATGAAATTTGAATTACAAGTAACAGATAAGGCTAGTGATGCCCGCACCGGCATCATCACCACTGACCATGGACAGATCAAGACCCCTATCTTCATGCCCGTGGGCACAGTGGGAAGCGTGAAGGGCGTGCATTTCGAGGAACTGCGACAGCAAGTCAAGGCTCAGATCATCCTGGGCAACACCTATCACCTCTACCTGCGGCCTGGCCTTGAGGTAATCAAGGCGGCAGGCGGACTGCATAAGTTTAATGGGTGGGACCGCCCTATCCTCACCGACAGCGGAGGCTTCCAGGTATTCTCACTCACAGGCATCCGCAAGCTGAAGGAAGAGGGCTGCGAGTTCCGATCCCACATCGACGGAAGCAAGCACATCTTCACCCCTGAGAACGTGATGGACACAGAGCGCATCATCGGTGCCGACATCATGATGGCTTTCGACGAGTGCCCCCCAGGAAAGAGCGACTTCCAGTATGCAAAGAAGAGTCTCGAACTTACCCAGCGTTGGCTAGACCGATGCTTCAAGCGCTTCAACGAGACCGAGCCGCTCTACGGATACCAGCAGAGTCTCTTCCCTATCGTACAGGGCTGCACCTTCCCTGAGCTGAGAAAAGAGGCTGCCAAGTATGTTGCCGACAAGGGAGCTGACGGAAATGCCATCGGCGGTCTTGCGGTGGGCGAGCCTACCGAGGTGATGTATGAGATGATAGAGGTGGTCAACGAGATTCTGCCAAAGGACAAGCCACGCTACCTGATGGGAGTAGGCACGCCACAGAACATATTGGAAGCCATCGAGCGTGGCGTAGACATGTTCGACTGCGTGATGCCAACCCGTAACGGCCGCAACGCCATGCTCTTCACCTACAATGGCACGATGAACATGCGCAACAAGAAATGGGAGATGGACTTCAGCCCAATCGACCCAGACGGATGCGACATCGACCTCATCACCTCCAAGGCGTACTTGCACCACCTTTTCAAGGCACAGGAACTCTTGGCGATGCAGATAGCCAGCATCCACAACCTGTCATTTTACCTCCGTCTCGTAACTGATGCACGCCATCACATCGAGCAGGGTGACTTCGTGGAGTGGAAACGTTCCATCATCGACCAACTAAGAAGAAGAATCTAGGATAAGTTAGGAGTTAGGAGTTAGGAGTTAGGAGTCTTTTCTGAATAAGAAACGGATTCCGACTTGCTCTTAGATATTTTAGAAATAATGAAAAGTTATAATTATATAAGGAAGCTTCGCCGTCGCCTCAAGCTAGGCAGGGCCATTTACCGCCATGCCGGATGGCTCGTCAAGGCATTGGCATGGTTGGGGCAAGCCATGAAATGGTTGGGACACAAGCTGCGATTCCTACGTGTGCTGCGTTTCATAAACCCCTTGCGATACATCAAGCGACTGGACTGGTATATCATCAAGAAGTTCGTAGGCTACTACTTCTTCTCAATCGCACTGATCATATCCATTGCCATCGTGTTTGACTTCAATGAGAAGTTGGCTAAGTTTACGGAGTATCATGCTCCTGCCAAGGCCATCATCTTCGACTATTATGCCAACTTCGTGCCGTACTTTGCCAACTTGTTTAGTGCATTGTTCGTGTTTGTGGCGGTCATTCTCTTCACCTCCAAGCTGGCAGGCAACTCAGAGATCATCGCCATCATGGCATCTGGCGTATCATTCAAGCGTCTCCTGCGCCCTTACCTCATCACTTGTGTGATGCTCTCATCCTTGAGCTACGTTCTCTCAGCCTACGTCATCCCCCACGGCACTGTGGTAAGGCAGAACTTTGAGAACCTATACTTGAACAAGAAAAAGAACACATCTGCCGACAATGTCCAGCTACAGGTAGACAAGGGAGTGATAGCGTATATGCAGCACTACGACAACACCACGAAGCGAGGCTATGGGTTCTGCCTCGACAAGTTTCAGGACAAGAAACTGGTGAGCCACCTCACGGCCATGGAAGCCCAGTACGACACCATTTCCGACAGCAAGTACCATTGGAAGTTGAGCAACTGGAAGGTGCGCAAGCTACAAGGTATGAAGGAGAACATCACCAGCGGAGCCCAGAAAGACACGCTCATCATGATGGAGCCAACTGACCTCGTCTATTCCAAGGGACAACAGGAGACCTTCACAAGCCCGGAGCTGAAAGACTATGTCTCCAAGCAGATAAACCGAGGATCGGGTAATGTGATACAGTATCAGGTGGAGTACTACAAGCGAATCGCAGCTTCGTTCGCCTCCTTCATCCTCACCATCATCGGAGCCTCCCTGTCTTCCCGCAAGCGAAAGGGTGGCATGGGTATGGCACTGGGCATTGGACTGGCCTTGAGCTTCACATACATCATGCTCCAAACGGTATCGGCCACCTTTGCCATCCAGGCAGACTTTCCGCCAGCGTTGGCGGCATGGATGCCAAACATCATCTTCGCCTTCGTGGCCTACTTCTGCTACCGCAAGGCTCCGAGGTAACGAGTTAAACTTTAACATTCAACACTTAACATTAAATTAAAAAGGAATGTATTTCGACGAATTAGATTTAAACGACAACGTGCTCGACGCTCTCTATGACATGCGCTTCGACACCTGCACCCCTGTACAAGAAAAATGTATACCAGAGATATTAAAAGGAAATGATGTACTAGGCGTAGCCCAAACCGGTACAGGAAAGACCGCCGCCTACCTGCTGCCAGTATTGAGCAAGCTCGACGATGGTGGCTATCCTGACAATGCCATCAACTGCGTCATCATGTCGCCAACCCGTGAGCTGGCACAGCAAATCGACCAGGCGATGCAGGGCTTCGGCTACTACTTGCAGGGCGTAAGCAGCGTGGCTGTTTATGGTGGCAACGACGGTAACCGCTACGACCAGGAACTCAAGAGCCTACGCATGGGTGCAGATGTGGTTATCGCCACACCAGGCCGACTCATCACACATATATCCCTGGGAAACGTAGACCTTAGCAAGGTGAGCTTCTTCATCCTCGACGAGGCAGACCGCATGCTGGACATGGGGTTCTCCGAGGACATCAAGACCATCGCATCCAAACTGCCAAAGACCTGCCAGACCATCATGTTCTCTGCCACGATGCCTGAGAAGATAGAGGACTTGGCGAAGACCTTGCTCAAGAACCCTGTGGAGATAAAGCTCGCCGTAAGCAAACCTGCCGAAAAGATTAAGCAGGAAGCATATGTATGCTATGAGACACAAAAGATGACCATCATCAAGGACATCTTCAAGGCGGGCGACCTCAAGCGCGTCATCGTCTTCAGCGGCAGCAAGATGAAGGTGAAGCAACTAGCCGCTGCCTTACAGCAGATTGGCGTGAACTGCGGTGCCATGCACTCCGACCTGGAGCAGGCTGAGCGCGACGACGTGATGTTCAAATTTAAGAGCGGACAATATGATGTGCTGGTGGCAACCGACATCGTGGCACGTGGCATCGACATCGACGACATCACCATGGTCATCAACTATGATGTGCCTCACGACACCGAAGACTACGTACACCGCATCGGCCGCACAGCACGTGCCGACCGTGATGGAGTGGCCATCACCTTTGTCAACGAGCAAGATATGTTCTGGTTCCAGAAGATAGAGAAGTTCCTTGAGAAGGTGGTAGATAAAATGCCATTGCCTGAAGGATGTGGTGAAGGCCCTGAATACATCAAGCTCAACAAGCCTGTCAAGAACAACAAGGGAGGCAAGGGTGACAGAAAGGGCGGAAACCGTGGCAGAAGCGACCGCCGCAAAGACAACAACAAAGAGAATGCCACCAAGGGCGAGAACGGCGAAAACACCAGCAAGAAAAGCAGTGCCAAGAGCCGCCGCCAGAAAGACCGTGACCAGACTGCCCACAAGCGTAAGCCTAACAACAAGAACAACGAACAGGGCAAGGCTCCTCGCAACGACGAGACAGGCAAGCCTACACCATCCCAGCCTCAACAGCAAAAGAATGAGCCTGGGAAACCTTCTGCAGCCAACAACCAACAGAACAACACCAAACAAGGTGAGCAGCAGAACCGTCGCAACAAGAAGCGTCGCAATAACAAGCCACGCAATAGCGAAAGTGCAGGACAAGGCCAGCAGCGCCGCAATGGCGAGCGCCCAGGACAGGAGGACAATGTTCGTCCGGGTAGCAACGGCCGAGGCAGAGGCGTTACCCAGAAGAAAGACGAGAAGCCAGATAACCGCAAGTATGCTCCAGTGGTGAATCCACAGAAAAAGGAAAACGTGGTGAAGAAATTCATCAAGAGCATCTTCGGATTCAAGAAGTAAAACTTGAAGGCTTCTAGAAATCAAATATCACCAATGGGAGGGTTTGCCATCGTCAAGATGACTCTTGGCAAATCCTCCACATCATTTTCCTAAGAGGTAAGCAGATGAAAGAGCATACCATCACACCGCTCATGCCCATCAGCCTCATACTGACGCTGGCCATTATCACGGCTAAATATAGCTATGATTACCTCGACACGCGCCTATGGCTCATCGCCACATTCCTCACTTGGGGAATGGCTGCAAGCCTTTACGCCCTAGGCAATAAGTTTCACAACATTTACTGCCAACATGCGTTTCGCAACATTTACTGCCAATGCGCATTCCTCTATCTTTGCCTATTCAGCCTAGGGGGAGCTCTCACTTCACATGGCATGGACGAGGCGAACGCTCCCGTCACGATAAAGGCAAGGCAAGAACTTTCCTCCCTAGACCGCACCATCCTCTCCGCCCTAACTTTCAGAAAGCAACTAGAGCAAGAAATGCAATCCCTCCACATCGAGGCACAAGACTATGCCGTCATCTCTGCAATGGCATTGGGCGACAAAAATGCTCTCGATACCGAGACCAAGGAGGTCTATTCGGTGGCAGGTGCCAGCCATGTACTGGCAGTAAGTGGACTGCACATAGCCATCATCTTCCAGGTCATCCTATTGATGCTCGGTGGCAAGCGCAAGTCTCGATACACCATCGTTGCCTCCACCATAGCCGTTTGGGCTTATGTCGTCTTAATTGGTATGCCCGCCAGTGCCATACGTTCCGCCACGATGATTAGCCTCTACAGCTTTGGACTGTTATCAAAGCGCCCCGGGCCTCCACTCAACATCCTGGCCTTTGCCTATGTACTCATGCTACTTTCCAATCCACTCTCACTCTTCGAACTCAGTTTTCAGATGTCTTTCCTTGCCGTGGCATCCATCCTACTCTTGCATCCACTCATCTATAGACTCTACACGCCTCATCATCGGTTGACGAACTGGGCATGGCAGTTGCTATCGATGTCCGTGGCAGCACAGCTGGGCACTGTTCCCATCATTGTATATTACTTCGGAAGAATCTCTTGTTATTCTGTCCTAACCAGTTTTGTGGCAATACCGATGGCCACCATGATTATCTATCTAAGTGCTGCGCTTTTCTCACTCTTCGTCCTATCCTCCTTGCCATACATCTCTGTGGTGGCATTATATGGTCTGCATCTCGTGGCTCGATGTCTGGTTGGCATCACACAACTGGGCAACACCTTCTTCCATCTAGTCACACTCTTTCCGGGTGCGAGCTTTGAAGGCATACACATCAACCTATTGCAGGTTGTCCTACTCTACATAATGTTGGCTGCCATCTATATGTTTTGGTATCGGTACTCATATTATGCCGATGCCATGCCACACACCACACCAAAACGAGACAAACATTAAACCAAACTGTTTCATCTCATCTACAAGAATGACTTATCAGCACTGTCCTCCCTAACTTTCCCCTATATATAATAAGGTGTAAGCTATCTAAAAGGAGATTTTTCTACTTACAAAAAGTTAAAAAGTGACTTTTTTCTACTTTTTCTGCATTTTTCTTTCTTTTTGTTTGCTATTTCAAACTTTTTCTTTACCTTTGCAATCGCAAACAATAAAAAGGATTTTAAACCCAATAAAAGATAAAAGATTATGAAAGCATCAGAAGTAATCGCGAATCTTCAGAGAAGATTCCCTAATGAGCCTGAGTACATCCAGGCAGTTAGTCAAGTACTCGGTACTATCGAGGAAGAGTACAACAAGCACCCAGAGTTTGAGAAAGCAAACCTCATCGAGCGTCTTTGCATTCCTGACCGCGTCATCGAGTTCCGTGTATCATGGGTAGACGACAAGGGTAACGTTCAGACTAACATGGGTTACCGCGTCCAGCACAACAACGTGATTGGCCCATACAAGGGAGGTCTTCGTTTCCACAAGTCAGTTAACTTGGGTATCTTGAAGTTCTTGGCTTTCGAGCAGACATTCAAGAACTCTCTTA
>CAVCRI010000080.1:0-12812 GCA_963604545.1 Lachnospiraceae bacterium | reverse complement strand
GCCATCGACATCCTCCATGCCCAGGTGATAGCCCGATATTATGAGCAGATGGGCATCAGGGCGGTGGCTCTGGACAGCAATACGCCTGCAAAGAAAAGAGAGGAAATGGTGGAGGCGTTCAGAAAGGGCGAACTGGACTGTATGGTGAACGTGAATCTCTTTGATGAGGGTTTCGATTGTCCTGATGTGGAGTATATCCAAATGGCTCGCCCTACCTTGTCACTTGCCAAGTATCTGCAGATGGTGGGTAGGGGACTGCGTATCAACCATGAGAACAAGAAGAAGGTGTGCATGATTATCGACAACGTGGGTAACTATCGCAAGTTTGGCTTGCCAGACAAGTGGCGCAACTGGGAGGGTATGTTCTCTGGTCTGCGTGATGGCAAGGGTATCCTGCCTCCTTCGCTGAAGCCTGGCGTAAAGGTGGTGGGTGACGATGCCATGGTGACCGTGAAACGTGCTGGCAACTACAAGAGCATGACACAAGCGGAAAGGAAGAAATTCCTGAGCCATGTGAAACCTTTCAGTGAGAGAAGGAATGGTGGCTACGTATATTATGGCTTGAGGGCAAGTGCGGAAGACGTGGTGTTGCAACCTGTGTTTGATTATATCTCCGACTTCGTGGGCGATTATGCCGCCTTTGAGGCTGCCGATGGGCGGTATGGCGTGCTCGGGAGGGACGGCAAGGTGGTGATACCTGCCAACTATCAGCGTGTGGAGATATTGCCGAGAGGCAGGGCGAAGGTAACATACGCCTCTGGTATAGAGGAGAAGGCTACCATCAAGCAGCTCATGTCGTATGAAATGAACCGCCGCATCTTGACACCTTATTGAGAAAACAGATTTACACCTTAATTAATAGTATAGGACTTAGAAAAAGCCCGACAAGGGGAAGCGAAAGCAACCTCTTGTCGGGCTTTTTTGTTTTTTTGCGCCAAAAATTAACATTTAACACTTTAAAAACACATTCTTTCAGAATTATTTGTTACCTTTGCAGTCGCTTAGAAGCATTTAAACAAATAACGTTATAACAATTTTATGAACTTTACACTATTTATCACCGTTTTGCTGACGGCTGTAACTTTGGTGGTGGCTGCTTATGTCATCGCTAAGCTTATCGGTCCTCGTTCATACAATCCGGTAAAAGGTGAGCCTTTCGAGTGCGGTATTCCGACACGTGGCAGCTCTTGGTTGCCATCTCACATCGGATACTACCTCTTCGCCATCCTTTTCTTGATGTTTGATATTGAGACCGTGCTGCTTTACCCATGGGCAGTCGTAGTTAAGCAGTTTGGACCTATGGCTCTCGTGAGCATCGGGTTCTTCCTGTTGGTATTGGTATTTGGCCTTGCTTACGCTTGGCGGAAAGGAGCATTGGAATGGAAGTAAACAAAAGAGCCTCTATCAAGAGTATTCCTTACGACGAGTTTAAGGACAATGATACCCTCGAGAAGATTGCGCAAGAGCTCAACGAGGGTGGTGCCAATGTGGTAGTCGGTTCTCTCGATGCCGCCATCAACTGGGGACGTAGTAACTCACTCTGGTCTTTGACCTTCGGTACTTCTTGCTGTGGTATCGAGTTCATGGCTGTAGGTTGTGCGCGTTACGACTTCTCTCGTTTCGGTTTCGAGGTAACACGTAACTCTCCACGTCAGGCCGATTTGATTATGTGTGCCGGTACAATTACCAACAAGATGGCACCAGTGTTTAAGCGTTTGTACGATGAAATGGCTGAGCCTAAGTATGTCGTAGCTGTCGGTGGATGCACCATCTCTGGTGGTCCTTTCAAGAAGAGCTACAACGTGGTTCGTGGTATCAGCGAGTTGGTTCCAGTGGATGTGTATATCCCTGGTTGTCCTCCACGTCCAGAGGCTATCCTTTACGGTATGATGCAGTTGCAGCGTAAGGTAAAGGTAGAGAAATTCTTCGGTGGTGCCAACCACAAGATGAACTCTGAGGAGAAGGAGTTGAGTATGAGCAAGGGTGGTCTTCGTGGCTTGAGCAACGAGAACCTCTCTGATGCCAACAAGCTCGGACACAAGGAGCCTATCATCGTAACTGAAGTACCTGAGGACTTCGACCCTCAGAAAGGTCTAACTGATTAATATAATAAGGTATAAGAACATGAAACTGAATAATATTGAATTGAGTTTTGACAATTTCGCCTCAGAGATGGCGAAGTTGAAGAACGAGAAGCATTTCGACTACCTTGTTACCATCATCGGTGAAGACTTCGGTGAGGAAGGTCTCGGATGTATCTACATTCTTGAGAACACTCAGACTAATGAGCGTTGCTCAGTCAAGGCTATCGCCAAGAAGGTGGATGGCTCTGACGTTATCCCTACAGTCATCAATCTCTGGAAGGTAGCTGACTTGTTGGAGCGTGAAGTATTCGATTTCGTCGGCATCAAGTTCTTGGGTCACCCAGACATGCGCCGTCTCTTCCTCCGCACCGACTTCAAGGGCTATCCATTGCGCAAGGACTTCGATATGAGCCCAGAGGCTAACAAGTTCCCTTGCACCGATGAGCCAGAGGATGACTTTACTGTTGAGTACAGCTTGAGCCAGGATGGTCACTTGGTTGCAACACAGAAGCGTCGCTTCGACGAGGACGACTATGTGGTGAACATCGGTCCTAACCACCCTTCTACCCACGGTGTGCTCCGCCTTCAGACCGTTATCGACGGTGAGACCGTAAAGCGCATCTATCCTCACCTTGGTTATATCCACCGTGGTATCGAGAAGATGTGGGAGGGTATGACTTATCCTCAGACCTTGGCTTTAACAGACCGTCTTAACTATCTGTCTGCCATGATGCACCGCCACGCTCTCGTAGGTGTCATCGAGGAGGGTATGGGTATCGAGCTTTCTGATCGTATCCACTATATCCGTACCATTATGGACGAGCTTCAGCGTATCGACTCTCACTTGCTCTACCTCGGTTGTACCGCACAGGACTTGGGTGCCTTGACTGCATTCCTCTACTGTATGCGTGACCGTGAGCACGTGTTGAACGTGATGGAGGAGACGACAGGTGGTCGCTTGATTCAGAACTACTACCGTATCGGTGGTTGCCAAGCTGACATTGACCCTAACTTCGTTACCAACGTGAAGACTCTCTGCAAGTATCTCCGCCCAATGATTCAGGAGTACCTCGACGTGTTCGGCGACAATGTGATTACTCACAACCGTCTTGAAGGCGTAGGTCCTATGAACCTTGAGGATTGTATCAACTATGCAGTGACTGGTCCTGCTGGTCGTGCATCAGGTTGGAAGAACGATACTCGTAAGCGTCATCCATACGATATGTATGACAAGGTGGAATGGAAGGAAATTACCCTGACAGGTTGCGACTCTATGGATCGTTACTATGTACACATCCAGGAGTTGTATCAGAGCTTGGACATCATCGAGCAGTTGATCGACAACATCCCAGAGGGTGAGTTCTACATCAAGCAGAAGCCTATCATCAAGGTTCCAGAGGGACAGTGGTACTTCTCAGTAGAGGGAGCCAGCGGTGAGTTTGGTGTTTACCTCGACTCAAAGGGTGACAAGAGTCCATACCGTATGAAAATGCGCCCAATGGGTTTGTCTTTGACAGGTGCGCTCGACCCAATGCTTCGCGGTCAGAAGATTGCCGACTTGATTACAACTGGTGCGGCTATCGACTTCGTAATCCCAGACATCGACCGTTAATATATAATAAGGTATAAACATTCTCAAGAATATAAGAAATGTTTGATTTCAGTTTAGTAACAACATTCATCGACAATCTCCTTCGCCAGACCTTGGGTTTGGGCGATTTCTTGTCGATTTTGATAGAGTGCGTGCTCGTCGGTGTCTGCATTTTGACTGCTTACGCTTTGATCGCCATCGTACTTATCTTTATGGAGCGTAAGGTGTGTGCCTACTTCCAGTGCCGTCTTGGCCCTATGCGTGTAGGTCCTTGGGGTATCTTCCAGGTGTTCGCCGACGTGCTCAAGATGTTGATCAAGGAAATCTTCGCCGTGGATAGAGCTGATAAGTTGCTCTACTACATGGCTCCTTTCCTCGTGATCATTGCCTCTGTGGGTACCTTCTCATTCCTTCCATGGAACAAGGGTGCGCATATCCTCGACTTCAACGTGGGTGTATTCCTCATCACTGCCGTTTCTTCTATCGGCGTGCTCGGAGTGTTCCTCGCAGGTTGGGCTTCTAACAACAAGTATTCTGTCGTATCTGCTATGCGTGGTGCCGTACAGATGATTTCTTACGAGATGTCTCTCGGTCTCTGCTTGATTTCTGCCGTAGTGCTTACAGGTACTATGCAGGTGAGCGGTATCGTCGAGGCTCAGACTGGTGCTTGGAACTGGTTGATTATCAAGGGTCACGTGCCAGCTATCTTGGCTTTCTTGGTATTCCTCGTAGCAGGTAACGCTGAGGCAAACCGTGGTCCTTTCGACTTGGCTGAGGCTGAGAGTGAGTTGACTGCAGGTTATCATACAGAGTATTCAGGTATGGGCTTCGGTTTCTACTACTTGGCTGAGTACCTCAACCTCTTCGTTATCTCTGGTATCGCTTCTACCGTATTCCTCGGTGGTTGGGCGCCATTGAACATCGGCATTGAGGGCTTCGACAACTTGATGAACCTCATCCCTGGTTTCATCTGGTTCTTCGGTAAGACCTTCGCTGTGGTTTGGCTCTTGATGTGGGTACGTTGGACTTTCCCACGTCTCCGTATCGACCAGATCTTGAAGTTGGAGTGGAAGTACTTGATGCCATTGTCATTGGTCATCTTGATTTTGATGACAGTGTGCGTAGCATTCGGCATCCACGGATAATCTCCACGGAAGGTAATTATTAAATACACATTATTATAATAATAAGAAAGTATGTCTAACAATTCATATTTCGGCGGTATTGCTGCGGGTTTGAAGACCCTCGCTATCGGTATGAAGACTACCATGAAGGAGTACTTCACACCTAAGAGCACAGAGCAGTATCCTGAGAACCGCAAGACTACACTCCACATCTCTCCACGATTCCGTGGTCGCTTGGTCTTCGTTCGTGATGAGAACGAGGCTTACAAGTGTGTGGGCTGTACATTGTGTGAGAAGTCATGCCCTAACGACACCATCAAGATTCAGACCGAGATGGTGGTTGATGAGGAGACAGGCAAGAAGAAGCGCAAGTTGGTGGATTACCAGTACGACTTGGGCGACTGCATGTTCTGTGAGCTTTGCGTCAACGCATGCAACTTCGGTGCCATCAAGTTTGTCAACGATTTCGAGAATGCCGTCTTCGACCGCAACAAGTTGGTGATGCACCTCGACAAGGAGGTTTACAAGGGCGGAAGCCTGCCAGGCCTCATCGACGGTGGCGCACCATTGGAAATCGGTAAGTTTAACACCAAGACCAAGTAATCAAGGAGGACAGTAACAATGATAACAGCAAATTTATTTATGTTCGTCATCTTGGCTGTAGTCATCCTTGGCTCAGCCGTGATGTGCGTGGCTACCAAGCGCATCATGCGTGCGGCAACATTCCTGTTGTTCGTGCTCTTCGGTGTAGCGGGCATGTTCTTCTTGCTCGACTATACTTATCTTGGTGCAGCTCAGATTAGTGTTTATGCTGGTGGTATCACCATGCTTTATGTATTCGCCATCCAGTTGGTATCTAAGCGTACCCTCCAGGGACTCTTGGAGCACGTGAAGGGTAGCAAGGTATTGGGTCGCGCCCTCGTTTGCCTCGTAGGTTTCGCTATGTTGGTATTCGTCATCTTGAAGAACCATTTCATTGATATGGCTGCTTCTGTGGCTGATACCGAGGTTCCTATGGACCAGGTAGGTAACGCACTCGTAGGTGCTGACAAGTATGGCTATGTATTGCCATTCGAGTTTATCTCAGTATTCTTGTTGGCATGTATCATTGGTGGTATCTTAATCGCAAGAAAGGAGGATAAGAAATGATTCCAGTACAATGTTTCTTCGTGCTCTCAGCACTCTTGTTCTTCATCGGTGTTTATGGCTTCGTTACCCGTCGTAACCTCGTTGCCATGCTCATCTCCATCGAGCTTGTATTGAATGCAGCCGACCTCAACTTCGCTGTGTTCAACCGCATCCTCTTCCCAGGGGAGTTGGAAGGTTTCTTCTTCACACTCTTCTCCATCGGAGTGGCAGCAGCCGAGACAGCCGTAGCATTGGCTATTATTATTAACGTTTACCGCAACTATAACAGTGACCAGGTGAACAGTATTGAAAACATGAAATTCTAAAGTAAGACAATGAATTACAGTTATGCATTTTTGATACTTCTTCTGCCATTCCTGAGCTTCCTGGTTCTGGGACTTGCGGGTATGAAGATGAAAAAGCAGGTAGCAGCTATCATTGGTACCGTACTGATGGGCTGTGTGTTCGCTATGTCTCTTTACACAGCATACGAATACTTCTTTGCCGTTGGTCGTGAAGCTTCTGGCTTGTACCCAACTGTTACCGTATTTAATTTTACTTGGTTGAAGTTTACCGAGTTGCTGACTTTCAACATTGGTTTCCGCCTGACACCAATCTCCGTATTGATGCTCATCGTGATTACCACCGTCAGCTTCATGGTCCACATCTACTCATTCGGCTATATGGCTGAGCGTGATGAGAACTACAAGGTAGAGGGATATGAGAAGGGTATGCAGCGTTTCTACGCTTACTTGAGCCTCTTCACCATGTCAATGTTGGGCTTGGTTGTAGCCACCAACATCTTCCAGATGTACTTATTCTGGGAGTTGGTAGGTGTCTGCTCATACTTGCTCATCGGTTTCTACTATCCAAAGCACGCTGCAGTACATGCCAGCAAGAAGGCGTTCATCGTAACTCGTTTCGCTGACCTCTTCTTCTTGATTGGTATCTTGTTCTATAGCTTCTATGTAGGTACCTTCAACTATGACTTGAACGCTCAGCCAGAGCTTCACAGTGCCTTGGCTGGTGCTGCATGGGTGATGCCAACCGCATTGTTCCTCATGTTCATCGGTGGTGCTGGTAAGAGTGCGATGTTCCCATTGCACATCTGGTTGCCAGATGCGATGGAGGGTCCAACTCCTGTATCTGCATTGATTCACGCTGCTACCATGGTTGTGGCTGGTGTTTATCAGGTGGCAAGCCTCTTCCCAATTTGGGTGGAGTATGCTCCTAACACCCTCCACTATGTAGCATATATCGCAGCTTTCACTGCATTCTATGCAGCAGCCGTAGCTTGCTGCCAGCGCGACATCAAGCGTGGTTTGGCATTCTCTACTATTTCTCAGATTGCCTACATGCTCGTTGCCCTCGGCGTTTGCTTCGCTGTTGACAACCACCATGGTGGTTTGGGTTATATGGCAGGTATCTTCCACTTGTTCACCCACGCTATGTTCAAGGCTTTGTTGTTCCTCTGCTCTGGTGCCATCATCGTCATCATCGGCAGCAACTTCAAGGACTACATGGGCGGCTTGCACAAGTACATGCCTATCACCAACATCTGCTTCTTGATTGGTTGCTTGGCGATTGCAGGTATTCCTCCATTCGCAGGTTTCTGGTCAAAGGATGAGATTATCTCTGCTTGCTTCCAGTTCTCTCCATTCATGGGCTGGTTTATGACAGTGGTAGCTGGTATGACAGCATTCTATATGTTCCGTCTCTACTACGTTATCTTCTGGGGTCAGAGCTATTATGAGCTTGATCCAGAGAACCGTCGCAAACCACAGGAGGTTCCTTTCGTGATGTGGGGTCCATTGGTATTCCTCGCAGTTATCTCAGTGTTCTGCGGTTTGATTCCATTCGGTCACTTCGTATCAGCAGACGGTATGAGCTATGACATCCATATCGACATGAGCGTTGCCACAACATCTGTTATCGTAGCCCTCATCGGTATCGGTCTTGCTACCTATATGTATGCTCCTAAGAAGACTCCTCTCGCAGACGCTTTGGCTAAGAAGATGCCTAAGTTGCACAAGGCAGCCTTGAATCGTTTCTATATCGACGATGCTTGGCAGTTCTTCACCCACAAGATTGTCTTCGGTTGCTTCTCTAAGCCAATCGCATGGTTCGACCGTCGTGTCATCGATGGCACCTTCAACTTCATGGCTTGGGGTACACAGGAGGCAGGCGAGACTATCCGTCCATGGCAGAGCGGCGACGTACGCAGCTATGCTATCTGGTTCCTTACAGGTACCGTGGCATTGACACTCGTGTTGCTCGCTATTCTCTAATTAATGTCTCACAATTAAGTAATAAGAAAAGAAATGAATTTAAGTTTATTCGTCATAGTACCACTCCTGATGCTGCTCGGTCTCTGGTTGAGCCGCAACGACAAGCAGGTGCGTGGTGTGATGGTAGCAGGTGCCACTGCTTTGGTAGCCCTCTCCGTCTATTTGGTGTTTGCATTTCTCGACGCTCGTGAGACAATGCCAGCCGACCAATATCCTATGCTCTTCACCTACAGCGTGCCTTGGTTTGAGCCATTGCACATCAACTACAGCCTTGGCGTAGATGGTATCTCTGTGGTGATGTTGCTCTTGACATCCATCATCGTGTTCACAGGTACATTTGCCTCTTGGCAGATGGAGCCTATGAAGAAGGAATACTTCCTCTGGTTCACCCTCTTGAGCATCGGTGTGTATGGCTTCTTCATCTCCGTGGATATGTTCACCATGTTCATGTTCTACGAGGTAGCCCTCATCCCTATGTACCTCTTGATTGGTGTATGGGGTAGTGGTGCGAAGGAGTACTCAGCCATGAAGTTGACTTTGATGTTGATGGGTGGTTCTGCACTCTTGATCATCGGTATCTTGGGTATCTACTTCTATAGTGGTGCTCAG
Source organism: Lachnospiraceae bacterium (assembly GCA_963604545.1). Taxonomy (GTDB): domain Bacteria; phylum Bacteroidota; class Bacteroidia; order Bacteroidales; family Bacteroidaceae; genus Prevotella. Next base: position 3,988 of record CAVCRI010000080.1, on the reverse strand, counting down.
ACCTTCGAAATCATGGATATCGCTCACCATACCAATGGTGCCCACGCTATCCCAGAGAGCGTACAGAACGTGTTCTTCCCATTGCTCTTCATCGGTTTCGGTATCCTCGGTGCCTTGTTCCCATTCCACACATGGTCTCCTGATGGTCACGCCAGTGCGCCAACAGCCGTATCTATGTTGCACGCCGGTGTATTGATGAAGCTCGGCGGTTACGGTTGCTTCCGTATCGCCATGTTCCTCTTGCCAGCCGCTACTCACGGATTCTGGATTAAGGTGTTCTTGGTATTGACCACCATCTCTATCGTATATGGTGCTTTGTCTGCTTGTGTTCAGACCGACTTGAAGTACATCAACGCTTACTCTTCAGTGTCTCACTGTGGTATGGTGCTCTTCGCTCTCTGTATGATGACCCAGACAGCAGCTACTGGTGCTATCCTTCAGATGTTGTCTCACGGTTTGATGACCGCCCTCTTCTTTGCCGTTATCGGTATGATTTACCACCAGGCAGGAACTCGTGACGTACGTTACTTGGGCGGTTTGATGAAGATCATTCCATTCCTCTCAGTAGGTTATGCTGTGGCAGGTTTGGCCAACCTCGGTTTGCCAGGTTTCTCAGGTTTCGTAGCCGAGATGACCATCTTCGTGGGTGCCTTCCAGAATGCAGATATGTTCCATCGTGTATGTACCATCATCGCTTGTACCTCAATCGTTGTAACAGCGGTTTACATCTTGCGTTGCGTGGGTAAGATCTTGTATCAGAAGGTTCCAAATCCAAAGTTGGAGAAGCTTCACGATGCCACATGGGACGAGCGTATCGCCGTGGCAGGCTTGATAGCTTGCGTAGCAGGTCTCGGTATGTTCCCACTCTGGGCAGAGGAGATTATCATGGACGCTGTAGGTCCTATCTTTAGTGTAATTAATATGTAATAAATATCAGAAGAAATGAATTACAGTCAATTTTTAAATATGATTCCAGAGGCTACCTTGATGGCAGTCCTGCTTATCACTTTCATAGCTGACTTCTGCAGTTCCAAGAGCGCAGACCGTAAGTGGTTCAATCCTCTGGTATGCCTCTTGATGGTGGCTCACATCGCCATCAACATTTTCCCTACAGAAGCTACTGAGGCTTTCGGTGGTATGTACACCACGGGTGCTGCCCAGGGTGTCATCAAGACCATCTTGGCTCTCGGTACGCTCATTGTGCTCATCCAGGCAAAGGAATGGTTGAGCCGTGAGGATACAGCGTTCAAGGAGGGTGAGTTCTATATGCTCACACTCTCCACACTGCTCGGTATGAACATGATGGTAAGTGCCAACCACTTCCTCTTGTTCTTCTTGGGCCTTGAGATGGCATCTGTGCCAATGGCTTGCCTCGTAGCATTCGACAAGTACCGTCACAACTCAGCAGAGGCTGGTGCTAAGTTCATCCTCACCGCTACATTCTCTAGTGGCGTGATGATCTACGGTATCTCTTTGCTCTATGCAGCTTGTGGTACGTTGTACTTCGACGATGTGGCAACCAAGATTGCTGCTTCTCCATTGACCATCGCTGGTATGGTATTCTTCTTCAGTGGCTTGGGCTTCAAGATTTCCTTGGTTCCATTCCACTTCTGGACAGCCGATTCATACCAGGGTGCCCCAACTACAGTGACAGGTTATCTCTCTGTAGTGTCTAAGGGCGCTGCTGCATTCACCCTCTGCGCTATCTTGATGAAGGTGTTTGCACCAATGGTTGAGTACTGGACAGTATTGCTTTATATCGTCATCGTGCTCTCTATCACCATCGCCAACCTCTTCGCCATCCGTCAGAGCGACTTGAAGCGTTTCATGGCATTCTCTTCTATCTCTCAGGCAGGTTACATCATGTTGGCAGTAGTTGGCAACTCAGCGATGAGCGTGACCGCTCTTACTTACTATGTTCTTATCTATGTAGTAGCTAACATGAGCGTCTTCACCATCATCTCAGCCGTAGAGGAGCACAACAACGGTACTGTACAGATGGACAGCTACAATGGTCTCTACAAGACAAACCCTCGTTTGGCTTTCTTGATGACCTTGGCATTGTTCTCATTGGGTGGTATTCCTCCATTCGCAGGTATGTTCTCTAAGTTCTTCGTGTTCATGGCTGCCGTAGGTACACACGACATCCACACCACACTCGGTGCTTGGGCATACGGCGTGGTATTCATCGCCTTGGTCAACACGGTCATCAGCTTGTACTACTACTTGCTCATCGTGAAGGCTATGTTCATCAAGCACAACGACAACCCATTGCCAACCTTCCAGAGCGCATGCAGTACTAAGTTGGCTCTTGCCATCTGCACCGTAGGTATCGTGGCATTCGGTGTTTGCTCATTCGTCTTCGACTGGATTTCAGTGGCAGCGAGTGCGTAAGGAATAGATGAAAAATGGGATATGTAATCCCCGCTTTCAATAAAAAATCCCAGCTATCATTCATTTTGATGGCTGGGATTTTTCGTATTTCCAAGAAAAGTAGTACCTTTGCAGCGTGATTCGGAAAGAGAGCCGTGTGCAGCCTTTTTCACAGTCTCATTATATAAAGAGAAATATTAATTGTTAATTATAAATTGAAAAATGGATAAATTACCGATGAACGATGTACCGATGCTGGTAAGTGCCATCAACTTCCTGCTTCGTGACCATGAGTTCGATACATTAGACGAGATTTGCTACCACTTCAATGTGGACAGAAAAGAGTTAGAGGAAAAAATGGCTTCTCAGGGTTTTGAGTGGTCAGAGGATCAGAAGAAATTCTGGTAGAAAGATAATGTACAATGTATAATTAATAATGTATAATTGAATCCTGCTGATGGGAGGCGATTCTTCATTCTTAATTATTAATTATTAATTCTTAATTATTAATTCTTCATTATAAATTATGAATTCTTCAAAGCGCCCTTTGTGGAAGTCGGTGCAAGACTATGTGTTGATAGCGATAGGAATGATTTCCTACGCCATCGGATGGAATGTGTTCCTTTTGCCTACGAACGTGACGGCGAGCGGACTTCCAGGTATTTCTTCTATCATTTATTGGGCTATAGGTCTGCCAGTGCAGATACCTTATTTCGTGGTCAATGCCTGTCTGCTGGTAGCAGCCTTCAAGATATTGGGCGGTAAGTTCTGCGTCAAGACGGTGTATGCTGTTATTGTGGTAACCACCCTTACCTCTATATTCTCATCCACCAATTTAGGCAATCTGCATCTCCTGCAGAACCAACCGCTTTGGGCAGCCATCCTCGGTGCCATCTTCTGTGGTTGTGGCATCGGCTTGGGATTCTCTTGTGGTGGTAGTACGGGTGGAACGGATATTGTTGCCGCCATCGTCAACAAGTATCGGGATATGTCCTTGGGACGTGTCATCATGATATGCGACATCTTCATCATCTCTTCCAGTTATCTGGTGGTACATGATGTGGAGAAAGTGCTGTATGGTTATGTAGTACTTTGTGTGCAGGCGTTCTGTATTGACCAAGTGGTGAACAGTCGTAGAAGAAGCGTGCAGTTCTTCATCATCTCCCAGAAGTATGAGGAGATAGGCAAGCGCATCAATACCGATGCCGATAGGGGAGTGACGGTGGTGAATGCCAGTGGCTTCTATTCCGGTCAGGATGTCAAGATGCTGTTTGTCTTGGCAAAGCAGCGTCAGGCACCAGCCATCTTCCGTCTCATCAGCGAGATAGACCCTCATGCCTTTGTCAGCCAGAGTGCCGTCATCGGTGTCTATGGCGAAGGATTCGATAAGATTAAGTATAAAGTTAAGAAATCCCAATAATCAGCAAGATTGTTGGGATTTTTTTTGGTTATTTCGCCTAATAGCCGTATCTTTGTACCCATCAAAACACAAATAAGATGTCTATGGGTATCATTCAATCGTTGCCATCCTTTGGCAGCAACCATCATTTAGACATAACTACTTTAGGCTTCGCTCCGCACTTTTCTGCTGCTGGCTTAAAGTAAGACTCTAAGG
>CAVCRI010000079.1:0-13088 GCA_963604545.1 Lachnospiraceae bacterium | reverse complement strand
CGTGCCAGCTATGGTGTTACCGGTCAGCAGGATGGCATCGGCAACTACAATTATCTTCCTGTCTATACCTCTAGTGTGGCAGGCGCCGAGGCTCTCATCGATGGCCGTTACATCACTACTTATCGTCCTGAGGCATACGTGGAGAACCTGAAGTGGGAGACCACAACCTCTTGGAACTTCGGTCTCGACTTCGGATTCCTTGGTGGTCGCATCGGTGGTGCCATCGACTTCTATACCCGTAAGACCAAGGACTTGCTGGCATCTGTTCCAACAGCTGCAGGTACCAATTTCTCCAAGACTATCCTGACCAACGTAGGTAATGTGGACAGCAAGGGTATCGAGGTTTCTCTCAATGCCACCCCTATCCAGACCAAGGACTGGCAGTGGGATTTGAGCTACAACTTCACTTGGCAGAATATGAAGGTGAAGAACCTCTCGCTCGTCAAGGGCGGCTCGCAGACCAATGTGAAGGTAGGTCCATCCATCGACGCTTACCAGTTCCAGGTATTGTCAGAGGGTTATGAGCCATATATGTTCTACGTATACCATCAGCTCTACGACCCAGAGACAGGCAAGCCAATCGAGGGAGCATATGCTGACCTCAATGGCGATGGCGAAATCAACGAGGCAGACCTCTATCGCTATCATTCACCAGCCCCTAAGTATATCATGGGATTGAGCACCAGCTTGCGTTACAAGCAGTTGACCCTCGGCATGAGTTTCCGTGCCAACATCGACAACTACGTATATAATGGTATGGGCATGAGCACTGGCGCATGGGAAACCGTAAGCTACAACAACTCTCAGCTCAACAACCTCAACAAGAGTTTCCTCAAGACAGGTTTCAAGACCCGTCAGTATCTCTCAGACTACTATGTGGAGAACGCTTCGTTCCTGAAGCTCGACAACCTGAGCCTCAGTTACAATGTGGGCAAGATTAGCAAGTGGGCTTCGCTCACCGTATCAGCGATGGTACAGAATGTCTTTACTATCACAGGCTATTCTGGTACAGACCCAGAGGTGCCAAACGGAATGGACAACTCTTTCTATCCACGTCCTCGCACCTACTCATTGAGTCTCGGATTCCAGTTTTAAGTGAAGAGTGAAGAGCGAGAGTGAAGAATTCTATTGTTTGAAATTAAAAGAAACAACAACAATGAAACTTAAGAATATATTATATACGATGATGATGGGAACAGCGGTGCTGACCAGTGCTACCAGCTGCGTTTCCGATCTCGACCAATATCCTCAGACGGAGACAACCTCCAAGGATGTTTATACTAGCCTTGCCAACTATCAGGCTGTGCTCGGCAAGATTTATGCCGCCATGGTGACCAGTGGCCAGGGCAAAGGTGGCGACAACAAAGACATGTCGTCCGTGCTGAATGGTGGCAGTGGCTTCGACTACATGCGTATGTTTATCAATATGCAGGAGTGTGGTACTGATGAGATGGCCTCTACCTGGTTGACAGGCGAGCAGACCACAGGCTTGACCTATCTCTCTTGGGATGCCAACGATGCCTGGGTGTCAGATATGTATTATCGCATCTACTACAACATCGCCCTCTGCAACGAGTTCCTTCGCAATGCCAACAGTGCCAGCTTCTCTGGCGAGGACGAGGTGAAGATGAAGGAGTATAAGGCTGAGGCTCGATTCATGCGTGCCTTGTTCTATTACCATGCCCTCGACTTCTTCCGCTATGTTCCGATGGTGACAGAGAACGACCCTGTGGGCAGTTTCATCCCTCCACGTTCTACCCCTCAGGAGACTTTCAGCTATATTGAGAGCGAGTTGAAGGATTGCGTAGGCGATTTGCTTCCTGCCTCAACTTGTCCTTACGGTCAGGCTTCTCAGGGTGCAGCCTACACCTTGCTTGCCAAGCTCTATCTGAATAGCGAGGTATATACTGGCGTGGCTAAGTATGCCGAGTGCAAGGAGGCTTGTCAGAAGGTGATGGATATGGGCTATACTTTGGAGAGTGATTACAGCAAGCTCTTCAATGCCGATAACGACAAGCGCACCAATGAGATTATCTTTGCGCTCCCTGTCTCTGCCACACATACCGTGAGCTGGGGTGCGTCTACCTATATGGTTTGTGGACAGCTCAGTATGTCGAATGCCAATCAAAAACCTGGAGATTTCGGTGCAACAGCAGGCTGGAGTGAGTTCCGCTTGCGCCCAGAGTTCGTGGATAAGTTCTCTGATGCCGATGTGCAGGGCAATGGCGACAAGCGTTGCAAGTTCTTCACCACCGACCAGACCAAGGATGTCTCTAGCATGACTGATGAGAAGGCTGGTTATCTCTCAGAGAAGTGGAGCAATTTGAAGGATGATGGCACAGCCTCTTCCAATACATCCAACGATGGTGTGGATACCGACTTCCCTCTCTTCCGCTTGGCTGATGTCTACCTGATGTACGCCGAGTGTGTGGCTCGTCTGCACAATGACTGGGATCCATGGAATGGTGGCACAGATGCCAGTGACCCTAACGTGATTGCTTCTCGCAAGCAGGGTGCCATCTATTGGATTAACTTGCTCCGTGAGCGTGCAGGTGCTTCGGATGTATGGGCAAGCAGCTTTGCTAGCGATGATGAGTTCCTTCAGTTTATCCTCGATGAGCGTGCCCGTGAGCTTTATCATGAGGGCTATCGCCGCACCGACTTGATTCGCTACGACCAGTTTACTACCAATAAGTATATCTGGCAGTGGAAGGGCGGCACCCACGATGGACAGGCAGTGGATAGCAAGTATAACATCTATCCAATCCCTAACACCGAGCTTACCGCAAATCCAAATCTTCATAACGACAACTACTAATTCAATGTTAAGTGTTGAATGTTAAGTGTTAAATTACAAAGCAAACAACAATGAAAAAGATATTTAGAAACCTAATGATGCTGCTCTTCGCACTCACCGCCATGGTGAGCTGCGATGAGAGTGGCGACAAGATATACTTGGATGGCTTTAAGGCATCCGAATTGATGGCATCGTCATCAGAAGTGGCTCTTTCTGTGGAGAACAGCAAGGTGCAAGTGCTCTCGCTCGCTTGGCAGAACCCAACGCTCCTCTCTAGCGATGAGACCAAACCAGCGGGCAATGGTACGTTGCTCACTTATCTCCAGGCATCAGCCTCAGAGGACTTTGCCAATGTAAAGGAGTATACGGTAACCAATCTCTCCAAGAGCTTTACGGGCGGCGACCTCAATGCTGCGGCAAAGGAACTGGGAATGACTCCAGACCAGAAAGCACCTATCTACTTCCGCATCAAGAGTCAGATGGGAGCCAACCTTGATGCTGCTTACAGCAATGTCTGTGCAGTGAACGTTACACCTTATTTAATAGATATGAGTTACATCAATATCTTGAACAAGGATAAGGACAATGTGTTGACCTACCTCTACTCTCCTAGTTCAGATGGCGTGTACGGCGGATATATGAACGTCTCTTCTTGGATGAACTTCTGGGGCAAGGAGAATGATGGCACCGTTTGGGGTAACTCTGCTTCTGATGGCACTTACGCCATGGACAATGCTCTGAGCGCATGGAACTTCTGGTTCCCTGAGCCAGCAGGTATCTATTATACCGTGTTGAATACGCAGACCAAGGAGATGACTGCAACCTTTATCAAGGAAATGCAGTTGAATGGCGAGGCGATGAGTTATGATGCCCCTAACTATGCTTGGACCAAGGTGATAACTACCACAGCCGCCAATACTCCTATCAGTATTACAGGTACTGGTGCTACATACAACAAGAGTACAGGTGATAAGGGTGAGCCTATTGCCAAGACCTTGAACTACACCCTTGCTGATGGCAAGATGACAGATACTTCTGCCGCAGGTAGTGTGAACATTCCTACGGCTGGTACTTACACCGTTACCGTGAAGGTGGGTGAGCATAGCCAGCTGGAGTATTCTATCGTGGCTGGCGACCAGACTACGCCAGAGCCAGAGGCAAGCAATACCCTCTGCATGTTTAGTAAGGATGGCAGTAGCCTTCTTGCTGTAATGACCAAGGTGAGCGACGGTGTTTATACCTGTAAGTATAAGCCAAGCTCATGGGAGAATTTCAGGTTCATCTATGTAGGCGAGAACAAGGATGATAAGCAGACATGGTATGGTGCCGATGGCGAGCAGTTTAAGTTGACTTCTGCTGATGGTTCTTGGGACATCTGGTTTGGTGACGAGAATGGTGAGACGGAGTTCACCGTTACCGCCGACCTCAACACCATGACTTGGAAGTATGAATAGCATCCTGTGCAAACCTTTGCACAGAATAATATCAAAAGAAAGAACGATTCTTTCATAAGCAAACAATAATAATGTTATCTTTGCATCATCATCTATACAGAATGGTGCAGAGATAACTATAAAACCGAACAATATAGCAATGAAAAGAATATTAGGAAAAGCCGTGTTGCTGGCTTCAGCACTCTTGTTCTCCATCACAGGCACGAGTTGCAGCAACGATGATAATACCACTCCAGAGACGAAGCCTACATACGATATGACTGGCTTTGCCAAGGGCGCAGACGTCAGTTGGCTCACAGAGATGGAAGCCAATGGCAAGACCTTCAAGAATGCCAATGGCAAGACGCAGGAGTGTATGTCTCTGCTCCGTGACCTCGGCATGAACTCCATCCGCCTCCGTGTATGGGTAAACCCAGAGGATGGCTGGTGTGGCAAGGCTGATGTCGTGGCTAAGGCTTGGCGTGCCCAGCAGCTCGGCATGCGAGTGATGATAGACTTCCATTACTCTGATACTTGGGCAGATCCAGGCAAGCAGTATGTTCCAGAGGCTTGGAAAAACTATACCTTCGACCTGATGAAGAAGGCAGTAGCCGACCATACCACCGACGTGTTGACTGCCCTCAAAAACAAGGGCGTAGACGTAGAGTGGGTGCAGGTGGGCAATGAGACCACCGACGGTATGCTCTGGAATGATGCCGAAGGCGAGGATGCACTGATGGTAACAGGTCGTGCCTCTAAGAATATGGCTAACTTCGCCGCTTACGTCAATGCTGGTTATGATGCGGTGAAGGCAGTCTATCCACAGGCTAAGGTCATCGTTCACCTCGATAAGGGCAACAACCTCAGTCAGTACACTTGGATGTTCGACGGCTTGAAGCAGAATGGTGCCAAGTGGGATGTCATCGGAATGTCTCTCTATCCAGACTGGATTACGGACAAGACTTGGAGCGAAGTATCGGATGATTGTCTCAGCAACATCAAGACCCTCTCTGCCAAATACAACTGCGATGTCATCATCACGGAGATTGGTATGGTTTGGGATTCAGAGAATGCCGCTCCTTTCCTCAAGAAGATGGTGGATGGTTGCAAGGCTATCTCTACTTGCGAAGGTGTGTTCTACTGGGAGCCTGAGTGCAATAGCAATTGGAACGGCTACGACAAGGGTGCTTTCGACAATAGTGGCAAACCAACGACAGCTCTTCAGGAAGCTTTCAAGTAAAATATTATAATATGATTCATACGAAACGTTTTTTGACAACAGCAACTCTCGCCCTGGCACTCTCAGCGATGTGCCAGGCGCAGAGTCGCAAGACCATTAACTTGCCATCGTGGGATTTCTCTCGCGATGGCAATTCGTGGTCTCAGGTACAGGTGCCTCACGACTGGGCTATCTCTGGACCTTTCGATAAGAAGTGGGACCTCCAGATGGTTGCCATCGAGCAGAATGGCGAGAAGGAGAAGACCGAGAAGTCGGGCCGCTCAGGTGCCTTGCCATGGATTGGCGAGGGCAGGTACAAGATGAACTGGACAGCCCCTAAGGGCTATAAGCGAGCCATCCTCTGCTTTGATGGAGCGATGAGCGAGCCAGTGGTTACCGTGAATGGCAAGGAGGCGGGCAGATGGGCTTATGGCTACAATGCCTTCCGCATCGACATCACGCCATACATCCAGTTTGGCAAGAGCAATCTCATCGAGGTGCATCTCAACAATGTGGAGGAGAGCAGTCGCTGGTATCCGGGCGGTGGACTCTATCGCCCTGTTTCCGTGGAACTATATGGCAATGAGAACTTCTCTACCTGGGATACCTTCGTGCGCACCTTAAAGGCTTCGAAGGCTGAGGCTGAGGTAGAGGTCAATGCCCTCTTGGAAGGCAAGCTCGGCAAGGGCGGCAAGACCATTGTTGCCTTGACCGATAAGGATGGCAAAACGGTTGCTCAGCAAACCATCAATGGCGCAGCCCCTGAGGTGAAGACAACCCTTAAGGTGCAGAACCCTCAGCTCTGGACTCCAGAGACTCCTTATTTATATAAGGTAACCTTGACCCGATATGAAGGCAAGAAGATTGCCGATGTGCAGACCGTGAAGACGGGCATCCGCACCATCGCCGTGAGCAAGGACTATGGTTTCCAGCTCAATGGCGTAACCCGCAAGATAAAGGGTGTCTGCTTGCATCACGACCTCGGACCTCTTGGTGCAGCCGAGAACAAGGCAGCCCTTATCCGCCAAATCAAGACGATGAAGGCGATGGGATGCGACGCCATCCGCACTGCCCACAACATGCCAAGCACCCTGCAGATGGAGCTTTGTGATTCGCTCGGCATGATGGTGATGGCTGAGAGCTTCGACATGTGGATTTACCCTAAGTGCAAGAATGGTTACGCCCGCTTCTTCAAGGAGTGGAGCGACAAGGACATCACCAACTTGGTGAAGCATCATCGCAACCATCCTAGCATCATCATGTGGAGCATCGGCAATGAGATTCCTGAGCAGTGGAGCAAGGAGGGCGTAGAGATTGCCAAGCACCTACAAAATCTATGCCATCAGTACGATCCATCTCGCCCTGTTACCCAGGGTATGGATAGGGCAGAGGCTGCACTGAAGAGTGGCTTCGCGCAGGCGATGGACGTGCCGGGCTTCAACTATCGTGTGCATAAGTACTTCAAGAATATTGAGCAGTTGCCACAGGGCTTCTTGCTTGGCTCAGAGACAGCATCCACCGTAAGCTCTCGTGGCGTGTATAAGTTCCCTGTCGTGGTGGGTGCCAATGACAATAACCCATACCCTGACGGTCAATGCTCCAGCTATGATACGCAGAACTGCTCGTGGAGCAACCTGCCAGATGATGACTGGAAGATGCAGGATGACTACAGTTGGGTTATCGGCGAGTTCGTATGGACGGGCTACGATTATCTCGGCGAGCCAACCCCATACGATACCTATTGGCCTAGCCGTAGCAGCTACTTCGGCATCTGCGACCTTGCTGGCTTGCCAAAGGATCGCTACTATATGTATCGTGCCCGTTGGAACAAGCATCAGCATACCACCCACCTCTTACCTCACTGGAACTGGCAGGGCAGGGAGGGACAGGTTACCCCTGTCTATTGCTACACCGATGGCGTGGAGGGCGAACTCTTTGTGAATGGCAAGAGCCAGGGCAGGGTGCGCAAGGACCCATCCAGTCGTCTTGACCGTTATCGCTTGCGCTGGAATGATGTGAAGTATGAGCCAGGCGAGATTCGTGTGGTTACATATAACGAGTATGGCGACAAGGTAGGCGAGGACATGAAGCGTACTGCTGGCGAGCCTACCCAGATGAGGCTCGTCGCCGAATGCCCAGACAATCCTGATACAGGCGTGGCTTGTATGGTGGAAGGTTGCGACATGGAGCACGGCACTAGTCTCAAGGCAGATGGCAAAGACTTGGCTTTCGTCACCGTCAGTCTCCTCGACAAGGATGGCAACGAGTGTCCTCTTGCCGATGATGAACTGACCTTCGAGGTAACAGGCGCAGGAACATTCAAGGCAGCCTGCAATGGCGATGCCACCTCGCTCGAACCATTCACCCAGCCACAGATGAAGCTTTTCTCTGGCAAGCTCGTGGTCATCGTGCAGAGCAAGGCACAGAAAGGCAATATCATTCTCAAGGTGAAGGATGCAAAGAGAAACATAGAAAAGACTCTCCAGTTGCAGGCAGTCTAGCCTCGGATATAGGCAATCTAGCCTTCGTCACTGGATATATTACTTCCCCCTAGGCATTGAGCGATGCTCTCTGCCTGGGGGAATTTCTTTTTATACCTAGATAAAAGACTTTTTCTTTCTATCTAAAAATCTTTTTATTACTAGTAAAAATCTATGTTCTCAGTCTTAGAACTTATGTTCTGAGTCTGAAAATATAAGTTCTTAGTCTGAAAACTTATGTTCTGAGACTGAGAACATAACTTTCACATAAGTCTATAGACAATTACATTTAGGTTTATTGCCTCTTTTGTCTAGCAATAAAAACACTCTTATCTATTTGCAAAGTCTCTTTCCTTTGGGTTTGCAGCTCATTTTCTCCAGTCTTGTAGCTTTTTTTATTTCACTTTATTTGGCGGTGTGCTGAGAAATGTTTATCTTTGCAACCTGCAAGAACTAATAAAACAATACACAAGATATGACATTTTATATTCGCAGAGTATATATTGTAACCCTGATGATGTTGCTGGCAGTTGTGGCTCATGCCCAGCGTTTTGCCAACGTATCGCTCGAAGGAGCCCAGACCGTGTGCGCCATCACCCAAGATGCCCAAGGCATGATGTGGGTAGGCACAGACAATGGTCTCTATAGCTACGATGGCTATCACGGCTATCGCCACTATCGAGAGCATAGCTTTAGCAATACCCGTGTCAATGCGCTCGCCATCGAGGGCAACCTGCTGTATCTTGCCACGGGCAATGGCATCCTCAAATTTGATACCCATGCCGATACCTATTGGCAGACCACAGCCGTAACCAACTATAATGACGAGGCGAAGCGCAAGGCCATCAAAGAACTGCGTGTGCTCGACCTGAAAAATAAGAACGCTCACTACGAGGGCGATGTCTATGCCCTGCTGCATACCGCAAAGGGATTGCTGCAAGGCAAGATGAACGGTCTCTACCTGGGCAACCGTCTCTTGCCGCTTGCCGCAGGTTCTCAGCCATTGGTCAACGCCTTGGCTTACGACACCAAGCGTCATTGCTACTGGATAGGAACTGAGGGCGCACTCTACTGCGCCGATATCCAACTGAGGACTTTCTCCAAGATAGCTGCCCTGGATGGCAACTCGGTAAAATGCCTCGCAGAGGAAGCCAACGGCAACCTTTACATCGGTACGGACAATGGACTCTATGTGATGGCGATGAACAATGCCATCACTCACTATACCCACGACTCTCGCAATGCGGCCACCATCCCCAACAATATCGTATGGGCTTGCTTCGTAGACAAGTGGCAGAATGTATGGGTGGGCACAGACAACGGATTGTCTCGCCTCTCCACCCACACCTATTATAATTATGTATCTCTCGACAAGGTAACCTTCTCTGGCGAGGGCAACTGCTTGCACGCCATCCTCCAAACACGTAGCGGAGAATGGTGGATGGGCGGAACCAACGGATTGATTCGTTTCCGTCAGGGAGGAACCTCCGAGGATGGCAGTGTCGGTTACCAAGACGTGGCGTGGTATAAGCAGAACAATCAGGCTTATCCCCTTACCCACAACCGTGTACGCAAGATATTCGAAGACCGTGACGGTGATGTATGGATTTGCACCGACCACGGCATCAACCTCTACGACCGCAGCACCCATCAGATGCGCAACTTCATCGTATACGACAAGACTGGCAAGTACTCCACCGCCTGGGCTTACGACATCCTGCAAGACCGCAAGGGCAGGATGTGGATGGCATCGTATATGGGCGGCATCTTCATCATGAGCAAGCAAGAGCTGCTGTCTGGCAAGACCGTTGCCGACATCCATCTCTCAGACCAAGGCAAGAACGCCTTGTCGGGTCTGCACGTCGGTCAGATGGTGATGGATGCCAAGGGGCAGGTATGGGCATCTACCTACAATCGCCTTGACTGCATCAATGCCGCCACGCTACAGGTGCTGCATGTTGACAATGCCGATGTCATCAACTATATGATGGCAGACCACAAGGGTAATGTGTGGGTTGGCGACAACAGTGCGATAAGATGCTATTTCGCTTCCATCCCAATGAAAGGTTCCAAGTTTGATGCCAAGGAATGGAAGATAGGGGGCAAGGTAAGCACGATGTGCGATGTGGAAGGCACCATCTGGGCGATAACAGGCAACGAGTGCTGTCTGCTCAACACTCAGGGCGAGTGCCGTCGATTTACGGTTCCTGCCGTAACACCGCTCAATATATTCTACTCTCGCCTAACCCACGAGGTGATGATGGGTGGCAACGACGGCTTTGTGACCGTACGAGCTGATGTCATCAAGCGGATGAGCCAGCAGGGCAAGTTGCTCTTGGCTGGCATTGTGGTCAACGGCAAGCAGACTCAGGAGGATATGCTGGATAACTTTGCCGATGCGGAGAAGTCTGTGAATCCTCGTGAGGCAAAGACACTGGTACTGAATAGTGACGAGAACAACTTTGTTATCCAGCTTACTGACCTGCCTTTTGCCGACCACCCTTCTGCCGTCTATGCTTATCAGCTGGAGGGCAGCGACCAAGACTGGCACTATCTGAAGGATGGCAACCTCGACATCACTTACAATGGCTTATCGTATGGCGACTACCGTCTCACGGTGCATGTTGTGGATGGCGAGGGCAATGTTGGCGAGGAAGTCTATTCGCTCATGGTCTCCGTGCTTCCGCCTTGGTATCTCTCATGGTGGGCAAAGATGTTTTATATCACAGCCTTGGTCGTGTTCGTGGCATGGGTGGTAAGTTACTATTTCTTGCGCCGCCAATTGGAGGAGGAGCAGAAGCAGAAAGCCGAGATCCTGGAGCAGGTAGATGCCCGTATGTCGTTCTATTCCCGCCTGACCGAGGGCTTGAAGACAGCTGTGGCACATCGCTCCTTTGAGGAGGTCGTCGACTTGATGGGACGCATGTTGGATGTGTCTGTAAATCAGGAGGCAACATCCTCTAGTAACATGGCGGAAAACTCTGCGGCAAGCCAAGAGACAGGATCTCTTGACGAGGCCGACAAGCGACTGCTGCACCAAATCAATCAGGCGATAGAGAGCCACATGGTAGACTCTGACTTCAATGTGACCATGCTCCAGGAAGTGCTGGGCATAGGCAACAAGCAACTTTACCGCAAGGTGAAGGCCCTGACGGGCAAGACACCTGTGGAGTTCATTCGAGAGCAGAGAATGCAAAAGGCTGCCAAGCTATTGAAGGCAGGCAAGTTTAGCGTCTCTGAGGTAATGTATACTGTGGGATTCTCCAACAGCAGCTACTTCTCCAAGTGCTTCAGCAAGGCATACGGTATGACACCGACAGAGTATATCAAGAATAGTAAGTAATGAAATCAATATTGACGATAACAGGTTCCGATAGCACAGGCGGTTCGGGTGTTCAGGCGGACATCAAGACGATATCCGAGTTGGGCGGCTATGCCGTATCGGCCATCACTTCCATCACCGTGCAGAACACCCTGGGCATCCAGGAGTTCTTTGATATTCCCGCCGAGATTGTGTCAGGGCAGATAGAGGCAATCATGAATGATATTCAGCCCAGCATCGTGAAGGTGGGTATGATTCGCAAGGTAGAGACCTTGGAAGTGGTGATAGATGCCTTGACAAAGTATCGCCCAGACTATATCATCTATGCCCCGGCGATATGGTCTAGCAATGGCGATGCACTGATGACGGAGGATGTGGTGAGCCAGATAAAGTATCGCCTGTTGCCACTCTGCTCGGTGGTAGTGGCGAGAAAGAAGGAGAGCGACATCATCCTGCAAGACACCAAGCTCCTGAGGATGGCAGAGGGCAATGGACTGAAGGTATTCATGCTCGACAATGCCAACTCGCATGGTCTTACCAACCGCTTTTCCTCAGCCCTTGCCGTGTATCTCAACCAAGGCAAGAAGATGGATGAGGCTTTGCAGATGGCGCAAGACTTTATCAATGTGGAACTGGTGAGGGAAGGCAACCTGCAGGGCAGAAGTTCCGAACTCTACAATCAGTTTATCTCGCAGGTCAATAACTTCTGTCGCACTTACAGCGATGTTCACTTCTATGCCGACCAGCTCAATGTGAGCAGTCGCTACTTGGCGCAGGTAACCCGTCGCATATCAGGAAAGACGCCAAAGGCTATCATCGACGAATACATTGTCAAGGAGATAGAGCGAGAGCTATCCACCACCACGCATACCGTACAGGAGATAGCCAATCGCTTCGGCTTCTCGTCGCAAGCCCATCTCACCAAGTTTTTCAAGAAGATGAAGGGCACTACACCTTCGGAGTATAGGAAGAAATAAATCAGTGTCATCAGTGAAATCTGTGGGAGTCTTATACAAAATGACGCAATGTTTGCAATAATCGGAACTTTATTTCTGTATTTCGTCAAAAAGTAGTTCCTTTGCAAGCAAAAACAATAAAAATATAGAATTATGGCAGAAAATAGACAAGAATTGAACCGCAACTTGGCTCAGATGCTCAAGGGTGGTGTGATCATGGACGTAACAACTCCAGAACAGGCAAAGATTGCCGAGGCAGCAGGTGCATGTGCAGTAATGGCATTGGAGCGTATCCCAGCTGACATCCGTGCAGCAGGTGGCGTATCTCGTATGAGCGACCCTAAGATGATTAAGGGTATCCAGGAGGCAGTCTCTATCCCTGTAATGGCTAAGTGCCGTATCGGTCACTTCGCTGAGGCTCAGATTCTTCAGGCTATCGAAATCGACTATATCGACGAGAGCGAGGTGCTCTCTCCAGCAGATAATGTTTACCACATCGACAAGACGAAGTTTGACGTGCCATTCGTTTGTGGTGCCAAGAACTTGGGCGAGGCTCTTCGCCGTATCGCTGAGGGTGCTACAATGATTCGTACCAAGGGTGAGCCAGGTACAGGTGACGTGGTTCAGGCTGTTACCCACATGCGCATGATGCAGAGCGAAATCAAGCGCCTCACTTCTATGAGCGAGGATGAGCTTTACGAGGCAGCTAAGCAGTTGCAGGCTCCTTACGACTTGGTTAAGTATGTACACGAGAACGGCAAGTTGCCAGTGGTTAACTTCGCTGCAGGTGGTGTGGCTACTCCAGCCGACGCAGCCTTGATGATGCAGCTCGGTGCCGAGGGTGTATTCGTAGGTTCTGGTATCTTCAAGAGCGGTAACCC
>CAVCRI010000078.1:0-13196 GCA_963604545.1 Lachnospiraceae bacterium | reverse complement strand
CCAAGTTGTTGAAGTTGAAAGCAGGAACGGCCCAACCGCCCTTGATAGCTCTTGCAAACATGTCCTTAGTGTTCACAAGACCGATTTTCTTGTAATCTACTGCCATAATTGTTTTAATTTTATTGTTTAATGAAACATTCTTTTCTTTATTATTAATAAGGTATAGAACTTATGAGGCTCCCAACCTTACCGACTGCAAATTTACTTTTTTCTTTTGATACGGCAAAATGTAAACTTACTTTTTCACCCCATAAGCGAGTTAAAAAAGTTTATAATCACCTTTACCGCTACTCTGCACTATCAATTTGCTAATTGCACTTTGCAATTTTATACTCTCTCACGGCGTATGCCAACACGACTGCAAAACCAACAAACGGCACAATGAACGGCAATGTGACATGGGTGGTGTCGGCTATCAAGCCCATCAGCAGGAAACCACAGCCACCTATCGGGGTCATCATCAAGAGCGAGGACGCCGACTTGGTAAGGTTGCCCAATCCGGTGAGGGCGATGCTGAAGATGGTAGGGAACATGATAGCCTCAAAGAGATAGTTGGCAACCAATGCCACCAAGGAGACAACGCCCAGGTTGCAGAGCACCAACCCGATACACACCACGCTGCCGATGGCACAGCCCAAGAGCATGGTCGTAGCCTTGACTCGACGCATAATCCAACTGCCAAGGAACCTACCCACCATAAAGAACGCCAGGGCTACCGTCAGCACAAGTGATGCGGTACGGTCGCTCATCCAGTGCATGCCGGTGACGAAGTTGATGAAGTAAGAGTTGATGGAAATCTCAGCCACCTCGTAGGAGAGCAGGGCGAAGAGCCCGAAGACAAACATCTTATGGTTACCAAAGAGCTTGGCGATATTAGAGCCTCCAGCCTTGTCCTCACTGGTTGCCACATGCTGTATCTCAGGCAACTGAACGCGAGAGAACACCAGGGCTATCAGCAACACCAAGATGCCCAGGATGGCATAGGGCACCACTACATTGCCGCCTTGCTCGGTATTATTGAACAGGAACTGACCGATGCAGAATGTCGCAAAGATTCCACCCAAGCCGTTAAACGACTGTGAGAGATTGAGGCGGCTCGTAGCGGTCTCCTTGGCTCCCAGCTCGGTGACGTAAGGATTTGCTGCCGTCTCAAGAAACACAAGTCCACAACCGATGATGAAGAGGCACACCAAGAAAGCGGCAAAGCTACCGATGGAGGCTCCCGGGATGAAGAGGATGGAGCCCAAGCCGAAGAGCAAGAGCCCGAACACCACGCCACGGCGATAACCATAGCGATTGATGAAGATGCCCGCTGGTATCGCCATCAGAAAATAGCCCAAATAGGTGGTAACCTGGATGAGGGCGGAATGGGTGATACTGATATGCAAGGCATTCTGAAAGTGCTTGTTGAGCACATCGAGGATGGCACGAGCGAAGCCCCACAAGAAGAAGAGCGAGGTTATCAATATGAAAGGGACAAGATACTGCTTGTCTGTAATTCTCTTTTGTTCTGCTGACATTATCTTTTATTTTAAGTTACTTTTCTTCGTAATGGAAATAGCTGAACACTGCTGCTCCAGAAGCCGCAGACTTTCCTTCCGCCATCATGCCTAACGTAACACCGGTAAAGCCGCCTGCCACCTCGGTGCTCATCAGACTACAGTTGACCGAGCAAAGTTCTGCGAAATCCTTGCCATCGAGCGAATAGTCGAAGTAGTACATGGTGCCTTCACTGCGGACACGGAGTTTGACCATCCGCAAGTCCTGCTCTTCCGCTCCTTGTTGGGTAGTAGCCTTCTTGTCCAAGGCTACCCGCTTCACCGTATAGTCAATGCTCTTCAGCTTGCAGCGCACGGCCACCTCATCATTGGTTACCACGAAGTCGAGATGTCCGTCGTTAATCTGATAGACGCTCAAGCCTGCTGCCAAGTCATCGCCTATCACCTTGTTGTCCATTTCAGACAGAGCCACTTGGGTTTCCAGCACAAAGCTAGCACTTTCCTGTCGTCTACCCATGAAAGTAGGCTGATTGTTCTCTGTCAATGAACCATGAGGAATAAGCATCAAGACCTCTGCCTGCGATGGTTTCGGATTGACATCGCCACAACCCGCCCCCATCCAATGATAGTTGGCATTGATTGGATTCTGAATCATTACCCACTCTGCATCACCCGTGGTAGGAGCGAACTTGCCTGCATTCAGATGTTTCTCAAGCGGAACGGCTGCCAAGGTGCGAGCCTTGACCAAGGTGTCGATAGGCTGTCCGCCATTCACCTCAGGCCACTGTCCCTTCTTCCATTCCACTGGTGCGAGATAGGTCTCACGCCCCAGGTGATGATAAGAACCGCCATAGTTACGATAAGCGAGGAAAGCCATCCACCAAGAGCCGTCCTCTGCCTGCACAAAGTCGCCATGCCCCGTGCCCTGTATCTGCATCGACTGTCCGAGACGACTACAGTTGGTAAGCAATGGGTTGTTAGGATTGCTTTGGTAAGGCCCCTCTATCTTCTTGCTTCGGGCGATGGTAAGGCGGTGAGCCAACTCTGTGCCGCCCTCGGAGATGAGGAGATAGTAATAGCCATCCTTCTTATATATATGAGGTCCCTCAGGATAGCGGCCACCGTCACCCTGCCACAGTTTCTTGCTCTCGGTGAGCTGCTCGCCAGTCTTCGGGTTTATCTCGCAGAGCCAGATGGCATCGCCAGGATTGCTGACCATATAGCACTTGCCATTCTCGAAGTAGAGCGAAGGGTCGATGCCTTGCTGCTTCAGCCAGATAGGTTCGCTCCAAGGACCGCGAGGGTCTTGGGCAGTCACCATGAAGTTGCCACCATTGCCCACGTTGGTGGTTATCATATAAAAGATGCCCTCGTGGTAACGGATGGTAGGGGCATAGATGCCAAGCCATGAACTGGCGCCCTTCAATGGGAGCTGGCTCTCACGGTCGAGCACGTTGCCTATCTGCTGCCAGTGCACCATGTCCTTGCTTTGGAAGATTGGCACGCCAGGAAAATACTGGAACGAGGAGTTGACGAGATAGAAGGTATCTCCCACCCTGCATACGGATGGGTCGGGATGGTAGCCCGGGATAACTGGGTTACGATACTCCTGCGCTGACGCAGGCAACACTTGCAACAGCACAAGCAGCATGAAAACAGCAAATAGGTTTAGTCGTCTCATAACATAAGGGATTTGTTAAATATATACTTTGCAAAGGTATAACTTTTATTCGAAACTCGCAAGAAAACGCAAAGACTTTTTGAGTTTTCGATGAGAAAAAGAAGATTATGGCACGGGAGACGGTCGCTCACGAATGTAGAGGGAACGGTTATAGAGTTAGGAAGAAACAGTTATCGGATTAGGAAGAAATCATCATTCAGTCTAGTAGAATTTGTCGTCAGGCCTAAGATTAATTGTTTTTATCCCTAGAAGAAATCTATGTTCAATAGTTTTGAACTTATGTTCCGAACTTTTGAACTTATGTTCAAAAGTATTGAACTTAAGTTCAACGTTACTGAACATAAACTTCTCCTAGGACTAAAATGTTATAAGTGTTCTGCGATAATCTTATTCAACAGGAATGTGGCGTTTTGGTTTTTGGCAATGCCTTTACCTATCTTATAAGTATAAGTCACATCCGTGCCGAGGTCTATCTCGAAGCAATAGTTGTGGAAACGACCCTCGTGCTCATCCTCCATCTTGGAGAGTTCGAGGTCGTGGGTGGCAATGACTCCACTCACAGGGAGCTTGGAGATGGCTTCGAGGAAGAGACGAGAGCCATTCAGCTTATCCACGGAATTGGTTCCCTTCAAAATCTCATCGAGGATGATGAGGGTTCTGAGAGAAGTGCTTTCCTTGCAATACTGCATCAACTGCTCCAGGCGAATCAACTCGGCATTGAAGTAAGAAATGCCGTGGGTGAGGTCGTCGGTGGTTCGCATGCTGGAGAAGAGGCGGAACCGAGAGAGCTTCAGCGAGTCGGCAAATACTGGCATTCCAGCCATCGCCAAGATATAATTCACACCGAGCGAACGGAGGAAGGTACTCTTGCCCGCCATATTCGCTCCAGTCACAATATAGTAGTTGCCGTCCTTAATAGAGAAATCATTCTTCACCGCCTTCGCACCGAGGAAAGGATGATAGAGGTTCTTCGCCTCGAAGACTACCTCTTCTATCTCTACGAGTTCTGCATCCTTAGCCTCCGGATGATTGTATCGGAAATCCGCCATGCTTACGGCAGCATCCATCTCGCTCACGATGCCCATCCACTCCTCCATCTTCACCATATAGGTATTCTTCCATTTCAAGAAGCTGCGGACGAGGAAGAAGTCGCTCAGCATAAAGGCATCGGTGAAGAAGAGACCGAGGAAGTTACCACGGCGATCGTAACCCTTGAGGATTTTCTCCAGTTGGGCGAACGACGGAAGAGCCTCTGCTAAATCAGCTTGCATCTGCTTGCCCAGTTCGCTATGGAAGTTACGACGAGCGATAAGCTGGAGAATCTGCGAATAGGCGATAAGCTGACGGCGAAGTTTGCCTCCATTACTATCTATCTTGTCGAGCGTCTGCTTGCAAACAAAGAAGACTGCCATATACTGTATCATCACCCACCACAATGGTACGTTCACAGAAACAACATCAAAGTAAGCGAGCGCCACCGAGGCGATCACACCTATTATTAATAGGTAGCCGACAACGACCGAAGCCTTTGAGCCATACCAAGCTGAAACTTCCAGCTCCGAAACCTTTCGCATCGCATCAGCCACAGCAGCGGAGTCTATCTTCTGATAACCAATCACTCGACGAGTAGACTCTGCCGCCATATCCACATGGAGATTATTGAGTTTAGAATAACTTGCGGTTCTACCAGATCCATCCAATACTGCATTCTTGTTCTTCTCCCCGAGGGCAAGGAACTCCATTCGCCAGTCTTCTCCCTGTTCGGCAAGTTCCTTCTGAAGGGCAGTTCTCTTTGCCAACTCTTCCTTGCTCAAAGGATATTCCCTTGAAAGATTCTCCACCAAAACATCCGAACCACCCGTAGTAATCGTACGGCAGATACGATTGAAGAGAGAATCCCTGCCAAAGACATCTAGGTCGAAGCTATAAGGATGCTGCGAATTCTGATATTGGCTGCCTTGCTCGAAAGGTGAGAAGTCACCAGCCATCGCCGTCAGTTCATTCTGATAGACACGAAGGAGGGCTGAGAGATGATCTATCCGCTCCTTGTTCTTATCATCCAAGCGACGCACCTGAAAATAGGCAATGAGCGAGAGCGCCGCTCCCCACAACCAATGGGAGCTGGCTTCATCTATCACAATATAGCACACCACAAAGGCTAGCATCGCCCCGAACAAAAGCAACTCGCCCGTGATAAAGCCATTGTTCTTGCGCTTCAGGGCAGCCACCTCTGAGGCATACTTATCCACACTCTGTTGATAACTTTCTTTTATATTCATTTTCAAGTTCTTACGTTGTCAATTATAATATTTTTGTCCATACAGATTTATTCCTTCGGCAGCAAGACTGCTCCCTCCTGCTTCTTTCCATCCATCAGAATTCTCATCGGATGCTCAAAGCGCACGTGGCGAACATACTGCGTCTCCTCAACCGCTGGCATCGCATCCAATATCTCCTTATTGATGAAGCCGCCATCCTCTACGTTGGTGTCTATCGTGAAATATCCCACACCAAAGGAGGTGAGGTTCTGGAAGAAGTGGGTGCCCTGGCTTGGGTCGATGTTGTAGTTCTTCAGGGCAACCTCCACGATGACACGGGCAGCACTGATATGCGGCCACTTCACAGGCACACCGAGATAATGGTCGCTAGAGCCCCAACGGCCAGGACCTACCAGCACATAGTTTTTGCCATCGGCTAGGAACTTACGGTTGATGCGCTCGATGTCGTCAGCAACATAATAGTTGTTCATCGCAGAGAAGTTGTCGTCGTATTTCACATAGACCACATCCACCACATCCTCGCTGATGCCATGACCCAGCGAATTGTGGGAACGAAGCAAGCAGTCACTGTCTGGTATCGCCTTCACATCCTCATCAAGCATCTCCTTGGCATCTACTATCGGACGAATCTGAAGCAGGTAGAACTCGCAAGTCTTGTCGGCATTGATGTTGCAGGCAAACTCGATTTCCACAGGGCGACGCATCGCCTCAGAACCAAACGTCATCGACATCTGGAGAATCTCTGGCAAAGGAATCACGCCATGTTGCAAGACACTGGAAAAGGTGATGACCTTGCGACCATTCTCATAGACGCCATCGTTGAGCACCTGGTCGTAGGGGTCGAAGGTAGAGGCGATGTAGTTGAGCGCCCCATCGGCAGCGGCATCCTTTACACGCACCTTGAGGATATTAAAGCCATCATCCACCTTGAAGTCCTCGCCCACATGCTTCATGTCGAGGGCATAGAACTGGGTCTGTGTCTCGCTCAACGCCTTGTCTAGCTCTGAGGTCTGGAGCACTTGGGTAGGATGATAAGGGCAAACACGCAGGGTCTGTCCGCCATCCACGATATACTTGCCGAGTCCTAGGGCAAGGCTGGCAATACCCTCCTCCGCCGTCTCATCCCCTATCGGATAATAGTTGAGCGAACGGAGCACACCACTCATGTTAGGATAGAATCGGTCGCCATAATCCTTGCCCACCACCTGCTGCAAGATAACCGCCATCTTCTCCTGGTCGATGACATTGCTCGTGGCGGTCATGTAGGCCTTGGAGTCACGATAGAACACCGAGGCATAAACACCCTTGATGGCACAAGCCAACATTTGGAGCATCTGATACTTATCCTCCAGATAAGGAATCATATAAGTGGAATAGATGCCTGCGAAAGGCTGATAGTGGGCATCCTCCAAGAGCGAACTGGAACGGATGGCGATAGGACTCTTTGTCGCCTCGAAGAAGGTGAAGAAATCGGCTATCAACGAATCTGGCAACTGCGCACGCAAGAAGTGCTTCAATATCTCATCGTCGCTGGCATCGCTCAACGCTATCGGATAGAGATTGTTGCTCTCCATGAACTCATCGAAGATGTCGGTACAGAGCACCACGGTCTTAGGTATCTGCACCGTGGCATTCTCATACTGATTGAACTCAGGATGGCGCTTGATGACATTGTCGAGGAACGCTAGACCTCTACCCTTTCCACCCAACGAGCCTTCGCCGATGCGGGCGAAGTGGGCGTACTTATCAAACTTCATGCGGTCGAACACTGCAACGATACCCAGGTTCTTCATGTGGCGATACTGCACAATGGCATCAAAGATAATCTGTCTGTGGGCATCCACATCCTGCAACTTCTGCCAAGTGACATGCTTCAGGAAAGCTGACACAGGGAAGATGGCACGGGCGCAAAGCCAACGGCTCATGTGGTTGCGACTGATATGGTGGAGCATCGAATCGTTAGGAATATTGAAGATGTTATCTTGTAACTCCTTCAGACTTCGGATGCGCATAATCTCCTCGTGGGTCTTCGGGTCACGGAAGATGAAATCGCCGAAGCCCATGTGCTCCTCCATCAGATGGCGAAGGTCCACGCTCATCTTCTTCGAGTTCTTATCCACAAAGCGGAATCCCTCAGCCTCCGCCTTCGCACGATTCTCACTCTCCGAGCTTTCCAATATCAGAGGCACAAATGGGTCGTTGCGACGGATATAGCGGAAGAGACGCAAACCTGCATCAGGGCATTTTTCCCTGCCAAAAGTATCAGTCCTACCCCTCATGGAGGTTTGTCTCTCTAGCTTCTCTGCTTCGAGAGCCACCTGCAGTTCCTGGTCGATGGCATTCAGCTGCTTGTCACTGAGACGTTCCTTATCAGCCTTTTCAAAACGATTGCCGAAGGCCTTGGCTGCATTTTTCAAAGGAAATCGTGCATCGCTGATTACTCCCAAGGTATTGTTGGAATACTTCTCATAGAGATGAAGAGCTTCCTCGTAGGTTCGGGCCAGCACTACCTTAGGGCGACCACGCATTCGCATCGTGGCAGCATGGCGGTTCAAGGCTTCCTTGGAAAAATTCTTGCTCTGTTCCAATATATAGTTGTAGAGATTTGGCAATATCGAGCTATAGAATCGGACGGAATCCTCGACCAAGAGAATCATCTGCACACCAGCCTCCTGGATGTCGTGTTCCAAGTTCATCTTATCCTCTATCAACTTGATGATGGAAAGGATAAGGTTGGTGTTGCCCAACCAGCAGAACACGTAATCGAAGATGCTGAGGTCTTCGTTCTCCATACGCTTGGTGATGCCATGAGAGAAAGGTGTCAACACAACACAATGGATATTAGGAAACTTGCCCTTGATGTCGCGCGCCACATCAAAGGCATCATTGTCGGCATTGCCTGGCATACAGATGACAAGGTCGATGACCGTTGAGCGCAACACCTCGGCAGCCTCTTCCGTGGTAGATACCTGGATAAAGGTTGGCGGGTATCGCAGACCTAGCTCCATATATTCATTATATATCTTCTCCTCGATACGCCCATCGTCTTCTAGCGTGAACGCATCGTAAGGGTTGGCTACAATCAGCACATTATAGATGCGGCGCATCATCAGATTGACGAATGATACGTCTTTGAGATAGAACTTATTCCACTCTTGAGGTACATTATTTTCCATATCTGTCGTTGTCGAGTAAGTTGGAGGGACTTTCACCCTCCCCTTCTCACAGAACCGTGCTTGAAAGTCTCCCCTCACACGGCTCTTCTCACTTAACTCTTTTGTTTTAATTGTTTGTATTTTCTTTAACACCTTGCGGAACTCGGACTTACCAAACCTCATATAGTAGTTCATCCATCCACTGATTTGCGTATCAACCTCATTGCTTATATCTAGCAAACTAGCATAAGTCTTTCGATTCAGTTTCCAAGACCTTATAAAGGTTCTTCGACACTTCTTTGTCAAAAGTCTCTTGGTCAACCTTGTTGATACCCGCACTGCCCTTGTTCTCCTTAACCTTGCAGTAAGCTTCCCATACCAATCAGATGAGAAACAGACCTTGGTTTTGATGTGACTTGCTAACTTTGCTAACGATGCTTCATCAATGGTTCACTTGCGTTCATCTCCTTGACACATACCTTGCCGACCTAAAGGAAGGCTTTCAGTTGTCGTTCACTACTCATCAGTTTCCATCAGAGCAGCACAAAGTGGTTTGTAATCAGCACCTGTATGCCGAATGCGGTGGGTCTACCACCATCTCTTTAGAAGTTACGACAGAAATCTATCTAATATAGCCAATATCAGACTTCATCCTGTCTCAGGACACACATTAGTTCTGCAAAGATAGCGATTTTCTGATATTTACTTGCATCTTTCAACATTTTTTTATATATTTGCATCCGAAACAATATGAAGATATGGATATGAGACACTTCATTATAACATTATTGGCAACACTTTGCATGATTCCATGTATCGCACAAAAGCACCAACATGGCAAGGCTTCATTCTACTCAAAAAGAGCTACGGGAGCACGCTCGGCAAGTGGGCAAAAGATACATCACGACAGTTTGGTTTGCGCTCATCGCTTCTATCCTTTCGGTACACATCTGAAAGTTACAAACATGAGCAATGGCAAGAGTGTCGTGGTGAAAGTCATCGACCGAGGGCCTTTCGGAAGAGGAAGAATCATCGACATATCCTGGGCTGCTGCCAAAGCCATCGGCATGATAGCCCAAGGCGTGGCATCAGTCAAGGTTGAGAGACTGGACAACCCTATTCCATATCGTCCGGAAGATGACAAGCTGCCAAGAATCGACTTCGAAATGGCTGAAAGCGACTTCAAGGACTTTCCTAGGTGGAGAAAAGAGAAGGATGATAAAAATGGAAAGATGTCTAAAGGGATAACAGGAAAAGAAGAGTCACTTACACTAAAAGAGGAAGGTAAAGTTAAAAAAGAAGAAAGTCAAACTCATAAAGAAGAACAGTTACTCAATAACGCTCATAAAAAAGAAACAACACATAACAACAAAACCAAGACTCATCACTAAGATGAATCTTGGTTTTATTATATGAAGAACTACAAAACATACCCTTTTACTTTCCCTTAGTCGGGATATTGAACTCATTAACCTTGGATATAGCCTTACCTCCATGGATAACGGAAACACAAAAACGAGCAGAACCATCCTTCAGTTTACCATCAGCTTTTATCATCGCCGTATAACGAATACCAGAACCTGCATCTATCCTTTCCACGTGGATATTTGGTGAAATGAAGATATGTTTGTTACCTGTAGTCTCAAATACAGTTGGAACGACATCATAAACTGGCAAACTGCTACGGTTCATTATCTCAAATATCAACTTACAGGTTTCGTTACGATCTAAAACTTTATTCTCATTGCTATCCACAAAACGAGCATTGATTATCTCTAAAGTTGGTGAATAGGAAAACTGAGTGCCCAATTCCTCTACAGTAGAAGTAGGTATCTGGGTTGTAGGTTGTTGTGCACTGTAAGAGCCAGTATAATCCTTACCATCAAAATCATAGAGACGGTCATCGCCACTGTTACTGGAATCGAAGATCTCTGAACTATTGGAAGAAGGAGAAGAAGAACCATTGTCATAACGAGAGTGCTGGTTTTGTGCTTGTCTGTCCCTTCTAGCTTGACGATACTCACTTTCTCGCTGAGCCTGTTGCTGGTCTGCCTGACTGCCAAGAATGGCACCTACAGCTGCACCGCCAGCCATACCAATGATAGTACCCATGTCTGAACCACGAGGTCCACCACTCAAACCACCAATAGCAGACCCAAGTATCGAACCAATAGACCCACCGGCGTAAGCTCCACTGCCTGTATAAGTATCACAACTGCTGAAAACAAAAGTAGAACACAAAGCAAATATCAGTAACTTTTTCATTTCAAATATAATTATTTAAATACTATAGACTCAATCGAGCCAGAAAGGATTTCACAAAGGAACTCTATCTAAACTCAATGCAAAAGTAATATATATATTCGAAACACATAGGGAAAATATCCCTAAAAGCCATTAGGGAAAACCCTATCGCTATATGGAGTATCTGAATAAAGAACAAAAAAGCACTCTTGCCAAACGACAAGAGCGCTAATTTATCTGACATTTATTGTAACTTATTCAGCCTTTGGAGCCTCCTCTGTTGCAGGAGCCTCTGCCTGTGCCTCAGCTACAGGAGCCTCTTCAGACTTAGTTGCCTTACGACTACGACGAGTCTTCTTAGCAGCAGCCTTCTGAGTCTTAGCCATGTTCTCATCAAAGTCTACGAGCTCGATGAAAGCAATCTCAGCAGCGTCACCCTGACGGGTACCGAGCTTGATAACGCGAGTGTAACCACCTGGACGGTTAGCTACCTTCTCTGCAACCTCACCGAAGAGAGCCTTAACAGCATACTTGTTCTGAAGATAACGGAAAACAACACGACGTGAAGTAGTGGTATCGTTCTTAGAACGAGTAATCAATGGCTCAACATACTTCTTAAGAGCCTTAGCCTTTGCGAGGGTCGTAGTGATTCTTTTGTGCTCGCTCAAGATAAGTGACGCAGCCATGTTAGCCAACATCGCATTACGATGAGAAGCAGTACGACCTAAATGGTTGAATTTCTTATTATGTCTCATTTTTGTTTTGTTCTTTTTGGACAAGGAGTTTTATGCATCCTTATCTAATTTATACTTTGAAATATCAGTTCCAAAAGATAGATTCAGACCTTCGAGCAAATCATCAAGCTCTGAAAGCGATTTCTTACCGAAGTTGCGGAACTTCAAGAGATCAGTCTTGTTATACTGAACCAAGTCACCAAGCGTCTCAACATCAGCTGCCTTTAAGCAGTTGAGAGCACGAACACTAAGATTCATGTCTACGAGACGAGTCTTAAGCAACTGGCGCATGTGAAGAACCTCCTCATCGAACTCCTGGTTACTCTCTTGATCTTGGGTCTCAAGAGTAATCTTCTCATCAGAGAAGAGCATGAAGTGATAAATAAGGATCTTAGCAGCCTCTTTCAGCGCATCCTTTGGACTAATGGAACCATCTGTTGTAATTTCAAGCACGAGTTTGTCATAATCGGTCTTTTGCTCAACACGATATGGCTCAACAGCATACTTTACGTTACGGATAGGGGTGTAGATGGAATCGATTGGGAGAACGTTAACGTCTGTGCAGAATTGACGATTCTCATCAGCAGGTACGTAGCCACGTCCCTTATTAATTGTCAAATCAATCTGCATCGAAGCTTTGGCATCTAAATGACAAATCACCAAATCAGGGTTTAACACTTCAAATCCAGTCAGATACTTGCCTATATCACCTGCCTTGAATTCTGTAGAATTCTCAACGGTGATACTAACTTTCTCATTCTCGAATTCTTCTACTACTTGCTTGAATCGAACTTGCTTGAGATTCAAGATAATGTTGGTAACATCTTCCTTTACACCAGGAACAGAAGAGAACTCGTGCTCAACACCCGAAATGCGGATGGTGTTCACAGCGTAACCCTCCAAAGATGAAAGGAGAATGCGGCGCAAGGCGTTACCAATGGTAACACCAAAGCCAGGCTCAAGAGGACGGAACTCAAACTTTCCGAACTTGTTATCAGCCTCCAGCATTACTACTTTATCAGGTTTTTGAAATGCTAATATCGCCATTAATTTAATGATTTATTTAGAGTACAACTCAACGATTAACTGCTCCTTAATATTCTCTGGAATGTCAGCACGCTCTGGCTTGTGCAAGAACTTACCGCTCTTTGTATTTTCGTCCCACTCAATCCATGGGAACTTGCTATGATTGAAACCAGCAAGCGCAGCCTCGATAACTTCGAGAGACTTAGACTTCTCACGAACACCGATAACCATACCAGGCTTAACTGCGAAAGAAGGAATATTAACAACCTTACCATCAACAACGATGTGCTTGTGACCTACCAACTGACGCGCAGCAGCACGTGTAGGAGCGATACCAAGACGGAAAACTACGTTGTCGAGACGGCACTCAAGATTCTGAAGAAGAACCTCACCAGTAATACCATCTGCCTTTGCAGCCTTGTCGAACATATTGTGGAACTGACGCTCTAATACACCGTATGTGTACTTAGCCTTCTGCTTCTCTGCCAACATGGCACCATACTCAGACATCTTTCTGCGACGATTGTTGCCATGCTGTCCAGGAGGGAAGTTTCTCTTGGACAAAACTTTGTCAGCGC
>CAVCRI010000077.1:0-13317 GCA_963604545.1 Lachnospiraceae bacterium | reverse complement strand
AAACCAGCTTTACTTCCTCCAGAGGCGGCTGCATAAACCGAGGACTTTCTTCCGTGTCACATACCTGTTTCGTTTGCTGTTCCATGATTCTTACACATGTACTGTTTAATTTCTGCAAAGTTAAACAAAAGAATTGACAAAAGCAATAAAAGGGGGAAAAATCCCAGATACTTGAGCTTGAAGGCTATGTCGGCATGATAGCCAAGTCCATGCAAACGGTTATTTTGTGAACAAGATAAGGCGTGCACCCGCATCCCGAACGCATCCCGAACGCAAACCAATAAACCAACGCACGATGAAAGACAACAGCCCCCTGAACGAAGCCCTTTGCATAGACACCCGAAAAACATAGGTTCGAACCTTAACCCCTCGAGGTTCGAACCTCGTAAAAAAACGGTAGGTTAACCTTATCTTCA
The DNA here is from genome assembly GCA_963604545.1 of Lachnospiraceae bacterium. Taxonomy (GTDB): domain Bacteria; phylum Bacteroidota; class Bacteroidia; order Bacteroidales; family Bacteroidaceae; genus Prevotella. Next base: position 12,901 of record CAVCRI010000077.1, on the reverse strand, counting down.
TCTTTCTATCACACCTTTGCAATATGGCTGCCGTAACTTTGCAGACAAACAAGATGTCATAAAAGATTTTGAGATATGAAGGTAATGTTTGTTATTCAAGGCGAAGGTAGAGGACACCTCACACAGGCCTTGGCACTGAAGGAAATGCTTCTGCACAGCGGCCACGAAGTGGTGGATGTGATGGTAGGGAAAAGCAAGAACCGCGAAATACCCCGATTCTTCCAGGACAGAATAGGGCAACCTGTCACCCTGTTCAACAGTCCTAATTTTGTTCCGTCCAATGACAACCGCAAGTTCGGCCTGGCAAGTTCCATAGCCTACAACAGTGTTTTCATTCCCTCATACCTCAAGAGCATGCTCGCTATCCGCCACCATGCCAAGGAGAGCGGCGCGGAGATGATCGTCAACTTCTACGAAATATTGTGCGGACTCACCTGCTCGCTGTTCCATCTGGACGTACCGGAGATTTGCGTCGCTCACCAGTACCTCTTCCTTCACCCTTCGTTCAAGATGCCGGAAAGGTATCCCGTGCCCGAATACTTGCTCCGCCTGTTCACAAAGGCCACCTGTATGGGGGCGGCGTGCAAAATGGCTCTTTCCATCAGAGATTACGACAATGTACCGCAGAAGCGCATCAAGGTGGTACCGCCACTACTCCGCCAAGGGGTAAAGACCTCCATCAGGCATCATGGCGACTATATACTCGGATACATCCTCAATGCCGGATTTTATCAGGATGTAGTGGCGTGGCACAAGAAAAACCCCAAGGTTAAGCTGCACTTCTTCTGGGACAAGAAGACCGATACGGAGGAAGTGGAATATGACGAGAACCTGACCTTCCACAGACTTGACGACGAGAAGTTTCTGCGGCTGATGGCTGGCTGCAAGGCTTACGCTACTACCGCCGGATTTGAGAGCGTATGCGAGGCGCTCTATATGGGCAAGCCCTGCCTCATGATACCTACACACGTGGAGCAACTCTGTAACGCCGTGGATGCGGAGAAAGAGATGGTGGGTGTGGCAAGCGAAGACTTCGACATGGGCAAGCTCCTGGATTTCGCCCACGGGTATGAGGAAGACGTCGAGTTCAGAATGTGGGAGAACCATGCCGAGACGCGCATCATGGCGGTGCTGGAAAACACTTACCTGGATTACTACAGACGGAAAGAGAACCTGGCAAGCGAAGAAGGCAACGTTTTCGGAACGGCTTCGCCCCTTGCCTTTCCTGCCTGCCAAACCGTATAACCCCTCTAAGGGCGGGGGCTGAAACTCGCCCTTAGAAGTACCAGTTGTATGCACGCCGGTACCCGTCGATTTAGCCCCTCGTGGTAACCATAGGAGGAACCAAAGCTACGTTATTCGTTTGCAAAAGTACGGCAAGGGTGTGTCTAAAGAGACTTAGCCTGAAGTTTTTTATCTGCAACAACCAAAAACACCAATCTAATATTTGCAAGTTTGATGGCTTTTGCTTAACTTTGCCTACACAAAAAGGAGAAACGCAACATGGTAGACATCAACAAGAGGAAATTGCCGGCAGGCATCCAGTCGTTCAAAGTCATTAGGCAAGAAGACTATCTGTACGTTGACAAAAGCGACATCGTCTGGCATTTGGCCAATTGCGGCAACAAGTACAATTACCTGAGCCGCCCACGGCGTTTCGGCAAGTCGATACTTGTCGATACGCTGCAGATGTACTTTGAAGGCAGGAAAGACCTCTTCGAAGGACTGAAGATCATGCAGCTGGAGAAAGAGTGGAAGCAGTATCCTGTCATCCGACTCGACCTCAGTCTTGGTGGGGCAAACGCCCAAACCTTGCGCTCGTATCTCAACTTGCGCTTCAAAGACTATGAGAAGAAATACGACATTATTCCAGACCCGACAGCCCAACTCGCCGACCGTTTCAATGCCATCATCACCACAGCATACGAACAGACGGGGCTGCAAGTGGCTATACTTATCGACGAGTACGACTCTCCTCTCCAACACTCTTGGCAGACTCCCGAACATGAGAGATGTACGGAAGTGTATCGGGAGGTGTTTGCTGTCCTAAAAGCTGCAGACGAATACGAGCGGTTGGTGTTCATCACCGGCATCACCAAGTTTACACAGATATCCTTGTTCTCCGTGTTGAACAACCTCTCCAACATCAGTTTCGAGCCAGAGTACGCCGCCATCTGCGGCATCACGGAGGAGGAAATCGGCGAGAACTTCCAACCCGAGTTGGAAAGGATGGCAGAGGTGAACAAGTGGACTTTGCAGCAGACCCACGACCGGCTGAAGGATCATTATGACGGATATCACTTCAGCGATGAAAACATGGTGGACATATATAATCCATATAGTCTAATCAATGCATTATACCGGTCAAAGATCAGAAATTTCTGGGCTGCATCCGGTGCGACATCCCTGCTGCCTAAGTTTGTAGACAACATGGAGCTTCGCCTGAAGAACTTCGATAATTGTTTCATAATGCGAGACACTCTCGAACTATCAGATGTTACAGGAGGCGGAGCCGAATTGTTCCTGTACCAATCTGGTTACCTGACCATCAAGGAGAGTGACGAATTTGGCTACACCTTAGGATTCCCCAACAAAGAGGTAAAACAAGCCCTTTATGATATGGTATTGCCTGCTCTTGCGATGCGCTCCGGGGGTGAGGTACAGTCATTACAAGCCTGCCTGTATCGCCGATTGGGCATGGGACAAGTAGACGAAGCGATGAAAGCCCTGAAGGCACTCATCGCCGACGTACCCTACAGCAACAAGAAACTCGCCTCGATGGATATGGAGGAGCGCTACCGCCTCATCATCAGCACCATCTTCAACGCCATCGGCCTGAATGTGGAGGTGGAGAAGATGATTGCCACAGGCAGAATCGACATGATAGTCCAAACCTCCCGCTACATCTACGTCATCGAACTAAAACTGCGCAACAACGGCGGCAAGGATGCCGCTACCGGACAAATCCTCAACCGCCAGTATATGGAACCCTTCAAGGCCGACAAGCGTCAAGTCATCGGCTTGGGCATAGAGCTCGACGAAGAGGGAAAAGGCCTCTTGGATTGGAAGAGGGTGGAATAACAAAATAAAGAAAATGAAAAGGCTGCATCCTCAAAACAAAAAATGCAGCCTTTTTTTTATATAGACCTTACCATTTTGCCTTTATGAATATACACACCTGACATACTTGGTTGGTTTATCCGTTAACTTGACACCTTGTAAGGTGTATCATGATATCTCTATTCGTTTTGTATATTCATAATAATCCCAAACCATAAAATGAACTTTCATCATACGCTCATAAATCAAAGGAAACAACAATAGCCACACCAATACTCCTCCAAAAACAAAAGGACAAGAACAATCATCTGCACAACATTTACAACAACCACTTATTGAAAAGTCTATATTTTATGCCTATTTGTTTGGCAGCACTAAGGTAAGTGATTTTTTGACATGACAAAATCCTGAGCAACTTCATGTTGCTCAGGTAATTACGAATAAAGTTAACGCAATTAGCTTGCGGAATTAAGGATTACAATAGAAATTGAACCGTTTTGAACCAATCTGCTTTCATTTTTATTGATTATATTTGCACCCAAAGTAAATGATTTGAGAATCAACTAAACAAAGTAAATGGTAAGCCCAAATCTTAAAAAATGGAAATAATACTGACATTCATAGCTATCGTTGGCATTGGGATTATAGTATTCATCATGCTTGGGCTTCTGGGCTGGGGGATACAATTTTTAGGTATTATCGGAAGTTTTTTAGGCGAAGGCATTACTGGATGTATCGGATGTTTCGCCAAATTCTTCTGGGTAATTCTTTTGGCTTTGATAGCCTTAGCTTTGATTCTTTAGTTCTCAATTTCAAACCAGATAAACACTACATAAAGATGACATACTGCAAAAAATGCGGTGCAATACTGCAACCGGGAATGAAATTCTGCACAAAATGTGGACAACCTGTTGACCTACAGCCACAAGCGTCTACTCAGCCACAAGGCATGAGTAAACCTCAACGTCCTCAACCGCTGAAAGCCATGGCTCCTCAACAACCCATGAAGCCACAGGGACCTAAGATGCCTCAACAACCTGCACAGCCTCAACGCCCAGTCATGCCTCAGGCTCCTCATGCTCCACTGCCTCCACAAGGCAATAAAGGTATGTTTACCAATGCTGTGCGTACCGTAGCCAATGCCATGACAGGCGGCACTCTCAACCAACAGATTGCGGAAGAGCAAAGAAGAGCCGTAAACCAGCAGGCAGCAGCGGGACAGGCCGAGATACGCGAAGCACAGAATGCGCAGCGCCAGGCTGAACAAGCCCAGATTGCCGCAGAAAGAGAGGCAGAGCGCTCTCGTGACCGCCGCAGTATGGAAGCCGTGGATGGTGTTGATGTCGTTCGTGGTAGAACTATCTGGAATATCCAACCTGGAGAAATCGCACGCAAGATTAGCGAGCGAGAACTGGAAGAAATCGAAAAGCTAAAAGGTATCATCGTACAAGAAGGCTGTACAGCCATCATCTTTGCCAATGGCGAGTTGGCATCAACTCTCTCCGCTGGCGCATACCTATTCTATAAGTCTGTAGATGAAGAGCAAGCTGCTATCAAAGCAGCCGTGGAAAAAGCTGAGAAAGAGATGGAAGAAGCCGAGAAGCGTGAACGCGACCGCAAACGTCAAGCCGAGCCTACATTCCGTCAACTCGGTATCGTAGGAGAGGTTGGCCGTGGCTTTAATTGGCTGGGACGTATCATCTTCGGTGAGAAAAAAGGCGAGCAAAAAGAAAAAGCCAAGAAGCGCCAACTCGATTATGCCCGCATTTTGTCTCGTATTACCCAAGCTCCTATTCTCTCCGTTTATCTCGTGAGCAACCGCTTTGTCACGCTCACTTTTGGCGGAGCAATGAATGAAAATGGTGAACTTGCTTTCCAGCCATACACTATTCCTATTGGCATCCATGATGTACAAGTGGGCGTATCTCTCCAAATGCGCCTCAGCGACATCCACTCCTTTGCCACCAACTATCTTGCCGACCACAATAGCGTAACCACCAGAGATTTGCAACAACAGCTCAATGGTACAGTAGAGACTCTGCTACGCCAAAGTCTCCGCAATCAAGATTACGAGCAAAGCGGATTGACACCCGAAAGCATCACTGCATTAAAAGCACAAATCCTGCAGACCATCAACCAGCAAGTATTTGGAATGGAATGCACCCAGGTGCTCAATATCACAGATAACAACCAAGACTTCGAGCGTTTCCGTCGAGTAGAGCACCAACTCTATAACACAGAGAAGGAACTTGACTTCATGCACCGTACTGGAGAGTTCCGCAACCGTATGGAAGTGGAAGCCAATTCTCAGCAGATTACTTCTGCCAAGACTGCGGAGGAACTGCGCCACGCCTTGCAAACCATCAACAAAGACCAGCTTTTGCACGACGATGAATTGGAAGAGTTTGTACAGATGCTCGAAAGTCAAAAGCGCATACGCCAAGCCAAGACTGAGGAAGAAGAGTTTGAGGCATTGGAAGGACTCCGAAAGAACCGTCTTGTGAAGCAAGAGGAAATGGAAGTTCTCGAAGATGAACTTGCTCATAAAAAGATTCCTCGTGAGGAAATCACGGAAATCATGCGCATCCAAAGCCAACAGAACATCGACACTGCACGACTGAAGTCAGAATGGGCTTTGGACGACTCTCGCACCGACCACGATTGGGAACGCGAGGACTTGGAGCGTCGTCGCAACTGGGGCATCGAGGACGAGGAGCGTGAGCGTGAATGGGTGCAGGAAGAGAAAGAATACAATCGCGATTTCAACCGCAAGGCTAAAGAAGACGATTATGACTTCCAGCAGATGATGCGCCAACGGGAACTTGACAAGGAAGATCACCTTCTGGCTCGAAACGAGAAATTGGAGGACGAACGATTGGCTTACGAGCGCAACCGACAGGAGAAGTTGGATGATGACCAACTGGAAGGCAACCGTCACCAACGCCAAATGGAAAAGTTGCAGCAGATGGCGCAGATGCAAGCCCAACTCGACCAACAGAAATATCAGCACGAAGAGAATGTTGCCACCATTCAGAGCAACGAGCAGATGAATCGTGACAACCAGTTTGCCAACATGACGGCAGAACAAATTCGTGCCGCACAACTCTCTCATCTTACAGGAGAGGCACAGGTAGCCATGGCAAATGCCTATAATGGAGAAAAGGAAGCTGCCACCTTACGACAGACTGCCCAAGAAAAGGAAGCCATGATGCAACAGATGCTTCAGATGCAACAACAGAACAGCAATGCGCAGATGGAGGCTATGATGAAGATGGCGGGCATGATCAAGGATACAGCCACAGGCATCAGCGGTACACAGCAATCCCAACAGCAGCAACGCATCGACCAGCTCGAAGCCGAGAATCGCCGTCAGCAAGAGCGTGTTGACCATACACAAGACAAGGCTATGGACAATATTTCGCAAGTGAGCACGGCAGCCGCCAACAACCTGAACGCATTTAACGGCGGATTGGGAGGCAATACGCAGCAACTGCAATTAGCACCACAACAGGAAGCGCCACAACAGGAGTTAATCGAATGCCAATGCTACAACTGTGGACACACCATCCACATTGCACCAGGCACACCCAACTGCCCAGATTGCGGAGCACCTTTCCAATGGTAGTACCCACAGAAAAGAAGTAAGGTCGAATCTAAAGTAAGAAGACTATGAGCGACATTAAATTAGATGGCGATGCGGCTGTGGTAGGCGGCATTCATTCCGACTCCCACAATACGCAAAACAACTATCATACATCTACCACAACGACAAACAATAGTACGGTAAACAACAAGACCGTCTATGAGGCACAAAAGACGCAGGTGGAGATTTCGCAAGAAAACGAGAATCTCTTTCTGCAAGCTGTGCAGGAACGCTTGGTAGATGGTAGACTGGATGAACAGAAGTTGGCTGAACTAAACCAACTCAGCATCCTGTGGCACATTGCGCCTGTCAGGGCCAACCAAATCATCGACCAAGTGCGCCGCAATATGAACGTGCTACAGGCAGGTAAAGGCAACGACTTCTTGGCAGAACAGATTCTCAACGAGGTGTTCAATGCCATACAAGCCAACAATCTTGACATCCTGCAACGCAAGTTCAATAATCTGGAGCAACTGGCTCGTGTGATGACAAATGACAACAACATCCAATTCTATTATCACCTGTTGCTGGCATCAATGTATCCAGACAAGTGCGCCCTCGCCTTCTTTGGTTCTCGCACCGACAACTACTGGCAGTTGTTTTGGGCACATGTGGCTTTCATCAAGACAGGCAATACCGACAATGCCACCGTCCTGCTGCCAAGAATGGGAGGATTCGGCGGACCACAAGGCGACATCGCCCTGTTGATGGCACTCGACAACCTCGCAGATTATCACAAGAACAACAAACAAGACTATTACAAGCAGCAAACCATCCAGTATCTCGACCAATCTGTACAAAACGGAATGAGCGAGCCACTGAGTGCTTTATGGTATGCTATCAAAGAAATGCTTGAGGACAAACCTCAACCTGAAGATTGGTATCAATTCTATATTGACACCACCCTGTCAGAGTTGAAGCCAAAGGAAAAGAGCATGATGGCTGTTCCTCCTCAGATGCCAACGCCTCCGCCAATGCCTAAGTTCAATGCACAGAACGTGAAGTTGAACCAAATGCAAGGTTTCAATCCACTGCAAGCTGCAAACAATATGGGTCTGGGAAGCCTCAACGCTATCAACCAGCAGCCGCAGATGGCTAACATGCCTGGAGGAATGACTCCCCCACCCATGCCAGAAGTTGTTTCTCACAAACAATCTATGCCAGAAGCATCATCTCCGATTCCTCCAATGCCGGGACAGAGCAAGGCTGCACCCCAACCTGAAGCGGTGCAGATGGCTTCGGAAGTCAGAACTGCCGATGAGCCTATCGACTGTCCAGCCCCATTGGAAGACCATTATGGAATCATATTGACCGATGGCAATGCTCTGGCAAGGAAGTATGGTTGCACGGTGCAGGAAGTGTATGATGTGTTCAATGACTTCATCCAGACGGCATACGACCAACAGATGTACTGGACATTCCTTGACATTGCCCAATACGGAATAGACTCCAGCCAAGGCACACCATCATGGGAAGAATGTAATGATGCCGTGTCACGCTGCATCGCAGACAACAGTCTTGCCACCGGTCCTGACTTACACCTATTTATTATAGGAGGTGATGACGTCATCCCTATCCCGAAAGTGGAAGACCCATGGGAATACGGAAGTGGCACACTGCCTACAGATACTTGCTACTCCTTCGAAGATACATACATCCCCGACTTGCTCGACGGATTGGAAGCCGACTTTACGACAGATAAGGCTCGAAATAATGTTGCCAGATTGCCTTTGGAGGATGGAGTCCTCAACAGCGACATACGAAGCGACTTGGGAGCTTACTTCAACATTAGTGGAATGTATGGAGGCGGAATACCCGTAGGCAACGTACTGATGATTAGCAATAGCGAATGGATACCAGCCAGTTGTACGATGACCCAACATCTTCCTCTACTATACAACACGGACGACCCAGAGTTAATTCGCAACGGCATGTATATCAGTCCAAAACTGTTGACAGAAGACGAGGACAGCCTCAGCATCTACCTAAAGTCTTTGAAAAAAGCCGACATGCTGATGTTCAACCTTCATGGTGCAGACGCAGAGGGCATGTGTGGTTTCTATAGCACGGACGAAGCTTTCAATCCAATGTTACTGACAGACAGCAAGGCAAGGGTATTCAACACCGTAGCCTGCTTTGGTGCCCGCTATGCAGGTTATCAACGCAACGACTCCATGGTGTTAAGTTCCCTTTATGGAGGAGGAATATTGCTCTACACGGGTTCGCTTATCTCTGTACCGATGTTCTCAGATGGGGAGACCGACGAAGCCCGCCAGTTGCTTCTCAACCCTGGGACTGGCAGCGAGGTGTTCATGCGTCTCTATCCGCTCTATCAGTTCAAGGGCATGACTGCTGGAAGGGCTTTGCTGCAAGCCAAGTGCGACTATTATAATATGTGTCGTCACGTGGAGAGCGACGGTTTCTCATTCAGCACAGCTCTTATGTTCTGTCTCTATGGAAATCCTATGCTCCATGTACGTTGCCGCCAATATGTGGTAGAGTCAGCCTTGCAGAATGACGCCATGCCACCTGCCCCTATAAAAGGCGATGGCAAACCACTGCAGAAGACCTTCCGACAAAGAGTCATGCAGAAGGATATGGGTAGCCAGTCGCTCGTAGAACAGATTCGCGGTTATGTGGATGACAATCTAAATGCCATCAGAGACATGGTAGAACAGCATCTCTACCAGCAGTTGGGATTAAATCCACAAACACTCGACAGCATCGACCAGTTCAGTCGTCCGACCATCGACGGCAATTACGACATGGGATATACATTCAACTATCACGACCCAAACCGAGCCTTTGCCGCCGACACATTCGTGGAAGTAGATGCACAGGGTAAGACCAAGCGAATCTATACCACCAAATAGATAGATACTTGAGACTTATACACAAATAATAATAACAATAAAAACATAACTATTATGGGATTTTTCGGATTTAAATCTTCTAAGGAAGTAGAAGAAGAAAAAAGACAAGCTGCCGAGGAAGCAGCGAGAAGAGTTGAGCAAAACAACTTGACCAACCTCAGCAACCTGAGCAAGGGAAGCCAAGTGAACTTCGCTATCCCTTACTTCGACGTTTTCGACCCACGTCTGCAAGATTATGGCGTACCTGTATCTGTACACGGTGCCGTGGTCTATGCCATTGAGGACATGGATCTCTTCCATAGCGTGAACCGCAACGAGGGTTACAGCGACGAGACTTTCAAGAACAAGCTTCGCGGTCAGCTTACTAAGTTCATCAAGAGTGTGGTTAGTAATGCCCCTTCCGATGCTCAGATTCCTGTCGTACAGATTGAGCGCAAGATATTCGAGATTAGCGAACTCATCCAGCAGCGTGTCACTCCGCAGGTGGAGAAACTCTTCGGCATCACCATCCGCAGCCTCGACATCACAGGCATCAACGTGGACAAGGAGAGCCGTGGCTACCGTGAGCTTAAAGCCCTTACCGCCGACTTGGAGAAGGAGCGCATGATGGCGCAGCACAATGCGCAGATTTCCAACTTCAACCTCAACAACGACCTTCAGCAGGATATGCTAAAGAAGCAGTCGGCTCTGAATCTCGATGCCATGGGCAGAAAACAAGAGCTCGACCTTGGAGGTCAAGAGGAGTTGCAACGCATGAACTTGGAGAATCAGCGTGAGACCATGCGCATTCAGCGTGAGGAGATGCAACGTGCCTCTCGCCTCCAGACCGAACAGACCTTCCTCGGTGCTCACCAAGCCAACCTCAACGCTGGTGTTCTCAACAATGCCACTGACAATGGCATCAACGCCTTCCGCCAGCAACCTATGGGTGGTGGCATGAACAAAGGTATGGGAGGCATGGGCGGTACTCCTCAAATGCCTGGTATGGGTGCAGCCGTTCCACAAGTACAATACTATATCGGTATCAACGGACAGCAGTATGGTCCGTGCGACTGGAACAAGCTCCAGCAGCTCGTTCAGCAAGGTCAGCTCACCCAGCAGTCTTACGTTTGGAAGAACGGTATGGCGCAGTGGGAGTTTGCAGGCAATGTAGCAGAGCTTGCACCATTGTTCCAAGGTACAGCACCTCAAATGCCAGGAATGCCACCGACAATGCCGGGGATGTAAATAATGTGTGAAAAAGTCGGACGAGATTCGTCCGACTAACAATAAATTTGTCAAAAGAGTTACACTAAATACATTTTACAATATGGGATTATTTAAAGTCATTGGTGGAGTCGTCAAAGGCACTGCTACTGTTGTAGGCGGTGTTGCTAAAGGTACAGCCATTGTTGCAGAAGGAGTTATCAAGGGAACAGTCGCTGTTGCAGAAGGAATTTCGGATGCTATGACTGAAGACGAAAATAAAAAGGTGACTTCTGTTAATGATACCTTTGAAGTTGAAGAAGGAATCACAAGCATTGATTCTGAAACTTTTGAAAATTACCAAGGAGAAAATACCATCTTACTTCCTTCAACATTAGTAGAAATTGACTATGACACATTTGAAGAATGCAAACAAGTAGAGTACATCAACTTCTCAAAAGTCTCAAAGGTAAAAAAAATACCTAGCATTTTTGATGGACTTGAAAACCTAAAAGAGGTTACTATTCCTGAAGGTGTAGTAGAAATAGACTCAGAAGCTTTTACAGATTGTAACTCCCTCAGAAAGATTGTTTTCCCAAGTACATTGAAAAAACTTGGGAGTATCGAAGATTGTGCCTCTTTGAAAGAAATTGATATGTCAAAAGTGCATAACTTGAAAGAAATTCCAGGTTCATTTCTTACAGGAAAGAACAGACTCACTAAATTTGTCATTCCTGAAGGTGTGGAAGTTGTTGGTGATTCTTTCCTTGAAGGTGACAATATACAAGAAGTTTATATACCTTCTTCGGTGAAAGAAATCAGCTCTATTACAGAGGACGAGAACAATAACATAGATGTATATCTTTATTCTGAGAGCATAGAGGACATAGAGGATTTATGTTATGATACTAAAACTCTCTATGTTATCCCAGAAGCATACAAACATTACGAGCGTTTGATAGAAGATATAGATACAGATGTGGAACTTCGAAAAATGCCGTCACACAAGTTGAATGTCTATGGGACATACACCCATCAAACTACAGCTATTAGCAATAAGAAGCTACAGAATGATGAAGATGAAGTGATTATTACCGAAAACGTATGCAAGCCTACTTCTATAGAAAGACCTCAGATAGTGAAGTCTCCAGGCAACCTGTTCTCTGACGGTCTTGAAGAACTCATCAACTCTATAGTTGAGAGTGATGAAATAACCGATAAGAAGAAAGAGATTGTTTTACGCCGTGCTATCAAGGAGGGGGAAGACCCAGATGAGGTAGAGATGGTACTTGAAGCAAGATTCTTCGAGGCTCACAACAAATAAAACGAATATTTATAACTATAAAATTCAATTACTATGTACAACGAAAAACTTGAGGCACTCATCACCGCCGCATTGGCAGATGGCGTGTTGACAGACAAAGAGAAAGAAATTCTCTTTAAGAAGGCCGAGGCCATGGGCATCGACCACGACGAGTTTGAATTGGTGCTTGATGGGCGTCTTGCCAAACGCAAGAAGGAAATGGAAGCACAAGCTCCTCAAGCAGCCAAGCCTGCACAGAAGAAGGGAGGTATTCCACAAGAGTTGGATGACCTCATCAAGGAGTATCTCACCGACGGCATCATCTCTGCGAAGGAACGCCAGGTCCTTTTGAACAAGGCCCAGACTTTGGGCTTAAATGTTGACGAGGTAGATCTCTACATCGACGCACAACAGCAGAAAGCTGATCAGGCTGTGGCCGCTGCAATGAACAAGCGTCGTGGCAAGACTTGTCCTTACTGCGGAAGCTCTATTCCTGAACTTACCGACAAATGTCCAAACTGTGGCGGCAACATCACACCAGAGGCAAGCAAGGAGTTGGAGGAAATCTTCGAACATCTTGAAACAGCTTTGGTAAACTTCAAATCTGGAGAAGATGTTGAGAAGAGCAAGGCTGAAGTAGAACGCTATGTTCGTAAAGCTAGAATGTACTACGGAAATAATCCTAAGATACAACACTTGCTAGAAGAAGTCGAATATGAATCAGCAGAAGCTGAAGAAGAAGCTAGAAAAAATGCAAAAAAACAGTTTTGGATAGACTTTATTAACTAAAGAGGTCTTCGTGTGACCTTTAGGTCATATGAAGACCGAGTTGTACGG
>CAVCRI010000076.1:0-13470 GCA_963604545.1 Lachnospiraceae bacterium | reverse complement strand
TTAACACCACTTAACCTTTTATTGCTGGTTTGATTCCGGGTGCAAAGGTAAAAGAAAAAAATTAATGGATGCCTGTCATTGACGAGCATCCATTAATTCGTTATATCCCCATACCATGGCAAGTACGACGACACCAGCCAGCATCATCCAGAGATTGTGCGACTGAGCCAACGCATCCACCACATGGGTAAGGACACGAGAACCAGAGAGCAAGACATCTATCTTCATCGAATAAAACAACGCCTGTATCTGCTCCCATCCCTGACAAACAACGGCAGCGATGATGCCGACAGCCACACACGCAGCCGTCCACAAGCGTTCCAGCTTGCGGCACTTGGTGTCTACCCTTCCTGTCTCCAAGGCAGGCAAGGAAGCCATCACCCTATCAGAGAAGCCATCGTCAGGGATGTCTTCCATCCTGTTATCTGCAAAGAAAGCTTTCAAAAGCTCATCATCATTCATCTTATCGGTCATAACCATTTTGTTTTAAGTAACTTGCAAGTTTTTGTTTTCCACGAGACAGATGCGACTTGATGGTGCCTTGCGCCAATCCCGTTACATCCGCTATCTTATCTATAGAGAGACCATCCATCAGCTGCAGCGTGATGCAGGTCCGTTCGTTATCGCTCAATATCTTGAGTGCATCCAGTAGATCCATCTTCAGGGCGGCATTCTCGCCCTTGGCATTCTGGCGAGTCACGGCAGGCGTGTCGATGTCCTGCGTTATCTTGTGACTTCGCTGATAGTCATACCATACATTGTAGGCTATTCGGTAGAGCCAGGTGGAGAAATTGGCTGTTCCCTTAAAGCTAGCCAAGTGGGTATAAGCCTTCACGAAAGCATCTTGAGCCAAGTCGTCGCTCAGCTGACTATCTCCCAACGTCTGGCGCAGGAAGAATCCACGGATAGGTGATTGATACTTCTTGACCAGCAAGTCGAACGACTTGCGGTCATGAAGCATCACCACCTTCGTGACGAGAGAGATATCGTTTAGCTTTTCCACGATGATTTATTAACTAACAATTATTTGTTTCTTTTATTTATATCGATAAGACCCAATGTGCAGCAATGCCTAGATGGCTGTACCATTATAGCCCGTACCTGCATTGCCATGGCGATTGTTCCACCAGTCCTTGATGGCAGGTAGCGCTCCGATAGCCGTCTGTCCCAGTCCATAGAATCCCACCAAGGCTCCTATGCCCGCCAAGAAATCGGCACTCCAGAAGGCAAACATGACGCACAAGCCCACGCCCAGGAATGCATTTCTCAATCCTCGCTTCACCAGATACTCATTGCTCTGCTTATCTATCGGTCGGTCACTTTCCGGTACGTTGATACCTTTCTCCATCGCCATCTCCGCCAACTTAATGCGATCGTTGTGGCGACGCATCAGATAGCGCACGACCAAGTAGATGATTATCAATGGAGCGAAGACGAAGAGCAAGCCAAATATGATGCATAATATCATCACCACCACGAGCGTTCCCTTGCCAAACACCGATCCTAAAAAATCGAATGGGTCGTCATAATTTCCGAGGCTATACTGGGAATGATAAGTTGGGGTATTTACGTCGTCGTAATCGTCAGCTGCAGTAGTATCCACATCGGTTGTGTCAGAATAAGCCTCGATAGCATCATTCTTGTCCGCTTGCTTATCCTCCTGCTGTGTGGCAGCCTCCTTCTTATCCACCTGCTGGGTAGTAGGATGGTATCGATGCTTAGGAGCAGAAGATGCCAAAGACACTTGGGTAACTCCCATGCTCATGATGAGCGCCAAAGTTAATATCGCTTTTTTCATATCTATCAATATTTTTATTGTTTTACCTTGTTATTTATTAAATTTTCTATGTCTTAGACGCATCTGTTGCTGATTTAGTTGCAAAGAAACAAAAAAATTCTTATTTTTGCAAATGAAATAAGAAAAATATAATTTATGGCTAAGATATTACCAGAAGATTTTAAAAAATATACGAGAAGCCTGATGGGCGAAACGCTCTATCAACAGTTGGAGCAAGGCATTCTGGAGGGCGAGGTACCTACCAGCATCCGCCTCAATCCCTTCAAATGCAAGGAGGGTGAGGATGCCGTGGATGGCGAACCTATTCCATGGTGTCCTACCACGGGACGCTACCTATCCACTCGCCCTAACTTTACCTTCGACCCGTTGCTCCACGCCGGCAAGTACTATGTGCAGGAAGCCTCATCTATGTTCGTAGACTTGGTGATTCGACAGTTGGTACACGAACCTGTGATGATGCTCGACCTTTGCGCAGCTCCTGGGGGTAAGTCCACTTGCTTGCGTGCAGCCTTGCCAGAGGGAAGTCTGCTCTTCAGCAATGAGCCGATGCGAACCCGCTCGCAGATTTTGGCGGAGAACATCCAGAAGTTTGGACATCCCGACATGATTGTCACCAACAACTATCCACGTGATTATAAGAAATCGAAGTTGCTATTTGATGTCATCCTGACGGATGTACCATGCTCAGGAGAGGGCATGTTCCGCAAGGACGACGGAGCCATCAGCGAATGGAGTCTGCAGAATGTGGAAAACTGCTGGAAACTGCAACGAGAAATCGTAAGCGACATTTGGAACTGCCTGAAACCAGGCGGCTTCCTCATCTACTCCACCTGCACCTTCAATGCCCATGAGGACGAGGAGAATATCGCATGGATATGCGAGAACCTGGGAGCAGAGCCTATCGCCCTAGATAACATCTCAGACGACTGGAACATCACAGGCAACCTGATAGGCTCAGACATCCCTGTATACCGTTTTCTTCCTGGCAAGACCAAGGGAGAGGGCATCTTCCTTGCCGTACTTCGCAAACATGGGGAAGCAGAGGAGACTACAGCACTAGCCAACGCCATCCTTCCTGAAAAGAAGAAAGGCAAAGACAGAGGGAACAAAAAAGGAAACAAAGGCGGCAACGGAGGAAAGGCCAACAAGGGAAACACCGTATGGTCGATGATTCCAGGCAACTGGCTGCACAGCACTGCAGATGCTACTGAAGAAGGAGAATACGGCATGGGGTACGCCTACCAGATGAACGACGAAAACATCTATGCGATTCCCCTACGATGGCAAAACATCTATGAGAAAGCGAAAAGCACGCTCAAGGTTATCCACGCTGGCATCAAGCTGGGCACGGACAAGGGCAAGGGAGTCATCCCAGACCAAAGTCTCGCCCTCTCCGCGATGCTCCACAAGGAGGCTTTTCCACAGGTGGAACTTTCCTATGAAGATGCCATACGCTATCTACGCAAGGAGGCTGTCAACCTGCCAGAGGGTACTCCAAGGGGCAATGTGCTGGTAACCTATCAGCACACCCCATTGGGATGGGAGAAAAACATTGGTAACCGTGCCAACAACCTCTATCCACAGGAATGGAAGATAAAGAGCACCCACGTGCCAGAAGAGAATGTTATAATTAAAAATTAAGAATTTATAGTTAATAGCAAGATTGCCCTATTAACTATAAACTATTAACTATAAACCATGCTCAGCATTATCGCTTGTATATCAAAGGAAACTGGAGCCATCGGATATAAGAACCAGTTACTCTTTCACATCAAGGAGGATATGGCTCGCTTCAAGCAGTTGACCACAGGCAACACCATCATCATGGGGCGCAAGACATACGAGTCTTTGCCTCATGGCGCATTACCCAATCGTCGCAACATCGTCGTATCAAAGACATTGGAGCATCTGGATGGCTGCGAGGTATATTCCGAGTTGGCAGCAGCTATCCATGCCGCAAAAGGCCAGGAGACATTTGTGATAGGTGGAGAGAGCATCTATCGCCAAGCACTTCCACTGGCAGACAAGCTCTATCTCACCATCGTTGATGCAAAGCCAGGGCAAGCCGACACCTACTTCCCTGCCATCAACTCAGCTGAATGGCAAGAGACAGAAAAAGAAATGAGGAACGAGAATGCGATGCCATTCTCGTTCCTCACACTGACGAGAAAGTAGTTTCAACCTCCATAGTTGAAATGCTTTCTTGTATCTTTTTTGTTATTCTACAGTAGTCTCCTCTTCCTCATCACTATCTATAGGTACAACATCCTTCATAGACAGCTGGCGATTGATAGCCGCATTAAACGAGATGATGGTCTCGCTGCGAGACAAGCCAAGAGGTTGCAACTTGTCGTGGATAATCTCCAAGAGATGGTGATTATTGACTGCGTATATCTTGATGAACATATCAAAACCACCTGTGGTATAATGACACTCCACTACCTCAGGAATCTTCTTCAACTCCTCCACGACGTGGTCGAAGTTCTCAGGATCCTTCAGATACAATCCCATATAGGCACAAGTCTCATAGCCTATCTTCTCTGGGTCGATGATAAACTGAGAGCCCTTGATGATGCCAAGGTTGGAGAGCTTAGCTACTCGCTGATGGATAGCAGCACCACTTACATTGCAAGCACGTGCAACCTCCAGGAATGGAATACGGGCATCCTGAGAAATCAGTTTCAGGATTTGCCTATCCAATGAATCTAAAATTTGTTTTGCCATACTTAATAGTTATATTTGCTTGCAAAGATAGCACAAATTTTTAGAAACCGCAACTTTCTGAGAGAAAATAATTATAATTTAATATTATTTTTCCTTTTAACAAGACTTATTGTCCCTTTTCTGTAGCCGAATAGCTTATTTTGAGTGCCTTTGCCTGTCGCAAGGCTTGCTTTACATCGGTGATGACTCCCATCTTGGTATCCTTGTCTGCCTTGATGGAAACGGTCATCAGTTTCTGGTCTTCTGGCGACATGCGCTTCTTCTCGGCAGAGATATAGTCCATTACTTCAGGTGCCGTAGCAAACTTATCATTGAGTTGTATCTGGGTTCCCTTACCATAACGTGCTTGCTGGTCTTTGGTTGGCGTACCTATATAGATATGACTCACCGCCGACTTCTTGGTTAGGCGAGTAAGATGCTTGCCCTGTGGCATACGACACTCTACCTTCAGCGTTACCTGACGCATGTGGGTAACAATCATAAAGAAGAAGAGCACGGAGAAAATCAAGTCTGGCAGAGACGATGTATTCAGTCCTGGCACCTCATGCGACTTCTTGCGAAAACGTATCATTGCTTACCTCCTTTCTCTGCATCTGCAGCATCACCTATCTTCTTATCCTCGCCCTGTTTCTCCTCGGCATTTTCGTCGATGCTCTTATCGGCATGTGCCATTGCGTTG
Organism: Lachnospiraceae bacterium; assembly: GCA_963604545.1. Taxonomy (GTDB): domain Bacteria; phylum Bacteroidota; class Bacteroidia; order Bacteroidales; family Bacteroidaceae; genus Prevotella. The sequence continues at coordinate 8,269 of CAVCRI010000076.1, read as the reverse complement.
GCGTACGACTCGGTGATGCGTTGCGGACACTGTTTTCTTATCTTATCCTTCTGGTCGTTGGATAGCAGAGTAAATTTCTTGCCATACTTCTTCTGCGAAGCCTCATCACGCAGTTCTGAGTAAGCCTCCATCAACTGGTTCTGCATCTGGAAATAGAGGTCATAGTCGGCATCACGGTCGCTCTCAATACTAATCAAGTGCTTGTTGCCCAAACGATGCACGAAACGGATGGTCTCGTCCTTCAGTTGGGTTATCTTGATAGGCTTGTCATTTACAAGTAGCGTATCACCTGCCGTCAGGCGCAAAGCCATCAAGGTATTCTTGTCCACCACCGACTCTTGTCGCTCCTGCTTCTGAGGCTCAGGCGAAGGGAGCTGGCGCAACAATCCCTTATCCACATCCATGGATGTGGTAACAAGGAAGAATATCAACAGCATAAACGAAATGTCAGCTGTAGAAGTGGTATTCAGTCCCGGAGTCTCATGTTGCTTTCTCCTTATCAGCATTGCCCTATTATTAATTCTTAATTATAAATTCTTCATTACTTTCTGATGTATCGGGTGGCTCCAAAGACAACCGCCCCTATTCCTGCCACCAACATCAGGACGGATGTGATGACAAACATATCCGACAACTTCAGCCAAAGCCAATCAGCATAATGTTCGCCATTGATGAGCATCGGGTCGGAAGAGCCCAAGACAAAGGTCAACACCAAAGCCAAGAGCGTACCTATCCAAGTGAACCGGAAGATACGGCGCACCGGCACCCCATTGACGATGGCATCCGTCTTGCTGAAACGATAATCCTTGATCATCGAACCGATAGCCAAGACCACAGCGCCCACCAAGAAGAGCCACATCAAAACAATGAGCACATCAGTAAAGAGCGGCGCATTGAAGTCGGGGTTCTCATCGAAAGGCATATCGTAGCCCACCAAAAAGAACAAGCCAAAAACGATGACCGCCAATCCTATCATGATATAGAATATCTGCTGAGAGATTTTCTCGGCACTGGATGACTTTGAAAATTGAAACTTAAACATTGCACTTTATGATTAGCATACTTGCTTATAAAGCAATTGAATTCTTCACTCTTCGTTCTTCACTCCTCACTTCGCCTTGGCAATGATGTCCATCAATGTTACAGCCGATTCTTCCATCTGGCTAGTAAGATGCTCTACCTTAGAGATGATGTAATTATAAAACACCTGAAGAATCAATGCCACAATGATACCAAAGATGGTAGTAATCAATGCCACCTTCATACCAGAAGCCACGATAGTAGGACTGATGTCACCTGCCTGTTGTATTTGGTCGAACGACATCACCATTCCAATCACCGTACCCAAGAATCCGAGGGATGGTGCCATGGCGATGAAGAGTTTTATCCAAGAGCAACCCTTTTCCAAGTTGGCAGCCTGCACAGTACCATAACCAGAAACAGAACGCTCGATGTCATCGAGCTTCTCGTCAATGTGCATCAATCCCTGATAACAGATGGAAGCCACAGGTCCACGAGTATTACGACAAAGAGTCTTAGCACCCTCGATGTCACCAGCCACAACCTTCTGGTCGATGTCCTGCATCAACTTCTTAGCATTGATTTCAGAAAGACAGAGATAAATGATACGCTCTATACAGAAAGCCAAGCCCACAATAAGAGCAATAGCAACCAACGACATAAAGCCAGCGTTACCCTCTATAAATTTCGTCTTAAGAGCTTGATGAAATCCCATGTTCTCATCTTGTGCCATCATAGGCAGAGAACACATCATAGTGAAAACCAATATTGCGAAACGCGCAATAGCTGCATTTTTCTTCATATACCTTATTATATATAATTATATATATACAAGAAAGCGGAAAGGATAGGATTCGAACCTACGAAACCCTTTAGGGGTTTACACGCTTTCCAGGCGTGCCTCTTCAACCACTCGAGCACCTTTCCATCATTTCGGAATGCAAAAGTATTACTTTTTATCCGAAATGCCTAATCTTTCGTCGTTTTTTATGTTATTTTAAGAAGTTGTTTTTATCATACGGAACTGAAGCGGATGAAACGGAATTTAAATCCTAAAAATTCTGTTGACAGTTTGATTCGTTTGTTCCGCAAACTCTTCCTCTGTTACTCCGTATGCCTTCGCCAAGGTTTTGCATACCTCCACCACAAAGGCACTCTCATTGCGCTTGCCTCGGTATGGCACGGGTGCCATGTAAGGGCTATCTGTTTCCAGCACGATGCGATCCATTGGCACCACCGCAGGAAGGTCTTCTCGCAAGTGGCTGCTCTTGAAGGTAGAGACGCCTCCAACACCCAACACGAACTTATCAAAGGAGAGGAGTTCCTCGGCTTCCTTCTGGTTGCCTGTGAAACAATGGAACACGCCCCCAGGCAAGTCTTTCTCATACTTGCGCAGAAGATACACCATCTCGTTCTGTCCCTTTCGGCAATGAATCATCAGGGGCAACTGTGTCTCTACAGACCATTTCACTTGTTCCTCGAAAGCCTCCAACTGCTCGTGCTCAAACTCTCGACTCCAATAATAGTCCAGTCCCACCTCGCCAATGGCAATGAAATCATTCTTTTGGGCATCGAGAATTTTGCGGATTTCTGCGAGTTGTTCCTTCCAATCAGCCTTCACTTCCTCAGGATGCAGTCCTATCATCGGATAAGCATAACCGGGACATTGTCGGCTCAGTTCCAAGACGGCTTGCGTTGTCTTCAAGTCGATGGCAGGCAGGAATACCTTTTCTATCCCAGCCTCCTTGGCACGAGCAAACACCTCCGCCCTATCCTCGTCAAACTCTTCCGCATCCAAATGCGTATGAGTATCAATCATATTTATCATTTCAAAACAATAGAATTCTTCACTTTTCGTTCTTCACTCTTCACTTACTAGTACTGTCGCTTCATCATCTTTTGGGCATATTTAGCCAGTTCAGCCTTGCGCTCATCGCTCACGCTAACAGCATCAAGGTACTTCTTGCTCTGCTCAAAGTAATAAGCAATCTTATCCTGTGCCAACTTATCTATACCTATTTCATTATAGAGACGGGTCACAGCTGCCACCTTCTCCTTGCGGTCGAAAATCTTGGCATCAACCCACTTTTCCAGTTCGGCACGCTGCTCGGCATTGGCATGGTTGAAGGCATTGATGAGCATAAAGGTCTTCTTGTTGGAAGTGATGTCACCACCAATTTCCTTACCAAACACCTTCGTATCACCATATACATCCAGATAATCATCCTGCAACTGGAAAGCCAAGCCTATCTGCTCACCAAACTTATAGAGATTGTCAGCATCTTCTTCGGAAGCATCGGCAAGGATGGCGCCTATCTTCAAGGCACAAGCCAAGAGAACACTCGTCTTGAGACGAATCATCTCGATATACTCTGACTCTGCCACATCGTTGCGAGTCTCAAACTCCATGTCGTATTGCTGTCCCTCGCCTATCTCCAAAGCGGTCGTGGTGAAGAGTTTCAACACCTTTGGCAAATGTTTGTCATCACATTGCGCCATACGGTCGTAAGCCAACACCAGCATACTGTCGCCCGAAAGGATGGCGGTATTGGCATCCCATTTCTTATGGACTGTCTCATGACCACGGCGCAAATCAGCGTTGTCCATCAAGTCATCATGCAAGAGAGTATAGTTATGGTAGGTCTCCAAAGCAATGGCATTCATAAGAATCTTCTCAGGGTCTTCCTTGAAGATATTGTAGCCCAGGAGCATCAGCGTAGGGCGTATGCGCTTACCTCCCATGGAGAGTACATATTTCACTGGCTCATAGAGCGAATAAGGCTTTCTGTCATAAGGCAAGTTAGCCAAGAAGTCATTTACCATGCTTAAGATTTCATCTGCAGTCTTCATAATCAAATGTATTTTTTATTAAGTTCTTATTCCTTTTAATTTATATAATTGATGCACAAAGTGGCAATCGACGTTCCTTTTATATTTGGAAGACAATTGGAACCGCAATCATCGTGCGGCAAACCTTGTTCTTGTCAATGCCTGGTTTCCACTTAGGCATCATCTTCGTCACTCGCAATGCCTCATTGTCTAGCAATGGGTCTACCGAAGTACTAACCTTCACGTTGGCAACACTTCCATCCTTGTTGACAATGAAAGATACCACCACTGTTCCCTGTATCTTCTGCTGCTTGGCTGTTACTGGATATTTCAAGTTCTTGGTTAGCCATTGCATAAAGGCAGACCATCCGCCAGGAAACTCAGGTATCTTCTGCACCACCGTAAACTTGATGGGTGCTTCGGCTAGCGCGTCTGGATTAGATGGGTCTACTGCGGTTTCGGGCGCAGCCTCCTTCACATCAGCTCCATCTACCACTCCTGTGCCATCACCTATCACCAGTTGGCTGGTAGTAGTGCTTATCTTCTGAGGCGCATTCTCCGGTTGCTTGTCGGCTGCTTTCACATCTTGCGTAATAGCCTTGGCAGCGGGAACCTTCGACACAGCCTCGGCACTGACCATATCTTTTTGGTCTGGCGGCGTATTCATCTCTAGGTCTTGCGACAAGTCCTCAAAGTTCTCCTCCAAATCATCCTCAGCTTGCGGTCCATTGGAATATTGCAAGCCAACAAAGAGCAAGGAGAAAGCAATAAGGAGCCCTAGCAGGAAAAACGTTACCCGCTTATCTTCCAATTGCGCACTATCAGATTTCTTAATTTCCACAATAATTTATCTTTTAATCCGTTATTTTCTACGAAAACAATGCAAATTTACTGTATATTATTGAAAAAAGCTGTATCTTTGCCAAAGATTTAGAGAATTTAAATGAAAAAAGTTGGTTTTTCCCTCATATTGGCGCTTTTTGCGACGATTTCCGATGCTCAAGAGAGTGAAACGGGATATAATTTCTTACGACTACCCATGAGTGCCCATGCGGCTGCTCTCGGTGGAGATAACATCACCTTGATAGAAGATGATGAGGCACTCGCTGTACATAATCCTGCCCTCTTGTCATCGGTGGCAGACAAGACCATCCACCTGGGCTACATGAATTATATGTCGGGGGTACACATCGCCTCGGCTGCCTTCAATCGCATCGTCAAGGAGAAAGCATCATGGGCGGTCTTTGCCCAGTATGTGGACTATGGAAAAATGAAGCAAACCGACGAAAACAACATTCAGACAGGTGAATTTTCTGCCAAAGACATTGCCTTGGCTGGGACTTTCTCCTATATGCTTGGCGAGAAAATTGCAGGTGGTATCACCGCTAAATTCATCACCTCGTACATCGGCGACTATAATTCCATCGCCATGGGGGTAGACCTTGGTGTAAACTATTACGACCCAGAGTACGAATGGTCATTGTCTGCCGTGGTAAAGAACCTGGGTGGCGAACTGAAAGCTTACGACGAGGAATACAACAAGATGCCTATAGACCTGCAAGTGGGTGCAAGCAAGAAGTTTCCCAATATGCCTTTCCGCCTATCTGCCACCCTCGTCAACCTGAACCATTGGGATAGCGGACTGAAGAATCACCTCGTAGTAGGTGCCGACATTTTGCTGGGCGAGAGCCTGTGGCTCGGTGCAGGATACAATGCTCGACGTGCAGACGAGATGACCATAGTTAGTGGTGATGAAGAGAGCAGCCATGGGGCAGGCTGGTCTTTCGGAGGAGGTCTCAACCTAGAGCGATTCAGCCTCAACATAGCCTACGGTAAGTATCACGTCAGCAGTAGCAGCCTCTTGCTCAACGTGGGATACAGGTTGTAATTAAGAATTAAAAATTAAGAATTAAAAATTAAGAATTAAAAATTAAAAATTGATATACAATGAAGAAGATTACAATAGCAATCGATGGTTATTCATCATGTGGAAAGAGTACGATGGCTAAGGATTTGGCCAAAGAGATAGGATATGTATATGTAGATACAGGTGCCATGTATCGTTCGGTAACCCTGTATGCCTTGCGCCACCACCTTTTCGATGAGGATGGTAAGGTGAAGGAGGCTGAGCTGGAAGCAGCCATGCCACATATCGCCATCTCGTTCAAGTTTAACGAGGAGACTGGCAGACCAGACTGCTATCTCAACGGCGAGTTGGTAGAAAAGGAAATCCGCTCGCTAGAAGTATCTAGCCACGTAAGCCCTATCGCTGCCGTGCCTTTCGTACGTGAGGCACTGGTTAAGCAACAGCAAAAGATGGGCGAGAACAAGGGAGTGGTCATGGATGGTCGTGACATCGGCACCACGGTATTCCCTAACGCTGAATTAAAAATCTTCGTTACAGCCGACTCCAAGGTCAGGGCACAACGCCGTTATGACGAGTTACAGGCGAAAGGTATGCCAGGCGATTTCGATGAGATTTTGAAGAATGTAGAGGAGCGTGACTATATCGACACACATCGTGAGACCTCTCCACTTCGCAAGGCAGACGATGCCATCACGCTCGACAACAGTCACATGACCATCCCTGAGCAAAAGGAATGGCTCAGAAAACTATATGATGAGAAGACTTTAGGTTAAAGTGCAAATATTTCTTAAAATAAGTTTTTTAAGCGATTAAAACAAGCACATTGCCTAAAACCATTTTGTAGAATTAATTAATTTATGTATCTTTGCAGTCAAATGACAAGGTAGTAATGATATAGATTATAAATTTTGAGTTAATTACTGTTTTTTGAAGGTGGTAAGTCCTCGTGAGAAGATTTACCACCTGTTTTTATTTTATTAATTATCAATTCCTAATTATTAATTCTTAATTATATACTCCCTGCATTCCTCCATCAGCCATTTTGGCGTACTGGTGGCTCCACAGATGCCTACGGTATTCACGCCCTCAAACCAAGACATATCTATCTCCTCGGCACTCTCTATCTGATAGCTCCTAGGATTTACGCTCTTGCATTCCTTGAAGAGAACCTTGCCATTGCTGCTCTTCCTGCCACTCACAAAGAGGATGACATCATGCTTGGTGGCAAAGTTGGCTATATTAGGCATGCGATTGGCCACCTGACGGCAGATGGTATCGAAACTCTTGAACTCGGCTCCCTCCACGATATGCTCCTGGCAATAGTCGATGATGCGATGGAACTCGTCCAGGCTCTTGGTGGTCTGCGAATAGAGGAAGATGTCCTTGGAGAAATCAAGCTTGCCTTCCTCTTGCAATCGCTTCACATCCTCAAACTTCTCCACCACGATGGCATGGCTCTGCGTCTGTCCCACCAAGCCCAGCACCTCCGCATGACCGTTCTTGCCAAAGATGACAATCTGTGCGTAAGGATTACTTACATACTGCTTCTTGATGCGCTTCTGCAACTGGAGCACCACAGGACAGGTGGCATCAATGATCTCGATGTGGTTCTTCTCTGCAAGGGCGTATGTCTCTGGTGGTTCACCATGGGCACGAAGAAGAACCTTCACATCGTGAAGTTCCTTCATTTCCTCGTGGTCGATGGTGATGAGACCTGCACTATGCAAGCGTTCCACCTCCATGCCATTATGCACGATGTCGCCGAGGCAGTAAAGTTTACCGCCCTTAGCCAATTCCTCCTCTGCTTTCTTGATGGCAGTGGTAACGCCAAAGCAGAAACCACTACCATTGTCTATTTCTATTGTCACGATAATCCAATTTATAATTAATAATTTACAATTTATAATTATTCATTATACATTATTCATTGTACATTCACCTTCACCGTTACCTTCGCATTGTCAGGATCGTTCGTAATCATGAGGATACGAGGCTTCTTAGCACGCGACTTACTCAACTCGTTCTTCACCGCCGTAACCTTCATCTTGGCAGTCTCGCCAGGTTGAATCTTCGTCTTGTTGAGCGATACCTGCAAGCCCATGGTAAACATCTGCATACTACGGATTTCCAGCACACTCTTACCTCTGTTGGTTACCAGTATCTCACCCTTCAACTTTTTCTTGCCATTAAAGCTACCCAAGTCGAGGTTGGTGGTAGACATCTCTATCTTTGGTGCCTTCGCCTTATCGGCAGCGGTCAACTTATCGAAGTCTGGCAGGAGAACGGCTGATACCACGATTTCCTTTTCTGGAGCAATCTTATCGCCAGGACGTTCACCGAGATAGATGGAAGTCTGATTCAAGCCAAAGTCATGAAGTTTCTTCGAATCCAGCACGATGCTTACCTCTGCCCCATGATGAGGAGCCACCTTGGATGGCGATATGGTAGCACGCAGATAGTTAGGCAGGTGCATCACCACAGGCTCCATGGTCTGGTCAGTAGGATTGAAGATATGGATGCGCTGCACAGGACGGTCGCCCTTGTTGACATCAT
>CAVCRI010000075.1:0-13753 GCA_963604545.1 Lachnospiraceae bacterium | reverse complement strand
TCAAGGCTGGTCTCTACGGACTCTATGTCATCATCGCCATCGCTGGATATTTCAAGTGGAAGAAGATGATGATGAAAAGTTAGAAGTTAGGTGTTAGAAGTTAACTATCAGATACGAAAAAGGAAGTCAAGTTATACAAACAACTGACTTCCTTTTATTTCATTTATATAAATCAGAACCACTATACCAAGGTTCCGCACTTATTTCTTAAAATTCGAATATTTACTTTTATCCTTGACTATTTCTTGAGTTTAAAAGCACTCTCGATACTAGCGATTTCCTCACTGAACGCTGCATCTATCTTCAAGCGATCCTCAACCTTGGAACAACTGTGGATAACTGTACTGTGATCACGATTACCCACCAATCTACCAATACGAGATGCAGGCAGCTTGGTATGTTTTTGAGCCAAATACATAGTTACCTGTCGGGCTACTACATATTCACGCTTACGACTCTTGCTGTTAACTGCTGCAACCGTCACATTATAGTGATTGCAAACTATCTCAACAATATCGTCAATAGACAATGGCTTGTTGACATCATCTACCTTGACGGCACGTTTAAGTACACGTTCCGCCAAACGGATGTCGATGGCACTGTTATAAACGATGCTATAAGCCAAAAGACCATTGATGGCACCCTGCAAATCACGCACACTACCATTGCAAGTCTGGGCAATGTAAGAAACCACATCTCTCGGAATCTTCAACCCGTCACTATGCACCTTATTGCTTACGATGTCAACACACAATTCCACATTAGGCTTCTCAAGCTCAGCCACCAGGCCACAAGAGAAACGAGTCAACAAGCGATCAGGAAAATCCTTCAACTCCACTGGAGGACGATCACTTGCCAAAATAATACGCTTGCCATTGCGGAAAAGATGATTGAAGATATGGAAGAAGGTATTTAATGTCTTCGCCTTACCTGCCCAATCCTGCACATCATCCACTATCAAGATGTCGATGGTCTGATAGAAGTTGATGAAATCATTGCTTGCATTGTGGAGCACAGCATCAGTATACTGTGTTTGGAAAAGACGGGCACTCAAATAGAGGACACGCTTCTTCGGGTACAATTGCTTGGCTCTCAATCCGATGGCATTGACCAAGTGGGTTTTTCCACTACCAGAAGGACCATACACAAACAATGGATTAAACTGGGAGGTATTTGGATGCTCGGCAATAGACAAACCCACGGAACGTGGCAACTTATTGCTAGTACCCTCCATATAAGTATTGAATGTGAGCTTTGGATCAAGCTGAGTATCTATGTCTTCTACCTGTTGTGTTGTTTCTGGAGCAGGAATCTGTCCGACATGGGCATGTGCATCCATCGCCCCTTCCTCTGTGGCAGGGGAAACATTGCCTTCGGTAGCTGTTTGCTGTTTTTGTTCTGCAACAACACGGTAAGTAAGACGGATTCCATCACCAAAATTACGATGAAGCACTTTGCTTAACAAGTCAACGAAATTCTGTTCCAAGTACTCGTAAACGAACGCACTAGGAACTTGCACCAACAAAGTCTTTGTTGATGGCTTGTACGATTCAAAGACGATTGGTTTGAACCATGTATTATATTGTTGCTCCGACACGCTGTCTTTTATAAGCAAAAGGCTATTGTCCCAAAGCACTTTCGGACTTGCTAACATCTATGTATATTATATTTAATATCTAATTAAAATTGTCTATCACAGCTACTATAGCCGGAATTCGATTGCAAAATTACAAAAAAAAGAGGAGAATAGCAAATGATGCTATTTAAAATATTTTAATATATACAATTTAACACACTAAGTACCAATATGTTATAAAGTTATCCACAATTCACTATATATAGAGAGTGAAACATTCATGTAATGCCACCGAAACAGCTAGCAAACAATTAGTTCACTAGCTGCTTATAGGCGTGGAACATCCTTTTTATTATTTAGACTATTTTTAATTAGTCTTTGGCTGTATTTTTAGGCTAAACAGTGATTTTACTTGTCTTTCTTACCAAATACAGAGAAATGAACGTATCGCTTAGGATGAGCCTTGAGGTCTATCATGAGCGAGTCTGCATGACTCATAGTTGAGTTCAAATTGTCATAGAGCTGAGTATCGTTCATCAGCAAGCCTAGGCTACCCTTATTACTGTTCAATTTCTCAGTAAACTGCTGGGCATTCTCCAGAGTGGCATTCACCCTATTGAGTGTACCTTGCACATCGAGACCAGCCAAATTTGCAGTCAAACGATTGGTATTGTCGAGCACTCCGTTTGCCTTGCCTATCATGCCAGGCACCTGCTTGTTTAAACCTGCCATCAATGTATTCAACTCTTTGGTTGAAACAACCAGATTACTAGAAATGGTTTGTGCATTATGAAGGGTGGCTGCCAACGCTGGGTCAGCCAACAAGGTATTGACACTGGATAGAATAGAATCCAACTTAGGCAACATCTTCTCTATGACTGGCACCAAGTCTGCAGCCTTTCCCATGATACCTGCATTAACAGCTCCAGGAATTATGCCTCCTGGCTCGATACGAGCACGTGGATTGTTGGCGAGAAGAAGATTCACTTGCAAATTACCCATCAAGTCCTTCACTATTTCCGCCTGACTTCCTTCCGGTATTCTCAAGTCCTTAGTGATGTCTACCTTTACCTTGATAGGACCATTCTTGGCATAGTCATAATCGATGCCATCCACGGTTCCAACCTTATAACCATCTGCATAGATAGGTGTTGATGCCCCCAAGCCCTGTATATCATCAAACGCCATATAATAGGCGTTGTTGGTGGAAAACAGGTTAATGCCTTTCAGAAAATTAATTCCGAAGTACATCACCAAAATACCTACAATAGCCACCAATGCTATCTTGATTTCCTTTGTTATCTTCATCTTATTATTATTTTGTTCTGAATCTATAACGTTTATTTTACAGACTCATCTTTATCTGTTTTTGTTTTGCTTAAACTCTCGTATTGCTTGGTTTACATCATATTTTTGCCCATTCTTAAAGGCGATGATGAAAGCCTCTGGAAATTTCTCCAACAAGTTCTTTCGCAAGCGATAAATCTCATTATAGTTGGCTGAAGAGCCTATGGTATACTTTGTCATTCCCCCTTCCTGATAAGACTCGTAGTCTGTCTCACCTTTGAAGTGGGAGTCACCCTTGCGAAGAGCCCTGCCACTCACGAATATCTGAAGCTTAAATACTGGAGCATCCTTGGTTTGGTCAATCTTCGGAGCTTCAGCCTTCTTGACTTCATTATTTTTACTTTCACCATTCTTTGCCTCAGCCTTGACATCCTTCTTGGTTTCTACGACTTTCCTGGTCTCTACCTTTCTTGGCTCAACCCTCCTAACATCAGTTTTCTTATATGCATCAGGAACGATAGTTGGCAATTGCGCATCATCGCTAGCCGAAGCCTTATAGGGCACAGAAACCTTACGGTCATACTTATTCTTATATTGTGCAAAAGCCTCGTATATAGACTTTGCCATGTCGTCTACACGACTATTATCGTTGAGCAAGTTCTCCTCATCAGGAGTTGTGATAAAGCCCAGTTCTATTAGGCAACTAGGCATGGAAGTTTCACGAAGCACCAAGAATCCCGCTTGATGCACGCCCTTGTCAGGTCTGTTGGCATTAGTACAAACATTGCGCTGAATCATACGAGCCAATTCCACACTACGCTCCATGTTCTTACCCTGGATAAACTCAAAGATAATATAGCTCTCGGAAGACTTTGGATCAAAGCCCTGATAAGTCTGCTGATAACCTTTCTCCATAGAAATGACGGAGTTTTCTCGCATAGCCACATCCAAATTATCCTTGGCACGGTGCATACCCAACGTATAGGTTTCAAATCCTCGGGCTATCTTACCTGCCGGCAGCGCATTGGTGTGGACGGAGATGAAGAGGTCTGCATTGGCACGATTAGCGATGTTAGCACGCTCATGCAATGGGACGAACACATCTGTCTTACGAGTATAGACGACCCTCACATCAGGTAGATTCTGTTCCACATACTTACCAAACCTAAGGGCAACAGCCAAATTGATATTTTTCTCCTTTGATATAGCTCCTAGCGCACCTGCATCATGTCCGCCATGTCCGGCATCTATGACCAGTGTAAAACGACCATTGACACCGAACACATTCAGCACCAACAGGCACATAATCGCCAATATGAGAGTTACTTTCTTACACATACTTTCTGATGATTTTGCAAAATTAATACTTTTGTATCAGAAAACCTAATTACTAGACAAAGTTTTATCATTTGTTAATACAACTTCCACCCCAGCACCATCACAATCGGCACCCATCGGTGGATTTATCTTGGTGATAGACAATGCAATTTCATGAGCAGTCGGATAAACAGAGAAGATCCTATCACCTATACGCCCAACAACATGTTCGAGTAGCTTACTCGGCTTTTTCATCTCTTCTTTCACGAGTTCGAAGAGATCTGCATAACTGATGGTTCCAGCCAACTCGTCCGTCTGCATGGCAGACGAAAAGTCATACCTTACCACCAGGCTAACCTGATAGTCATTGCCCACGACGCGCTCTTGCTTCAACACGCCATGATAGGCATGGAAGCGTACATTCTTCAGAAATATCTTACTACTGGATAACATGAATCGTCTTGTTTAATCAACTAAAATCACTTTGCTTATTATCAATTCATTGAACTAGTTTCTTTCGTCTCAGCATCACTTTCCTTGTCGACAGAAGCTTCATCCCCTGCATATTTCTTCAGAGCCTTCTCCACACCTTTTTTCCAAGTATTGATGCTATCTGAAGTCAGTTGCAGTTGATTCACTAACTTAAGAACATGCTCGATAGGCATGCGATAACGCAAGACACCGGAAATCAACTTGGCATAGTTCCAATACTCAGGATTGAACTTCTCGCTCAACCCTTCCACAGTTATCTTATATCCACGCTTATTTACAAACTGGAAATCATATCTTTTCTGCCCCTCACCAAGCACCGTCTTCACTATTTTACCTTTAGTAACAGACTTAGGGAGCATAATGCCCTCATCCTCATCTTGCAACCCCGTGAATATCTCATACGGATGCCCATTGAGCAACCCGACCAATGCCACCCATTTCTCCTTATTGTTCTGGAATCGAACCACATCGCACTCCAACTCACGCGGGCGAACCTCCACCACCTCTGGAGCAAAGAATGGGACATGCGCCTCTGCCGAGACAGTTTCAATCAACCGCTCGTGCAAACGAAGCCACTCCGTATCATGGTTTGGGAAATGCAGATGCAACTCAGCCAAGTTAGCCTTCAAATCCTCCAATAAGGCATCAGTAGCCTCTTCGAAAGTCATATTTTCTTTATATACCATATCAAACATTTCATTTTAGGTGCAAAATTAAACTTTTATTTTCAAAATATGAAAAGTTTGGGCACATATTTTACAAAAAAAATGAAAGCAAGTTGCGGTTTTTCGGAAAACTTTACGTAACTTTGCATAAAAATTGCAAGAAATATGGAATCAATCAAGAACCGCACATCCATTCGTAAATATGCAGACCGCGAAGTGTCTGAGGTGTTACTCAACAGTCTATTGGAAGAAGCCGAGCACACTCCTACCATGGGCAACCTACAACTTTACAGTGTAGTGGTTACACGAAGCGAAGAAGGCAAAAAGGCACTGGCACCTGCCCACTTCAACCAGCCGATGGTAACAAGTGCCCCTGTGGTACTTACCATATGCGCAGACTACAGCCGAACCACCATTTGGGCTAAGAATCGCAAGGCACATCCCGGCTATGACAACATCCTCTCATTCATAAACGCCGCCACCGACGCCCTCCTCTTCACCCAGACCTTCACCAATCTAGCGGAAGAAGCAGGACTGGGTACTTGCTTTCTCGGTACAACGGTATACATGCCAAAGATGATTATTGACACCTTGAAGCTGCCTAAGCTCGTGATGCCAGTAGCGACCCTGACCATTGGATGGCCAGACGAGCACCCAGCCCTAAGCGACCGCTTGCCATTGCGCAGCATCATCCATCAAGAACATTACGAGGAATATACTCCCGAAAAGATAGATGATTTCTATGCCGAGAAGGAAGCTCTCGAAGAAAACAAGGAGTTTGTTCGCCTCAACAACGTAGAGACCCTAGCCCAGGTTTTCACCGATATCCGCTACACCAAGAAGGATTGCGAGGCTTTGAGCAAAGGCTTTCTTGAGGCACTCAAGCAACAGGGATTCTTAAGCTAAAGTTCTGTACAAAGGCTTGGGATATATATACAAAGGCTTAGTACATACGTATAAAGCCTTTGCAAAAAGGCTAGAATGAAAGGTAACAAAAAAGCGCATTAGCCAAAAACATTGCTAATGCGCTTTTCTTTTAAACTTATAACTTAAAATTACTCAACCACGATTGGCTTGTACTTAGGAACCAAAGCCTTCATGATGCACCAACCTACAAGATAAGCCACACTGCAGATACAGAAGACTATCATGTAAGCTGCTGGCTTGCCCTCAAAACCTACAAAAGAGAAAGCTGTACCCTGCCCCTCTGCGTAGGTAAAGAAAAGACCAGAACCATAATTGATGAGGTAAGAACCCAAGCCACCAGCCATGGCTCCAATACCTGTGATGGTGGCAACAGTTGACTTAGGGAACATATCACTTACTGTGGTATAAAGGTTAGCCGACCATGCCTGATGACCTGCACCCAAGAGACCGATGATAACTGCTGGCCACCAAGCACTATAAGCACCCAATGGCTGAGCCAACAAGCCGAGCAATGGGAAACAAGCGAAAATCAACATCGCACGCATACGACCAATATATGGATTCATACCCTTCTTGTCCACAAAATATGTAGGTAAATAACCACCTGCAATACTCAATACAGTAACGATGGCATAGAGTGTGAAGATGAGGGCAATAGCCATTGGTGAGTCTGATGTGTAACCATACTGGTCAGAGAAGTAAGCTGGTGCCCAGAAGAGGAAGAACCACCATACGCCATCCGTTAACAACTTACCTGTTACGAACGACCAAGTCTGGCGATAAGTAAAGCACTTGAAGAAGCTGATAGTTTTTTCATCCTTAACCTCTTGCCTATTCTGTACCTCTGCGAGATCCTCATCCTGTTCAATATAGTTCAACTCTGTCTGGTTTACATGCTTGCTCTTACTTGGTTTGTCATAGAGGAATATCCAAAGACCCATCCAAACGTAACCGAGCACACCGATGATGATGAAGGCCATCTCCCAACCCATAGAACGAGCCAACAAAGGGATGGTAGCAGGAGCTGCCAAGGCACCGATAGATGCGCCACTATTGAAGATTGAGGTAGCGAAAGCACGGTCTTTCTTAGGGAAATACTCTGCTGTTACCTTGATGGCAGCAGGGAAGTTACCAGCCTCACCCACAGCGAGAACCAAACGGCAAGAAAGAAACAACCATACGCTGATGGAAGCAATTGCCACAGCAGCATCACTGCCAGCTTGTACCAATCGAAGAGCCTCGATGCTATCATAGCCTTCTATCTGCATGGCTACCCAACCACAACCAGCATGTAGTACAGCACCAGTAGACCATACGAAGATGGCGATGAGGTATCCCTTCTTGGTGCCCATGAAATCTACGAACTTACCAGCAAAGAGGTTGGCAACGGCGTAGAAGATGGAGAAGCAACCTGTAATCAAGCCATAATCTGCATCCGTCCAATGAAACTCTGGAGCGATGAAGTCTTTCCATGTTAAAGACAGAACCTGACGGTCCATGTAGTTGACTGTCGTTGCCAAGAAGAGCAACGCACAGATGACCCAACGGAAGTTGGACATTTTACTTGTTTTAATAGCGTTCATATTGTAGTATTTGTTTTTGTTATTTGCTTTAGAATAAATCGAAAAATCTCTTGTGGGCATTTTTAGGCATGTCCACAAGAGGTTTTATCTAAGTTCATAGATGATTATTTCAAATCAGGGATCTTGATAACCTGCATATCGTTGTAGATGAGGTTCTCGCCTGCCATACCCCAGATGAAGGTATAGTTGCTGGTACCTGCAGCGCAGTGGATTGACCACTCTGGAGCGATAACAGCCTGCTCATTATTCAACCAGATAGGACGGGTCTCCTGTGGTTCGCCCATCATGTGGAGAATCTTCTGACCCTCAGGGACATTGTAGTAGAGGTATGTCTCCATACGACGGAGGTGAGTATGAGCTGGCATAGTGTTCCATACAGAACCTTCCTTCAACTCTGTCACACCCATCTGCAACTGACAAGTGCGAACACCTGCCACACCATCAATAATCAACTGGTGGATAACACGGTCGTTGCTTTCCTTCAAGCTACCAGCCTTGATGTTGTGGGCATCCTTCAGGGTAACCTTCTTGGTTGGGAATGTCTGATGAGCGCAAGCACTATTCATATAGAACTTAGCTGGCTTATTGGCATCCTTGCTGCTCATCTCGATGCTCTTGGCACCACGACCTACGTAGAGAGCCTCCTGGAAACCGAGTGTATACTTCTTACCATCTACGGTAACGGTACCCTCGGCACCGATATTGATGATACCCAATTCACGATTGTCGAGCAAATTGCGCTGATCATTTGGCTTGTCGGTATAGAGAGGAGCGATAGAAGTCAACTTCAATGGAGCTGTTGTTGGCTCTGCGCCACCAATGAGGAAACGATCGAACATGGTATAAGTCCAGTTCACCTCGCCTGGAGCGAAAACCTTCTCGATAGCAAACTCGCCACGAAGACGGTCTGTAGTATAATGCTTGGCATCCATTGGGTTGCTAGCATAACGCACATTATAGTTGGTATAGGCATTCTCAGCCTTTACCTCATAACCAGGCTTATGGCACTGAGCAAAAGCCTGACTTGCTGTTAAAACCATTGCTGCTAATATTAATGTTATTTTCTTCATTATTATTTTGTTATATATTTTATTTACTTTCCAAAGGTCTTTTTACCTTTTTACTTTTCTTTCGCTGCCTTCTCTTCCTTTACGATGCGACGGCGGTTGACAACCATCAGTACTACTGTGATTACCGTCAATACGAACATACCTACGTAAGAAAGCTTCACACCACGATAGATGAGCCATCCGAAGAGAGATGAGGCAAAGTCGAGAGCACCACCAGAAAATCCGTCAGGGATATGGGCTGCATTATCACCAGTGGCTGCATATACCTGGTTGGCTGCCATCGTAAAGTCTGGTGCCATATCGGTAACGAAATAGAGACCGATGATGAGAGCCACAAGACCGATGATAAGAGTCTTTACCACATTACCCTTGGTGAAAGGCAGAATCATTGGGAAAAGGTAGAACATACCTGCCAATGATGCCAATGGCAAGAACTGGTTACCAGGCAAGAACACGGCGATAGCTAAGATGACAGGTATCAAGATGACTGATACAACCAAGGTGGTAGGATGACCGATAACGAGCGCTGGGCTCATTCCGATGTGTACCTTCTTACCATTGAACTTGGTCTTCACCAACTCTTGTGTCTTCTCAGAAATTGGCTTCAAACCGTCGATAAAGAGAGAGGTGATACGAGGAATCAATTCCATCACGGCTCCCATAGTTACACCGAGGAAGAGAATCTTCTTGATGTCGAGCTGTGCAGCCCAACCTATCAAGGCACCCACAATAACACCAAGCACCAATGGCTCGCCGAGTACACCAAACTTCTTCTTCAGTCCCTCTGCGTCGATGTCGAGCTTAGAGAAACCAGGAATCATATCGAGGAGCTTATTGAAGCCGATAGCAAAAGGCATAAAGCTCTGACAGAATGGCTGAGGGATAGAGATACCGTCAAGGTCATAATACTTTTGGAATTTCTCTGCGGTCAAGTCTGCGCAAACCAAGGTACAGATGTAGCAAACAATAGCAGCGAAATAGCCCCAAAGCAAACTCTCGCCCATCACAAAATAAGCCACAGCACCAATAAAGGCAAAGTGCCAGTAGTTCCAAAGGTCGATATTCACGGTACGAGTAGTCTTGGTTATCAACATCAGGAAGTTTACTCCCAAGCAGATAGGGATAATCAAGGCACCTACCGCAGTATTATATGCCACGGCAGCAGCTGCAGGCCATCCCATGTCAAATACGTTCAACTGTAGGTGATAGAGGTCAGAGATTGCCTTCAAAGGGTCATTGAAGTTGGTGGTGAGCAATGCTGTAACCACACCCAGTCCTACGAAACCCACACCTACGAAGAGTCCCGATTTCAATGCCTTTCCGAATTTCATGCCTATACATAAGCCGATGACCGTAAAGATGATTGGCATCATCACACTGGCACCCAAGCTGATGATATAGCTAAATACTTGTTCCATTTTTTTGATTGATAATTAGTTGTTAATACACGTATTATCGTGTACCTTTGATTTGTTATTAGCTTGTTATTTGCCGATTCGTTTGCAAAGATACACTTTTTTATTTAAATACGATACGTTTTAAGGTAAAATATTACTTAAAAAAATCCCATCCGACAGAATCGGATGGGATTTCTCTATTTTAGTCCTGATAATAAACTCGCTTTACTCGGTTGCTGATGGTAGTCAGCACTTCGTAAGGGATGGTATCAAGGATGTCGCTCAAAGTCTGTACAGGCAGGTGCTCTCCAAATATCTCTACACTGTCACCTTCCTTGCAGTCGATACCAGTAACATCTATCATCGCCACATCCATACAGATGTTGCCCACATAGTCTGCCTTCTGTCCGTTTACGAGACAGTAAGCATGGCGGTTGCCAAGATGGCGGTTCAAGCCATCGGCATATCCGATAGGAATGGCTGCAATGACGCTATCCCTGTCAAGGATGGTCTTGCGACTATAACCTACGCTCTCTCCTGCTTTGATGTTGTGCATCTGGAGGATGGTAGTCTTCAGGGTGCTCACGCAGTTGATGGTCTTGTTGTTGCGAGAGTCGATGCCATACAGTCCCAATCCCAGGCGACACATATCCAACTGGCGGTCAGGGAAGTGCTCGATACCTGCCGAATTGCAGATATGGCGCAGTATCTTATGGTCGAAGGCTGCCTGGAGTTGCTTGCTGCCCTTGTCGAAGAGTTCGAACTGATGGGCTGAGAAATCATCGAAGCTATCGTCATCGCTTCCCACGAAGTGAGAGAACACAGAGCGAGGGATGATGGCATTCTGATGCTTCAACTTGCCTATCAACTCTTCCATATCGTTCTCTGGGTCAAAGCCCATACGGTGCATACCTGTATCAAGCTTGATATGAACAGGGAATCCTGTCACGCCCTCCTTCTCGGCAGCCTTGATAAGGGCATCAAGCAAACGGAAAGAATAAACCTCTGGCTCCAAGTCGTAGTCGAACATCGTCTTAAAGGCGGTCATCTCAGGGTTCATAATCATGATGTTGCTGGTGATACCGTTCTTGCGAAGGGTAACACCCTCATCGGCAACAGCCACAGCGAGGTAATCCACACGATGGTCTTGCAGGGTCTTGGCTATCTCCACGGCTCCTGCTCCATAGCCATCCGCCTTGATCATGCAGACGAGCTTGGTCTCTGGCTTCATGAACGAACGATAGAAGTTGAGGTTGGCTACCACAGCATTAAGGTTCACTTCGAGGGTTGTCTCGTGTACCTTCTGCACTAGCAACTCGGTCAACTGGTCGAAACCAAACTGACGAGCGCCCTTCAGCAAGATGACTTCGTCGCGCAATGATTTGAAGACTTCGCTATCGATGAATTCTTCTACATCGTGGAAGAAGAACTTTTCATGAATCTGAATCTCATCGCTCTGCTTGCAGAGCTCTGGACCGATACCGATAAACTTCACTACACCACGCTTGCGAGCCAACTCACTCACCTCCTTATAGAGTACCTCAGGCGCCTCACCACTCTGGTAGATGTCGCTGAGAATGAGGGTATGGCGACGGCCACGATGGTCTGGGCGACGGTTCATGAAGTCGAGGGCGATGTCGAGTGAGTTAATATCGCTGTTATAACTATCATTGATGAGGGTACATCCGTGCTGGCCTACCTTCACCTCCAGTCGCATGGCGACAGGTTCGAGGGTAGACATACGCTTGTCGATGTCTTCCATGCTCAGTCCGAGTTTAGAAGCAACCACGGCACAGATGATGGAATTTTGGATAGAGGCATCGTCTATAAATGGGATGCTATAGCTATCCTCTATACCTTTATATATATAGGTGACAACGGTGACACTCTGCTGCTTCCCTACATTCTTCACATAGAAAGGAGCCTCAGCGTTCTTGAGAGACCAGAAAAGTTTCTCGCCCTTGAAGTCCTTGTATTCTGCGATGACTTTGCAAATCATCTCATCGTCGCCATCATATACGATGGTCTGGGCATCATGGAAGAGGATGAGTTTCTCCCTACACTTCTCCTCTAGTGAAGAGAAGTTCTCCTGATGAGCCGCACCCACATTGGTCAAGACAGCGATAGTTGGCTGGATGATGTCACGAAGGGCAAGCATCTCGCCAGGCTGACTGATACCAGCCTCAAAGACACCCACCTGAGTCTGCTCGTTCATCAACCAAACAGACAATGGCACACCTATCTGAGAGTTGTAGCTGCGAGGGCTGCGGGTAACAAACATGCTTGGTGAGAGCAACTGATAAAGCCACTCCTTCACCATAGTCTTGCCATTGGAGCCCGTGATGCCCACGATAGGGATATTGAATTCGTCACGATGACGTTCAGCCAAGCGCTGGAGGGCCTCTAGAGTATTGACCACCTTGAGGAAGTTTGCCTCTGGATAATCAGAAGCATACCCCTTAGGGACATCTGTAACAACAAAGTTCTTCACACCACGACGATACAACTCTGGGATGTAGTTGTGACCATCATTGCGCTCTGACTTGAGTGCAAAGAACAGAGTTTCCTCTGGGAAACAAAGTGAACGACTATCGGTCAAGATAAAACCGATGTTGCTATCCTTGTCTCCATAGCGACGCGCACCTATCAGTGTGGTTACCTTTTCAATAGTATATGTCATTGTCTTAAAGTTTTAAATATTTCTCTTCAAATTGTCTTTTCTTCTCCTCCGTCTTGGCGAGAAACACCTTTGTTGCTTCACTGTCAGGATTGAAAGGTTTATGCCCGAGTGCTTCCTTGATGGGTCTCCATTCTTCCAAGAACTGTTCGGCAGCCTTGCCGAAATAAGCGCCTCGGAATTTCTCCCAAATATACTCCACAGCTTGCTCGCTTGGATGCAACATATCTTCCTTATAGAAGCGATAATCACGCAACTCATCGTTCATGATTTCGTAGGCAGGAAAGTAACTCACCACTTCTGGGTTCTGCCTTACCAGTTGGTCGGCTGCTAACTGCAGGGTCGCCTTGGAAAGTTGACTGCCATGGAATCCGTACTTGGCATAGCGGATAGGGCTCACTGTTACGATAACCCTTTCGAATGGTTCCACAGCCTTTTGCAGATAGCCAACGCATTCTGCCACCGAAAGTTCTCGCTCCGTAAAGAGTCGTTGCGGTCTCTTCTGACAGTTATCCACGATTTCACCTGTTTCGTTCAGAATATAAACGTGGTTTGTGCCAAGAGTAAACACAGCCATCTTTGGTTTATTCTCCACTCTTTCCACGGTGTGAAGAATACTTGCTGGATTATACATCACCCCAAAAGGATTAACCACCACGGGGAATCGATTTTCCAAAAATCGCTTACCGAGGTTATCGGCAAAGCAGCTACCCACGAAGAGCATCTGCTCTGCCGGCTGTATCTCGAAGTCAGCCTTCGGAA
>CAVCRI010000074.1:0-13977 GCA_963604545.1 Lachnospiraceae bacterium | reverse complement strand
TTTTTGTTTTATTTTATTATCTTTGCATTCGCAAAAGAAAAATGAGGATTATGTTATACTATATCAAGACTTGGTGGAGATGGTTACGACGTTGCGGTTTCAGTCGTGGCTTTGGCGTTCAGTCGCCTTCTGCCTACAGTTTCATTCGCTATGTGGTGAATGAACATTATTCTTATTATGCTTATGCAGAACTGCGAGATAGATTGGACATGCTCTCTAGGCACGAACATAAGCTTGGACGATTGCTCTTACGGCTCGCTAACTATTGGCAACCTGATGTGCGTTACACTGCTGCTCAGCAGTATTTACCTTATTTATATGCAGGTTGCCATCGTTCTGAGGTGAAAGACTTGTCCGATTTAGTCTTTGAAGCAAACAAGGAAATTTTTTCCGCCCAGTCTTCGCTTATAGTGCTTGACTTGTCTTCTTACGATATCTCACATGTTGGTGATGATATATTGCCTTATTGTACGTCTAAGACAATGTTAGTCCTCTTGAATATGCAAGACCGTAGGTTGATAGAGCAAGAATGGATAAAGATACAAAACTCGGAGTATACAGGCATTTCTTTTGACCTTTATTATGCTGCTATCGTCTTCTTCGATAAGTCTATTTATAAGCAACATTATGAAGTAAATTTCTAGTCATCGTGTACTATTCTTGCATAAAAATGTAAATAAATGCAATAAAGTAGCCTTTTGCTCAAAAAAAGTTGCCGAAAAACTTGCAGATAAAATTTATTTTATTACTTTTGCAGCCAAATTAGTAGAAACGTTAAATTATTGAGCTATGTATTGGACACTTGAATTGGCTTCTAAGCTAGAAGATGCACCATGGCCTGCAACAAAAGAGGAGTTGATAGACTATGCAACTCGCTCAGGTGCGCCTCTGGAGGTTCTGGAGAATTTGCAGGAAATAGAAGACGAGGGTGATGTCTACGAGAGCATCGAGGACATCTGGCCTGACTATCCTTCTAAGGATGACTTCTTATGGAATGACGACGAATATTAAAAAAGTCGATGATAGGGCTGCTCTTTTTGTAGGGGCAGCCTTTTTCATCTTTTTTTATATAATAAAAAGAGAGATTTAGCGTTATAAGATTGTGTTTAAAAGATTTATCATATTCATATTGTTACTTTGTGGAGGCATGAAGGCTCACGCCCAGTATGACCCATCTTTCAGTCATTACTTCGACATGGAACCTTCATTTAACCCTGGTGCAGTGGGTAAGCAGGCGAAACTTAATGTGACAGCTGCTTACGCAATTGATATGGCTGGCTTTGAACATAATCCAAGAACCATGTATTTTGCTGCTGATATGCCTTTCTATGCCCTCAAGAAGTATCATGGCGTGGGGCTATCGCTCATGAACGACCAGATTGGTCTCTTCACTCATCAACGGTTGGACTTGAAGTATGCCTATAGGTATCGGCTGTTGGGGGGGCAGATGAGCTTCGGATTGCAAGGAGGGATAATTGGAGAGAGCTTTGATGGAAGTAAGGTGGATGCTGGTGAGTCTGGAGACCCAGCCTTGGCTACTACAAAGGTTGATGGCAGTGGATTTGATTTAGGTATGGGAATCTATTATCAGCATGGTGATTGGTTTATAGGACTCTCAGGGCAACATCTCATGTCACCTACCATTGAACTGGGAGAAACCAATGAGTTGAAGATAGAACCTGTGTATTATTTGACGGGTGGATACAATATTAAGCTACGAAATCCGTTATTAACAATAAAGTCCTCGGCGCT
The DNA here is from genome assembly GCA_963604545.1 of Lachnospiraceae bacterium. Lineage (GTDB taxonomy): Bacteria > Bacteroidota > Bacteroidia > Bacteroidales > Bacteroidaceae > Prevotella. The sequence goes on along the minus strand of CAVCRI010000074.1, from coordinate 12,225 downwards.
CGTCAAATATGATGGAACTACATGGCGTGGTGACCTGACAGGCCGTCTGGTCTATTCGCATGAGAACAAGTTGATGTATGGCGGCCTGACCTATAGCCCAGACCACTCCGTGACCTTCCTCTTTGGGGGAACTTTCCATGGCATAGTGCTGGGATATAGTTATGAATGGTATACATCGAAGATAAGTGCAGGCAATGGTAGCCATGAGATATTCCTGGGCTACCAGACAGACATCAATCTCGTGAAAAAAGGAAGAAATAAACATCAAAGTGTAAGAATACTATAAGTGTACGAATCATGAATATGAAGAAAAATATATATCTTCTGGTCTCGTTGATGGCATTGATAATCCTGAGCGGGTGTTTCGGTGCCAAGTCTACCTCTATGGCTGGTAGAGGTGGAGAGGTGGTAGGCGTCAGTGGAAAAACTTTCACGGAGCCTGCGCCCTACGGAATGGTGAAAATCAACCGTGGCTTTCTAAAGATGGGCTTGGAAAAGCAAGACTCTTTGTGGGGCGAAAAGACTCCTCGCAAGGATGTATCGGTAGATGGCTTCTGGATGGACGACACGGAAATTACCAATTCGGAATACAAGCAGTTTGTGGCATACGTGAGAGATTCTATCCTCCGTACCCGCCTTGCTGACCCTGCATACGGCGGTGACGAGACCTATATGGTTACGGAAGATAAGTATGGCGACCCGGTTACTCCACATGTGAACTGGAAGAAACCTTTGCCTCGAAAGCCCAATGAAGATGAGCAGAGAGCATTGGAAAGTCTCTACACCACCAACCCTGTGACTGGAGAGAAGCTCATTGATTGGCGACAACTCAACTATAAATACGAGATTTATGATTATACGGCAGCTGCTCTCCGTAGAAACCGCATCAACCCTAACGAGCGTAGCCTAAACACCGATGTGCAGGTTAACCCTAATGAGGTGGTGATGATTTCGAAGGATACAGCCTATATAGATGATGATGGTAAGATCGTAACACAGACCATAAACCGTCCATTGAGCGGGCCATGGGATTTCCTCAACACTTATATCGTCAATATCTATCCAGATACGACTTGTTGGGTAAACGACTTTCGTAACTCAGATAATGAGACTTACTTGAGAAATTATTTCAGCAATCCTGCTTACAATGATTACCCCGTGGTAGGCGTAACTTGGGAACAGGCAAATGCCTTCTGTGCCTGGCGTACGGACTATCTCCTGAAAGGTCTTGGTCCTGAGGCACGATATGTGCAACGATACCGTTTGCCTACCGAGGCAGAATGGGAGTATGCCGCACGAGGCAAAAACCAAAACGAATTTCCTTGGGACAATGCCGATGTGAAGAACGGAGATGGGTGTTTCTATGCCAACTTTAAGCCAGACAAGGGCAACTATACCAAGGATGGCAACTTGATAACGAGCAAGGTGGGCATCTATTCGCCAAACTCGAATGGACTCTATGACATGGCTGGCAATGTGGCAGAATGGACCAGTACGGTCTATACCGAGGCAGGAGTGGATGCCATGAATGACTTGAACCCAGAGTTGAAGTACAATGCCGCCAAGGAAGACCCTTATCGACTGAAAAAGAAGAGCGTTAGAGGTGGTTCCTGGAAAGACCCTGAGGCGTTCGTCCGTTCGGCATGGCGTTCTTGGGAATACCAAAATCAACCAAGGTCATATATAGGATTCAGATGTGTAAGAAGTTTGGCGACAACTTCAAGTGCAAGGCAAACCAAATCATCAGTAAGAAGGAGAAAATAAAAACATGGGTGACTATAGTAAATTCAACATTGTATACCGTCTACAGAAGTGGATGGACAGCGTGCCAGGACAGACTTTTCTCAACTATGCGTATAGTTGGGGTGCCAGTATTGTGATTGCAGGTACGCTCTTCAAACTGACCCATCTTCCAGGTGCCAACTTTATGTTGTTCCTGGGCATGGGCACTGAGATTATCGTGTTTTTTCTTTCTGCTTTCGACCGTCCCTTTGACAAGACTGCTGATGGGCGAGATATTCCTACTCATGTGACAGAGGAATATCTGGAAGAAGGCATCGAAGGACAAAACACCATTCCGCTGCAAACTAAAGCAGCACAAAAGGCACCAACGCCAAAGGCTGTGCCAGTATCTGCGCAGACATCTCCTGCAACTCCAGAACTGACTCCGGTCAATCCAAACATTGTGGAGATGCAAGATAATTATGTCGCACAGTTGAAGACACTAGTCGAAACTCTCGGCAAGGTAAACGAGCAGAGTACTCGCTTGACCCGTGACAGCGAGGAGATGGAGAACTTAAACCGTACATTGACTGGCATCAGCCGTGTGTACGAAATGCAGCTGAAGAGTGCCAGCCAGCAGATGGGCACCATTGATAGTATCAATGAGCAGACCAAGATATTGGCCAAGCAGATGGAGCAGTTGAACAAGATCTATGCTCGGATGATAGAGGCGATGACCGTCAATATGCGTGTGGCAACTCCCCAGCCAAATGAAGTGTAATCTGTGACGAGAGCACAATTCTAAAAATAACAAATAGTAGATTAGATAATGGCAATCAAGAAAAGACCTATTTCACCACGCCAAAAGATGATAAACTTGATGTATGTCATATTGATGGCTATGTTGGCACTGAACACACCTTCTGACGAGGCTCTTGGTGTCAAGGGAAAAAGTGTGGTGGAAAAGATAAAGCGCAGTCTGATGGATGATACGCCAAAGAAGTTGGAAGAGAAGAAGGATGTGAAGTTGGTGGAACTGAACGTGAGCGAACTGGATGCCTTCGTTATCCCAGAAAAAACCACCCTCTATGCTGGCGAACGCTTCAACTCGCAGGTGGTGATGGCCGCCATCGACAGCACCCAGCGCCCAGAGATTTATGTCAACGGCTCTCGCTTGCGTGCAGAGGATGGCAGATATAGTTTTACGGCAGGAGGGATAGGTGAGCACCAGTTTGGTGGCTATATCTTGATGAAGGGCAAGAATGGTGAGATGATGCGCCGTAACTTCACGCAGAAATATACTGTGTTGCCCGTGCCTAACACAGCCACAGTGGCAGCAGACATGATGAATGTGCTCTATGCAGGCTATGCCAACCCTATCAGCATCAGTGTGCCTGGAGTCCCGGCGAATGCGGTGTCCGCCTCTATGACCGGTGGCTCCTTCGTATCAACGGGTAATGGACATTTCATCGCCACTCCTACAGCGGTGGGCAAGGATGTGACCATCCATGTGATGGCAAGAGACAAGGGACAGGTGAGGTCTATGCCTCCATTCACCTTCCATGTGCGCAAGTTGCCTGATCCTACGGTATATATCGCCATGGGCACCGACCGATTCCGTGGTGGTGGCATGGCAAAGGCTAGCTTGATGGGAGCAGTAGGTATCCATGCGGCCATTGATGATGGGTTGCTCGACATACCTTTCAAGGTGTTGGGCTTCGAGACAGTCTTCTTCGACAACATGGGCAATGCGATACCTTTGGCATCGGCAGGTGCTAACTTCTCAGACCGCCAACGTGAGGAATTTCGCAAGTTGTATCGCAATCGTCGCTTCTATATCTCCCACATCAAGGCGGTAGGGCCTGATGGTATCACCCGCACCCTGCCAGGAGCGATGGAGGTAATAGTGAAGTAAGTGAAACAGGTAAATCATAAAGACAACAATGAGAAAGATATTATTCATATTTATGCTTTTGACCATGGCACTGGGCTCTCAGGCTCAGCCGGAGGCTCGTCGCCTACAGACAGCCCAACAGACAGCAAAGTCGAATGCGGACAACATGACATTGCGTGCCCAGATTTCATTCCCCACTGCCATTCCTATGGATGAGGATGTGGCATGGAGAAGGGATATCTACCGTGAACTCGACCTCAACGATGATGCCAATGCTGGACTGTATTATCCCGTTGAACCGATGGGAACAAGGATGAACCTTTTCACGAGCATCTTTAAGCTGATGATGAGGGGCAAGATTGCCGTCTACCAGTATCGCATGGATGGCAATGAAAGTTTCGACCAGACTGACAAGGTGAACCCGAAGGCGTTTCTTGACAATTATCACATCTATTATGAGAAACAGCCTAATGGGAGAATCAGGCTCGATAACAGTGACATACCTTCTCGTGAGGTGAAGTCTTACTATATCAAGGAGAGTACTTATTACGACCAGCATACCTCTACCTTCCATACCAAGGTCTTGGCTTTGTGTCCTATCATGACTCGAGAAGATGACTTTGGGGATGGTGGTACCAAGTATCCTTTGTTCTGGGTGAAGTATGATGACTTGGCTCCTTACCTTGCTAAGCAGCAGATGATGACGAGCAATCTCAACAATGCGATGGTGATGAGCGTAGATGATTATTTCTTGAAAAATCAGTATAAGGGAAAGATTTATAAGACTAATAATATGTTGGGGAAAACCTTGGCGCAATATTGCCCTACCGATTCAGCTATGGCAAAGGAGCAGAAACGCATTGAGGCGGAGCTTGCCACCTTTGAGAGAAATGTCTTTGGCGACCAAGCCAAAAAAGACTCGCTGGATAGCATAGCCCATGCTGATAAAGCCTCCAAAGTCAAGGTAAGGAGAACAAACCGTCGCGCTGGCAATGGCGAGACGGCTGTTTCTGGCTCTAGGAGAACTGGCGTTAAGGCGACTCGTACCAAAAACTTAGGCTCGTCTGCTTCCAGTGGCTCGGCAAGAGTGACCGTTCGTCGTGAGCGTCATTAGGCTGTCGCTCCCGATAGGATTGGTATAAATATAAAGTTTATAAATTCTAATATTTAAGAGAGAACATTATTTAAGTAAAAAGAAAAATTATGAAGAAGATTTTATCACTTGTATTTATGGTAGCAGCTATGTTTTATGCTACTAGTGCAAATGCCCAGATCAAGTTCGGTCTGAAGGGCGGTCTGGATGTTACTAACATGTCTTTGAACAACGATGTGTTTGATGCTTCTAACCGTGCTGGCTTCTTTGTTGGTCCTATGGTTAAGGTAACTGTGCCAATCGTAGGCTTGAGCTTCGATGCTGCTGCCTTGTATGACCAGAAGGAGGCTAAGTTGACAACAGAGGAAAACGATGAGACAACCATGAAGCAGAAGTCTATCAATATTCCTGTGAATATCCGTTATGGCTTTGGCTTGAGCAGCTTGGCAAATGCTTTCTTCTTCGCCGGTCCACAGTGGGGCATCAACGTAGGTGACAAGAACTTTGACTGGGCTAATGGTGGCAGTTACTCACTGAAGAAGTCAAACTTCAGCGTAAACGTCGGTCTTGGCGTAACTTTGCTGAGCCATCTGCAGGTATCAGCTAACTATAACATCGCTTGTGGCAAGACTGCCGACATGACTTGGACAAATGGTGCCGACAAGATTTTCAAAGGAAACAGCAAGAACAACTCATGGCAGATAGCCTTGGGCTATTGGTTCTAAATGGATAAGATATTTGTAATGGTTGTACCCCTATAATATTGGGGGGCAAATAATTTTTTATTGTTAGTTAAGCAGGTGCCTGTGAAGGTATCTGCTTTTTGTTGCCCAATTATTTTGTGATTTCCAAGATTAGCTGTATCTTTGCAGATGAGATGAAATATGTAGATGTGATATTACCGCTTCCGCTCGACGGAACCTTTACCTATTCTGTCCCAGATGGGATGGAAGGGCAGATTGTGCCTGGTGTCAGATTGCTTGTTCCGTTAGGAAAGAGCAAGAAGTATATAGCCATGTCTACTAGACTGCATGATGAAAAGCCAGCTTTCGACTGCAAGCCCATTGAGGCGGTGCTTGATAAGCAACCATCGCTCTTGCCACAGCAGTATAAGTTGTGGCAATGGATAAGTGGCTATTATATGTCATCGTTGGGTGATGTCTATAATGCCGCCATGCCAGCAGGTATGAAGTCGACCGAGAAGTTTAAGCCTAAGATGGAACTCTATGTGGAACTGACCAATACTTATCGCAATGAGCAAGCTCTGCATGTGGCGCTCACGATGGTGCAAAGGGCCCTGAAGCAATCGAAGGCACTCACCACCTTCCTCACCCTCTCTCATTGGGATAGCCTGGAGGGAAATACTCCCCGCGAAGGTATCAGAAAGGTTACCAAGGAAGAACTGATGAACGAGAGCCACTGTACGGCAGTTGTGGTTAAGGCTTTGATAGACCGTGGCATTCTCTTTACTTATGAATTGGAGGTGGGAAGGCTTAATACAGCGGGCGAATCCCACTTTGAGTTGATTAAGCCTCTCTCCATGCCCCAACAGGATGCTTATAATGGCATCTTGATGCAGATGATGAAGAAGGATGTGGTTCTCTTGCATGGTGTCACTTCCAGTGGTAAGACGGAAATCTATATCCACCTTATCCGGAAGGTGATAGAGGAACATAAGCAGGTGCTTTATCTCTTGCCCGAGATTGCCCTCACCGTGCAAATCATGGAGCGTCTTCACAAGGTGTTCGGCGACCGCCTGGGCATCTATCACTCCAAGTATAGTGATGCCGAACGCGTGGAGATATGGCAAAAGCAGCTCTCTGGTCATCCCTACGATGTGATATTGGGAGCAAGAAGTGCCGTCTTCCTGCCTTTCCAGAACCTAGGACTGGTCATCGTTGATGAGGAGCATGAGACCTCCTTCAAACAGCAAGACCCTGCGCCTCGCTATCATGCCCGCAGTGCCGCCATTGTCTTGGCAAAGATGTATCCTGGTGCCAAGGTGCTCTTGGGTACGGCGACGCCTTCAGTGGAGAGTTACTTCAATGCCCAACAAGGCAAGTATGGATTGGTGGAGCTGAAGACAAGATATAAGGATATACAGTTGCCTGAGATTCAGGTGATTGACATCAAGGACCTTCGCCATCGCAAGATGATGAGCGGTCCCTTCTCTCCACAGCTTCTGGCGGCAGTGAGAGAGGCCTTGAAAAATGGAGAGCAAGCTATCCTCTTCCAAAATCGCCGTGGCTTTGCCCCGATGATAGAGTGCAAGGTGTGTGGATGGGTGCCGAAATGCAAGAATTGCGATGTGTCGCTCACGCTGCATAAGAGCATCAATCTCTTGACCTGTCATTATTGTGGCTATACCTACCCCGTGCCTACCGTGTGCCCAAACTGTGGGAGCACTGAGTTGATGGGGCGTGGCTTTGGTACAGAGAAGATAGAAGATCAGATAGCTGAGATATTCCCCGAGGCGCGTATCGCCCGAATGGACCTTGACACGACAAGAACGCGGAATGCCTACGAACGATTGATCTCTGACTTCTCGACAGGCAAGACGAATCTCTTGATAGGAACCCAGATGATTAGCAAAGGCTTGGATTTCGACAAAGTGAGAGTGGTGGGTATTCTGAATGCCGACTCAATGCTTAATTATCCAGACTTCCGAGCCTACGAGCATGCCTTCATGATGATGTCGCAGGTGAGTGGACGAGCTGGAAGAAAAGGTAAGCGCGGACTGGTTATCCTACAGACTAAGAGCCCTACGTTGCCCATTATCAGCCAGGTGGTACACAATGACTATGCTGCCTTGTACGAGGAACTGGTAGAGGAACGCCGTATGTTTCATTATCCTCCTTTCTTTCATCTCATCAATGTGTACCTGAAACATAAGCATGATAAAGTATGCCAACAGGCAGCTTTGGAACTTGGTAAGATGCTCCGTGGATGGTTTGGCGAACGTATCTTAGGACCGGACAAGCCTGCCGTTGCGAGGGTGAAGACGATGAATATCCGAAAGATAGTCATCAAGCTGGAGTATGGAATCGACCAGAAACGAGTGAGAGAATACCTTAAGTATGCCCAGCAAATGATGGCAAAAGACCCTAGGTATGGGGCGTTGCAAATCTATTATGATGTGGACCCAATGTAAGAGGAACTCATCATATTATATGATAAAAGGCTATCCCTTTCGTTGGATTGGGATAGCCTTTTCTGATACTTGTTGTAGTTATGCTTGCTAGAAGTTGATGTCGAGACCTACGGCAAACACGTTATTGTTGCGTGTGTAGTCTGAGCTATATGTGGGGTTGGCTGTGCCGAGGTTTACGTTCTGCTCCGTCTTCTTGTGAGAATAGAAGGTGTGGAAGTATGCCACGTTGAGATCCATCTTCTTGTTGATGTGGTATACACCACCCACAGCAGCTGAGTTGGAGCTGGTCACGAATGACTTGTCGTCCATATATCGCTGGCTGTCCTCTGTATTCAGCTCCTCCTTTGGCAAACCATAGTTAGTGCTCTGCCAACCGGTACTTAGGGTAATCTTCTTGTTGACATCCACCTCGACACCAGCATTATACTCCAGGGTGCCACGGTCTAGCTTCTTGTTGCGATAGTTATAGGCTGTTGCGTGCTTGTCGTCAAACCAGTGGAAACCTACATTGATGCGGACAGCATCTACAGGGCTATAGCCCGCACCGAGCGTCAAGTAGGCAGGGATGTCTGCTGCAATCTTCTTGCCGTCCTCATACTCACCGATTGCCTCTTCTAGTTTGGTGTCAAACTGGGTCTTTAAACCTTGCATGGTGGCGACAACCGTCTGGTTAGTCAGTACGCCCTGGGTGATTTCTCCAGCCTTTACCTGTGCTTGCTCCTGTGGAAGACCTGCCTGTATGAACTGGCCAGTTAAGACTGTGTTCATCGATTTTGCGAGATTGTCGGCAAGGTTACCGATACTAGGAGCCTGGTTAACTGATTTGTTCTTAAGGCGCATACGAGTCTTGAACTCATACTTGGCAGAAAAGTTCCAGCGTCCTGTCTTGAAGTCGATGCCAAGGATAGGGGTGAAGCCAAGTCCCTGCTGGTCACAACTTAACTCGATGTTGGCAGCATCGGTCTTGGTAGGGTCTAGCACCTGATAGAGTGGCATGTTGCCCACCTTGATGTTCTCTACATAGCCATAGTAATTGCAAGAGGCGTATACGGTGCGGATGCCAGCAAAGGCACTGAAGTTGTTGCTTACCTTATATGCAGCACCGATGGAGAGGCCATAGTAGTACTGGCGACCGTGCATATAGCTCTCATAGCTATACTTGCCGTCCTTGCCAAAGACCTGGTCTGAGCTAAACATTTCCATGCTAGGTTGTCCGATGGTATTGCCCAAAGTTCCGTCTACGGTCTTGGCCAATCCACAAGCAGCGATGGCAGTCTCGGCAACAATCTTCTCGAAAGAGCCAAGTCCGTTATCGAAGGTACACTTGCCACCACCACCGGTGAGGGCAAAGTTAGCCTGGAAAGACCACTTACCTTTATTATAAGCATATTGGAGTGAAGGGATGACAGGCGCAAAGGCCTTGCCCTTGATGTAACGAGGAGTGGTAGGATTGTTTACATTGTTGGTAAACAAGGCATAACCATTCTCAATGCTTCGAGTCTGATAAGCCAACTGCCAGTTGAGAGACAGGTGGTGACCGTCACCCATGAATACAACACCTGCAGGGTTGTAATATACACCGTCAATACCAATAGAAGCCTCACGGCTCATCATTCTATTGAACGCTACATTCTGATTGGTGTTAGTGAGCAAACCACCAGCCAATGATGGGGTTGCACTTGCCATCGCAATGGCAAAACTAACTAATTTTAGTTTCTTCATCTTAATAATTTTAAATAAAAACGTTCGCAAAGGTAACAATAATGTTCTGTTTTTCTTTTGCTTTGAGGTTTTATTTAAAATACATTAACCAAAAAAGCTCATTCTATTGCACAAATACAAAAATATGTGCAATAAAATGAGCTCTTTCTAGCGATTATTCAGTGATTTCAATATTATCTTCCTTTTCGTCCTCTTTAGGCTTTTCTTGAGCCTTGACCTTGGCACTGAGATGCGGGTAAGAGATGCGGGTATGATAGATGGCCTTGAGACGCTCTATCAGCACCAGCTTGGCTAGAGCGATGTCTCTGAAGGTGATAGGGCATTCCTTGAAGAATCCTTCTGCCACCTGTCCGTCGATGAGTTTGTTTACTAGGTTGCTGATGCTCTCCTCTGTGTATTCTTTCAGTGAGCGTGATGCGGCCTCCACCGTGTCGGCCATCATAAGGATGGCTTGCTCACGGGTGAATGGGTTCGGCCCAGGATATTGGAAGAACGACTTATCTACAATTTCCGTAGGGTGGGCATTGCAATAGTTTACGTAGAAAAACTTTGTGATGCCCGTGCCGTGATGGGTGGTGATGAAGTCCTTGATGATGCCAGGCAGGCTGAACTTCTCGGCTAGCTTCAATCCCTCGGCTACATGGCTGATGATGATCTGGGCACTCTCCAGGTCGCTCAGTTGGTCGTGAGGGTTTACGCCTGCCTGGTTCTCGGTGAAGAACACAGGGTTGGCCATCTTGCCGATGTCATGGTATAAGGCTCCGGTACGTACCAGCAGGCTGTTGGCATGGATGCGGTTGGCTATCTCTGTGGCTAGGTTGCCCACAGTGATGCTGTGCTGGAAGGTGCCAGGGGCTATCTCGCTCAGGTTGCGGAGCAACCCCTTGTTGGTGTTCGACAGCTCGAAGAGGGTCACGTTGGATGTAAAGCCAAATGTCTTCTCGATAATGTACATCATTGGGTAGGCCAAGAGTACGAAAATGCCGCTTACCGTGAAGTAAGTGTACATGTTGCGGTCGATGTTAAACACTTGGTTGTCTTGCATCAGCTGGAGGGCTGTGTAAACCACACAACTTGCCAGTGTCACCAGTAATGCCGTGCTGAATATCTGTGAGCGCTTCGACAGTTCGCGCAGGCTATAGATGGCAACCAAACCAGAGGCCAGTTGGACGATGATGAACTCATACTGATATTTTACTGCTGCCGCACAGATAAGCACCATCGTGACATGCGTGATGAATGCTGTTCGTGAATCCATGAACACCCTGACGAATATCGCCGACATTGCGAACGGGATGATGTAGACGCTGAAGAAGTTGTGCTTCATCATCAGCGAGACCAGGATAGGGAAGAGCGTAATCATCGCATAGAGCATCGTAATGCTTCTTGGCTTGTCGAAGTAGTCTCTGCGGAAGAGCGTCAGGTAGGATGTGAACATCATGACGAGTATGAAAACAAAGAGCACTTGGCCGATGGCAGTTGTGGTTATCTCATCCTCGGTAGAGCTTCTTCGCTTCATCTCCTTGTCAAACGAGCTGAGCACCCTGTAGGTATAGTCGTTGATGACATCTCCTCGGTCGATGATCTTCTGTCCGCTCATCACCATGCCCGATGCCAGCGGGATGCTGCTCAAGAGATCATTCTTTTCGGTCTCACTTTTCTCCTTGTCATATATAAGGTTGGCCTCGATGTAGTTGTTGAGATTGCATCTTGACAGAATCTGCCTCTGGGCGGCTATCTTCTCGTCGAAGAAGATGCGCTCATAGGCGGCAATGGTGGAGTAGAAACTACCAATGGGTACACTCTTCACATTCTTGCCGTTGATGATGCGTATCATGCTGGTGGAGTCCTTGTAGATGCGATTGTATTCGGGCGTGTTGATGATGCCCGTCTGGTATAGCTGCCGCAGTTGGTGGGCGATGAGAGGCACATATTCCTTTGGCAGTCCTGGTATGCCCTGGCTATAGTCGTGGAGGAAACGGTTCACTTGCTCGTCGCCAACAAGTGGGTTGATGGCATAGTAAGGCTGGAACTGCTTCAAGAGAGAGTCTTGCTCATGCTTGATAGCCTCGTCGGTCTTGTAGATAGGGAAGTCGAACTTGGCGATGACCGAACCATACATCCACGGCTTTCCCACATCGTATCGGAACTGTCTGCCCTCGTTGCGTGGCAGGAACCATACGATGATGGCAACGGTGATGATGATGAGCACCGTCTTGGTGGCAAAATTGCGCCAATAGTTCTCTTCTGGGTTATTGAATATGCTCATTTTTGTACCTTTTTTCGTTTTACTTTGCGAAAATACGAAAAAAAACTATTATAATCGCAAAAAAATCCGTAAATTTGCAGAAAAATTAAAAAATAGCTATAAAAAGACATGGCAGATAGAAAAGTAAGAGTACGTTTTGCACCTAGTCCAACAGGTGCTCTTCACATCGGCGGTGTTCGTACCGCACTGTATAATTATTTGTTTGCTCGCCAGCATGGAGGTGAGCTTGTATTCCGCATCGAGGATACCGATTCTCATCGTTTCGTGCCTGGAGCAGAGGAATACATCTTGGAATCTTTCAAGTGGCTCGGCATCAAGTTTGACGAGGGTGTGAGCTTCGGTGGTGAGCATGGCCCTTATCGCCAGAGCGAGCG
>CAVCRI010000073.1:0-13983 GCA_963604545.1 Lachnospiraceae bacterium | reverse complement strand
TGCCCTGCTTGCGGGCGAGGTGGGCGAACGTGGCTCCGAAGAGCCCGGAGCCCACAATGAGGTAGTCGTATTTTTTATTGGTCATTGCTGCTGAAATTAAGAGGTTTTATATTGTACACCTTTCTTGTGAAAGGTATCTTTGAGAGGATGTAAGTTCCCACAAAGCAAGCCACCATTACTAATGGGATGCCCAGTTTGTTCGTGATATGGAGGGCTCCACGAATAGGTACGTCCAAGTCATAAAGATGTATGCATAAGAAAGTCATGCTGTTTTGCCCCCCCCATATCACTATTTTCCGCATAGGAAAGCGACAGGTTGACAAGGTCTCAGAGATAAGAAACAGTGCGTACGTCCCTCCTAATGCACCGATGACATTGATGATGAAATTAGGGTACGAGCATATTACCATCCCTATCAATCCGTACCTTAAGAAAGAAACAATCCATACCAATATGCATAGGCTTGCTAGAATAGGATTGATTTTCAGGAATCCTCCCTGCTGCTTGATATAACATCCTGTAGCATAAAACATCACTGCACCAGCTCCTGGTAATATTGCCCAAGGAAGGTTGATAAGATATCTGTCTATGGCTATAGCCAACAACGAGACTATGATACTTGCCACATACCAATATCTCAGTTTGTGAATAATGATATTAAAAATATTCTTGCACCAGAACAAAGCCAACAAAAACCATATCGCTCCTATCGCCGGCACATGTGCCAGTATGGGAGAGGTATGCTCGGTCGACCCACTACCATAGCACATGGCTGCAAACCAATGGACCAGGCTGATGTTATCCTTAAATGTAGAACAAAGCGCATAGGTCGAGAAGATGGCAACCGCCGTGAGCAAATATGGATATACTAGATGCTTGACATCAAGACGAAAGTTCTCGGAAATGTTCCTCGTTCGATAGAAATATCCGGCGATGATAAAGAATAGGGGCATGTGGAAAGAGAATATGAATTCTCTGAAATACCCCGTCATGTGACCTACTATCACCAAAATAATACCGATAAACTTCATGATGTCGAAAGTATCTACTCTCTGTTTTCCTTTTGTTTCCATTGGATTATCTTTTCAAAAGCTTCTTACATGTCTCAAACAGTCCCAGTTTCTTCAAGACAGTTTTTGCCATACGTCTGGATGGCCAATATATAACACTCACTATCGTAATACGGGGAATGATATAATAAAAGTAAGGAATCTTGCCGAAATACTTGTAAATAAGCGACCAGCTACCTGTCAGGTCAAATGGGCAATCTTTCTTGAGAATAAGATATTCCACTATCTTCATCCCGACAAAATCTGACAGTAGTCGTTTCTTGTCGAAATGTATTGTTTCTTCCGAGACCTTGCCTTCCTTCGCGTAATCATTAATCATGTCATAGTAATAAACAACATGAGGAGTAAAGAAGTTGTATTTCAAGGCTCTCTTGCGATTAGGGACGGGAAGACACTGGTTATATCTAAAGTCTACCACATGGGTCTCATTGTATTGGTCTACAAGATAAAGAGCCCAAAAAGAAATTTGTATAAGATATTCATCAACCTTATAATTACTTTGTGTATAGGCTTCTAGCGCAGGTATATCTTTCGTCCAGCATCCGAAATTGCTTACCCACGTAATCTTGTTGTTGACAAGATGTACAAATGCGTCTACACTATTTAAAGTGATAAACCCATCATTCGGGTCGCGAAGATGGTCATAGAAAAACAGCCCTGTATCTTCTTTTGTCTTTCTGACATACTCCTTTACTTGTCTCAACCCATCATTGGCAACATACAAATAATCATTGCACATTTTTGCATACTTACCTTTGGCATGTCGAATAGACTCCATAAAGTTTTTTGCACCTATGTTTGTCTCGTTTCTGTAGTAGCGTATGTTCTTGGATGGGTACTGTTTTATGAAATCCGACACCATCTGTTGAGTAGAGTCCGTGGAGGCATTGTCGCTTATAACAATTTCTATGGTATCATCAAACTCCGAACACCCTACATAATGATTAAGCAGATATTTCAGCATGTAGTCCCTGTTACATGAAGGGATACAAAGGCTGACTAGTATTTCTTTGTTTTCCATTTCTTACCTAAAATATTATTGATAAAATACATAAAGAATTTATCTCGCAAAACGAGGAGAGCCAAGCAATAAACTGCAACTCCGAGCAAAGAGAACACTGCCAACCAAACCAGACTTCTGTTTTCATCAAACAATAGATATAGCACCCCACCCATTAGAATGGAAGAAATAAGACATTTGCTCGGGAAGAAGTCACTCCATCTTAACATCATGTGTTTGGCAGCGTAAAAGAAGAACATAGCGGTTACGATGACCTCAGAAGCCAAGACCGACAAGGCTACGCCTACTTCTGCATATTTGGGAATCAAAAAGAAATTCAATCCCAGGTTGACAACAGCTCCTCCCAAAACGCAATAGTTATCATACTTCTCCAAATGAAGAGGAACTAATATCTGATTTGCCAAGAATTGCGACAGAGTTATAATGACAAGCAGCGGTGCCAAGATTTGCATGACTACTACGGCAGGCTTAAACTCAGGACCTCCAAATAACATTATCAATGGATGAGCCAGGACTATCATGCCCACAGTCATAGGAACAGATAAGTAATAGAGCAAATTCAGCGTCTTCTTCTGTAAGTCCAAGGCTTGCGCATCATCACCATTCTTCAATAGGAACGCCATTCGGGGCATAATGGAAGAAGTGACAGAACCTAGTATGGTCATCGCCAAATTCACTATTTTATTTCCTGTCGTAAAGAATGCAACCGAAGCCATTGTACCGAGTGCACCCACCATAACCCCGTTGAGATTGGTGTACAAGCTGACTATTATACCTCCCAAGAAAAACATCATGGCACCCTTTGTGTGCTTCCAACAATCTTTTAGTGAAAACCTCAAACGTACATACTTGTTAATCCAAATCAGATTCCAGATATTGTTACCGCAGGTACCAGCCACCGTCAGTATGGCATAATAAAGAATGTCCTCCTTGCTTTTTACAAAAACAAACAGACAGACGATTGATACAATCTTAATTGTAATACTTCTTATAGTAATAAACTTGAAGTCTTCAATACCTTGATAGAACCAGTCAAAGGAAATACACGACAAGAGTATCGAGAAGCCCAATACCGTATATATCCAAAACTCACCGCAGTCCTTTGCAAAAAACAAAGAAGCAATAAAGTACACAACATAAACCGACAAGCAAGACAAAGCACTTGTGGTAAATATTGCATTGGTTACAGACTGCAACTCTTGCGGATTACCTTTAGCCTGCGCAACTTCCCTCGTTCCGTAAATTGGAAAGCCAAGACAAGCAAACAATATGAAATACGAGACTATCGCATTCACATAATTGAATAAGCCCAGCGAATCTGGTCCAAGAATTCTTGTTACATATGGAAACGTAACAAGAGGAAAGACCAAATTGCTCCCGACTCTGATTGAATTATAAAATATGTTCTTTTTTAATGATGCCATATAAATTATAAATATTACACACGTTGACTACTCAGCCAATCCAGCATCCGACTAATACCCTCATCTGCAGAGACCTTTGGTTCCCAACCTATGATTCGTTTAGCTTTCTCTATATCTGCTACAAAGACCTTTTGGTCACTTTCACGCCATGGTAGTTTAGTGAATTTCATATTTATGTCCAGTTTATGCTCTAGCATGGCAAAGAGTTCTATCAAAGAAAGACTATTATCTATACCGCCTCCGATTGCAAATACTTGACCATAAGCAGATTTACAATCCTTTGCTGAGAAATATAGATTCACGATATCCTCATTGTATAAGACATCACGCACTTGCTTTCCTGTTCCAGATATCGTAAATGGTTTACGATTTACATCTTGTTTTGTCTCCAACGCCTGTTGGCAGAACCAACCTATCCAACCTTGGTCGAATGTAGCATGCTGGTTCGTACCATACATGGATGAATGACGGAAAACAATTGTATTGATACCAAAAATACGATGGAAGTCGAGCAGATATTGATCGGCACAACCTTTTGAACAACCATAAGGCGAATGAAAATCAAGCGCCATATCTGAAGGGAATCCATTGGGGTATTCTTGGCATATATAGCGCGTTGCACTCTCTGCAAAATGAAGATTCTCGAAATCTCCAAAAACCTTGTTTGTAGACGAATACATAACAACTGCCTTGGGGCAATACTTACGTACAGAATCAAGTACATTAAATGTACCCATGGCATTTACCTCAAAATCCATTCTTGGATTCTCTATAGAGGTTGTCATTGCAACCTGACCTGCAAGATGAAAGATATAATCAGGCTGTACTTCCTTGATTACAGTCTCTACATCATTAACATTCCGAATGTCATATGGGTAATGCTTAAAATCACCCTGTTTACGCAGCCAATTTAAGTTGTCTGCACTACCAAACCGATAAAGGTTGTCTAACACAAAAAGTTCCTCTCCACGACGGAGCACCTCTGCTGCAAGATTGCTTCCTACAAATCCGCAACCACCTGTAACTAAATATCTCATAATGATTGAATATATTCTTCTAAGCGATTTTTAATATCAAATTTAACTTCATGCTGTATGATGCGCGACAACTTGCCTTCATCACACTTCAAGTCCATCACTTCATTCTCCCTATATGGAAGTGCCCTGTAATTGACTTCCGAACGACTTCCTATATGAGACTTGCATATCTCAATGATTTCTTTCAAGGAAATGCTTTCTCCACTTCCTACGTTCACGATTTCACCTGTCGCATTGCTGGAATGAGACAAGATTTGTTCAATACACCAGGCGAAATCTTCAGTGTATATAAAGTCTCGTTTTTGCTCACAAGGAGTAACGTTGAGTGGAGCATTGTTTTTAAGTTGCAATATCACATATGGAATAAACTTGCTTGCATTTTGATACTTACCAAACAAGTTGCCAGGACGAACGACCATGGCTGGGAATCCATAATTGTTATGTAGCATTAAGGCAGTATTAACTGTCAGTTGCTTGACAAGCGCATAGGGGGAATTGGGGGATTCCCTAATGGTCTCTACGAAAGGAGAACCTACGTTTCCATATTCCTCTGAACTACCGAACTGCACAAAGAGCTTTAAGTCCTTATCGTCTTTAAATCTATCATATAGGTTTAGCAACACTTTAAGGTTTGTGGATATAAGTCTATCAAATAGGCTAAAATCTCTTTCCGCAGTCACAATGGACGCTAAGTTAATGATAAAATCAGGTGTTGGGTATTCTTGTGGTATCTTATCTTGAACGAGATCTAACAAAACCGTCCTTATTTCTGGTTCATGTAAAAAAAACTTCTCATCTATGAACTTATCAAAAACCGTTACTGTATATCCCATTCTCGATAAGTATTGTGAGAGGTTCTTTCCTATAAAACCACTACCACCTATTAAATATACACTTTCATGTTTGTTTGCTATTGGATTCATATTTCCCTAATATTGACAAAATTGTATGATTACAATGATGGTCAATCAGGGAGTTAAGTTTGCTGCCGTTGAGACGAAGGTCTTTCATTCTTACATCCTGTCGTTTAGCTGTGCCAAAAATATTCATATCAGGCTCTATACCATACTCGTGAAGTATCATACAAACAAGGTCTCTGACACTCAACGTTTCATTGCCCTCAATGTTGTATATACCCCTTGGAATCTGCAGACTAATCGCTTCCTCAATAATAACAGGTACCTCATCGACATATAGATATTGACGTACTTGTTCGCCCGAGGTAAAGGAAAGGTTTCCACCGTTTTTTATCGTCTTCAGTACGTATGGAATGAGTCTGTTTTCATTTTCGTCTTCCCCATAGATTGTCGGAAGGATAAAATGCAAAAATCTTACATCCGCATTTACGGAAGAGAAATACCTCGTGAGGAGACGCTTGGAGATGCAATAGGAGTTGGGCACTCGTCTCATGGACAGCAGCAAATCATTCTCCGTGAATGACCTGTTAACTGAATTTTCTCCTATCTCGAAATAGGAGCCGAATGAAACGAATGTTTTACCCCCTATTCCATTATAACACAGGTGGTTATGGAGTAAAATAGGCACTTCAACGTTTAGACGATAGATGTCTCTGTCGCCATCGTGCCTGTAGCTCTGCACTCCTGCACCTGCGGCATATACGATGGCATCGGCATCGTAAAGCTCGGGGCTATCGAGCGTGTCCTCCATCAAGTCCATCTCGACAAACGAGTCGCAATGGTATTTCTGAGGAACGGAACGACCGAACACGTTCAGGTGGTGTCCCTGTGCATTGCAGTATCTTCCGATGGCAGAAGCCAGAGAACCGTTTGAACCAATTAAGTTGATGTTCATCTTGCTGAATATTTATTGATTTGTTCCACACAAAGGCTGTAGACATCCTCGCTCTGATAACGCTTGTACCAGTCTGCCACCATCGCCAGACACTGGTCGATGTTCATGCGTGGCTGCCAGCCGAGCTTGAAGTGTGCCTTATTGATGTCGAGCATCAAGAGCTTGGCCTCATGCAGGGCATTGGGGTCGGACACGTCCTTCAGCTCGCCATTGCCGTAGTTGGCGATGAGCTTGGAGGCTACGTCCCATACGTTGGCGATGGACTCGGTGCGCGGTCCGAAGTTCCAGCCTTCGCAATACAGGGTTGGCTCGTTCCACATCTTGCTTGCCAAGAGCATATAGCCGCCAAGAGGTTCCAATACGTGCTGCCAAGGGCGGATGGCCTTGGGTGAGCGTATCTCGATGGTCTTGTCTGCCTCGATGGCACGGATGCAGTCGGGGATGATACGGTCCAAAGCCCAGTCGCCTCCGCCTATCACGTTACCGGCACGAACACTTGCCAGGGCTACGTGGTGCTTCTTGCCGTAGTCGGCAGGATTGAAGAAACTTCTGCGCCATGAGCTGATGGCTATCTCGGCTGCGCCCTTGGATGATGAGTATGGGTCGTAGCCGCCCATCGGCTCGTTCTCACGATAGCCCCAAATTTGCTCTTTGTTCTCGTAGCACTTGTCTGTGGTTATCATCACGCCGACCTTTACGCTCTCCGTAGCACGGATAGCTTCCATCACATGGATAGTACCCATCACGTTTGCCTCGTAGGTCTCCACGGGGATGTCGTAGCTCAGGCGCACCAACGGCTGGGCGGCAAGGTGAAAGACTATCTCGGGCTGATACTCGGCAAAGATTTGCTTGAGTCTCTCACCGTCACGTATGTCGGCACGGATGTCTGCCTTTATCTTGCTTCCTATGCCGGACAGCACGAAGTTGTCCTTTTCGGAATAGGGGTCGAGGGCAACACCTACCACCTCCGCTCCCAGTTCGTGGAGCCAGATGGAGAGCCAGCTGCCCTTGAAACCGGTATGACCGGTAACAAGGACTCGCTTTCCATTATAGAAATTGTTGAATAAATCCATAAACTTGTTTTTATCCATTGAATGTAAATGACACTTCGCAGCTTACTTGGAGGCGACGAATGCCTTGATGGTGTCTATCATGTACTGGAGACGCTCCTGCGACATGCCAGGGTAAACACCAATCCAGAAGCAGTCGTTCATGATGCTGTCGGTGACGGGGAGGGCGTCGCCTACTACGCGGTAGTCTTTGTTCAAGACGTACTGGTCGAAGGCCGGGTGCTTGAGGAGGTTGCCGGCGAAGAGGTTGCGGGTCTGCACCTTGTGGTCTTCCAAGTACTTGGTGAGTTCTGTACGGGTGTAGCCTGCATCGGGCAGCACGGTGATGAAGAAGCCGAACCAGCTTGGCTTGCTGTTCTTCTGTGGCTCTGGCAGGAGGAGTCCCTTAACGCCTTCCAAACCCTTATGGAGATAGTCGAAGTTCTCACGGCGGCGTGCCACGATGTCATCCAGTTTATCCAACTGGGCGCAACCGATGGCTGCCTGAAGGTCGGTGGCCTTCAAGTTGTAGCCCATGTGGCTATACACATATTTGTGGTCGTAGCCTACGGGCAGCTGACCGAACTGCTTGGTGAAGCGGCATCCGCAGGTGTTGTCCACACCGCCTACACACCAGCAGTCACGTCCCCAATCGCGGAAACTCATCACGTACTTGTGCAACTCGGGATTGTTGGTATAGACGGCACCGCCCTCGCCCATGGTCATGTGGTGTGGAGGATAGAAAGAAGAAGTGCCAAGGTCACCGATAGTACCAGTCTTCTTCCACTCGCCATCTATGAAGTACTCTGAGCCGAGGGCATCGCAGTTGTCCTCCACAAGCCACAGGTTGTGCTTGCGACAGAAGTCTACCACGGCCTGAAGATTGAATGGGTTGCCCAAAGAGTGGGCTATCATCACTGCCTTGGTCTTTGGAGAGAGGGCTGCCTCCAGCTGCTTGGTATCGATGTTGCTCTCCTCGATGCTCATGTCCACGAATACTGGTACAGCATTATACTGGAGGATGGCAGATACTGTTGTTGGGAAGCCAGCTGCCACGGTAATAACCTCGTCGCCACGTTTGATGGCACGGTCACCAAGTTCTGGTGCGGTGAGTGCGCTGAAGGCAAGGAGGTTGGCAGAGGAGCCGGAGTTGCAGAGCGAGCAGTACTCCACACCAAGCCACTTGGCGAAGCGGGTCTCGAACTTGTGTGCCCATGGTCCGGCGGTGAGCCAGAAGTCCAAGGAGGCATCCACGAGGTTAACCATCTCTTCGTCATCGAAATAGCGACCGCCATAGTTTACCTTGGTCTTGCCAGGTACGAACTCGGGCTGCTGACCGTGTACCTCACGATAGTATTCTCGAGTAAGTTCGAGAATCTGTTTCTTCAATTCTTCTTTTTTTGCCATATCTAGTTTTGCTTTTATACCTTATTATATATATTGTAACTTTGTTGACTGATTATCGTGCGTTGGGTATCTCCCTCTCCCACTTCTTCCAAGGAGCTGTGCCTGCCTCGAGGAGCTTCTCGAGCATGTTCTTCTCACGGACGTTGTCCATGCACTGCCAGAAGCCTTCGTGGATGTAGGACATCAGTTGGCCTTCTTCCACGAGCTGCTCCAGCGGCTCGCGCTCGAAGACGGTGTCGTCGCCTTCGATGTAGTCGAAGACTTTGGGCTCAAGGACCATGTAGCCGGCGTTGATGGGGGCACCGTCGGTGATGTTCTTCTCGCGGAAGGACTTGACGGCGTTGTCCTTGGTGATGTTGAGGACACCCTTCTCCTGTTTCATCTTGACGGCGGTGAGGGTGGCGAGCTTACCGTGGGCCTTATGGAACTCCAGGAGCTTGTTGATGTCGACATCGCAGACGCCGTCGCCGTAGGTCATGAAGAAGGGCTCGTCGCCGACGTACTTCTGGATGCGCTTGATGCGTCCGCCGGTCATGGTGTTGTAGCCGGTGTCTACGACGGTGACCTTCCACGGCTCTAGCTGGCTGTGGTGGATGGTGACTTCGTTCTGGCCGCCTCGCCAGTCGAAGGAGACATCGCTGTTGTGGAGGAAATAGTTGGCGAACCACTCCTTGATGTATTCTTGTTTGTAACCAGCACAGATGATGAACTCATTGTGCCCATAAAAGGAATATTCCTTCATGATGTGCCAGAGGATTGGCATGCCGCCAATCTCTATCATAGGCTTGGGTTTGAAGAAGCTCTCCTCGCTGATGCGAGTGCCAAAGCCTCCTGCTAAAAGTACTACTTTCATAGAATGGGTATAAAGTGTATATCACCAATACAGCGTACCCCTAGTATTTACTAGGGTTTTGCCATATTATTTTTTGAAAAAAGTTATTTTATTATCGCTTTGTAGAAGATAAGCAGCACTCGGCAATTTGAAAGCCAGCTTTCATTGCGCTCGTTTGCATTATCTTCCAGGGTGAAGGATTACCAAGCGCACTCCTTTACCTCATCGGATTTCTCCACATAGTAACATTGGATACATAGTAAAATACTAATTATCTACAACTAACACGGCATCCCTACTTGTTGCCAAGCAGTGACACGTATCTGTTATTGAATAATAAGTTATTGTGATTTTGTTCCCCAGAGCGTATCACTCTACGCTCCATACATATGCTTTTGTCTTGACTACATCAAAGATTTTATGGTAAATCTTCGATTTACAATGTTTCCTGCCCCCAAACAGCCACTAGCCTTTCTTTCCATAACTTCAAAGGACAATGGCTTAACTCCAAATATAGCTTATTAATCACCTCTAGAAACTTGTCCAAACCTTCCGTCACCAAAGGATGAAAAGGAATGGCCGTAGGAGACATGTCACGATAATTGACATTTTCGATGTCCATACCTAAGCCCATGGTCTCTCCTGCATTCTGAGACATCACAAAAACACCATTCGGCTCCTCGCTTTGCCAAATCTGAACAAAGGTTGGACATGGGCGTTTCATAAGACTAAAGAAATGTTCCTTATCCTTGATACTACCTAAATGTAAGAAATAGTCACCCCAATCAACATAGAGGGTTACAGATTTTTCACCTGCCAACATCAAATAGACATGAGCATAAAAGGTCGTACCAGACGAAGTCTTTGTCTTGTAAATGATTTCAACATCATCCTTATGGTAAACCAGGGTACGGGAGCTACCCAAAAAGAAGGTTGCTCCTGCGGTCTTTGTGAAATAGGGTTTCATGATTTTTATAATTTGTCTTTTGTTCCCCACCGCAGTATCGCTCTGCGCTTGTCGCCACTCGAATGGGGAGTTACGTTTGTCTTATTCTACTTCTGAGAGGATTACATCAGGGGATGTTCCCATCAAGGTTATTGCAGAAATCTTATGCCCGCCATTGGCATTGAGGGAATGACCACAATGATAGAGGGCTTCGTCTATAATGAGCCAACGGTCATGAGATTCTTTCTTCCATTTACGGATGTCTATATGATTGTCAGGGAAGAGGTGGTCGTGCTCATCCATAAGGCGTTGCATGCCTTGACCTACACCATTGGTATAAATTACGGCTGAGACTTCTGGCTTGCGAACATCAAGGATGCTGAGAGTAAGAGACGAAACATAGCCATCTACGATGATTACTCGTTGATTGGCTGATCGCACAAGATTCTCCAATGCTGCTCTTGCTGTATAGAAGTCGCCCTCGAAGAAAACCATCTCGGCAGGAGGCGTGGAGGTTCGAATGAAGAAGTCGAGCTGCTGTTGCTGCTTGGCTTGCGTATCTTTTATTCGTTGCATCTCATCATACTGCAACATTAATTTACTATCGATGCGCTGCTCCATTTGAAGCATCTGCTGATGTACCGCATACCCACGAAGAAGATATTCCTTTAGTACATTGGTTGCCCATTGGCGAAAGCGTATACCTTGGAGGCTGTTAACACGATATCCTACAGATATTATCATATCAAGATTATAATAATCCATGTTACGTGTTACCATACGATTGCCTTCTTTTCTAACTGTTCGGAATTTCCGAACAGTTGAAGATTGTATAAGTTCTCCCTGTTGATATATATTGGCGATGTGCTCACTAATATTGGCTTTACTGGAGCCAAACAACTCTACCATCTGGGGCTGAGTAAGCCATACGGTTTCTTCATCAAGCTTAACTTGAAGAGATATACTTTCGTCTGGTTGATAGAGAACTATCTGTGAATCATCCTCTAAAGGCTGTATTTTGCTATCGTCGTTTGCCATAATTTCTTATTTTTGCTATTAAGATTGCAAACTTACAACTTTATTCTGTAATCACCAAATAAAATCTCGAAAAATTCACATCTACTTATTCAAAATTACCTCCCTGCGCCTTCGGCGCAGGGAGGTGAGCGGTACGTTACTTGCTCTTCTTACTTTTCTTCACCTTCTTGCTGACCTTAGCCTTTGGCAGTTCGCCTTTCTCTTGCAAGTGTTTGACGAGACCATCAAAGTCACCATTATCCAAGAATACTTGTACATCTTCAGGAGCACCAGTGATTTCCAAAGGGACAAAACCGAGGCTTTCATCATGTACCTTGACATTACCCTTGACGATTGCTTGGGCAAAAGAGGCTCCAAGCTCATCGCCTAAGGGGATGAATGCGCCTCGCTCTTCTGGTGAAGGATGGTCTTCGATAGGGTCGCATGGGGCAAAGCCGATTCGTTCGTCGGAAGCCATAATGTATGCCTCTACATGATTGCCGCCGCTTCCAATTCGATGTACTCATCTTGCTGACCTCTGTTGTAGAGGCCAGTGATTTTTAAATTAAGCATAACTGATTGAGTATTTTAAATTTAGAAGCAGTACAATTGTTTTAATTGTAAAGCGACAATCGTAAAACGCTTATTTTTTACTTGTTATAGTTCCCCACCGCAGTATCGCTCTGCGCTTGTCGCCACTCGAATGGGGGGAGAGATAAAAAAGGAAAGGGTAAGTGATTTATTCGTTGTCCTCTCCTGGTTTTGTATTCAGTAAGTTAACTGTTGCCATGAATTCACTTACCAGATTAGCAAATTGCGGATTGTCTTTGCGAATAATCAGAGCTGCATAATTATCATTGCCGTCCTCATCTATAATGGTCTGTGGCAAAAAGACATACTCCTCTCTTTCACCATAAATTCCAAACCAATAGCGGAACAAACGATTACGCATCTTTTGCATGCCACCACTAGTATCACATATATAGAGGAAAGCAGCTTGATTCTTTGCGAAAAATTCTTCAACAATGGCAAGAATGGTTTCTCGCACCTTAGGGTCACGAGGTGACTTCACACCCTTAGGGTTAGATATACCGAACTGATAGACCAAACCCTCATGAAGCAAATCATCCTTCTCAAAGGTTACAAAGATTTCTGCATCATAATCGGTTATGAAGCTTAACGTGTCATTTGCACTAGCAACCCTTACCTTATAAGGAGAATGGGCATTTATAATATCTAAGGATAATTTTTCTACTACCATATTTCCACTCCAATAGGTTCTTTGCCTGTGCGTGTCAAACAACTATTGCGCACTAAACGCTCCAGTTTTTCAACCATCCTACGCTTAGTTTCCCTTGAAGCTTTCCAACGAAGGATTGCTTCTTCACGTGTTATTTTTGCTGTATTCATAATTATATCTCCTATTCTGATAATCTGCTGCAAAGTTACGACTTTTTATCTTAACCTCCAAGAATTTCTCTAATTTATTAAAAGATAATGGATGTTTTTGATTTGTTCCCCAAAGCGTATCGCTCTGTGCTTGTCGCCACTCGAATGGGGGAGGAGTTATGCGGTTGTTAAGCGACAACCGCTAAACGTTAAACTTTATCTCTCGTAATGTTCCAAGAAATTCTTCAAAATTTTATCTACAGTCTTGGGTGACTGCTTGGTATGTACTATCACACCTATTACAATTGCATCGGGATAAAGCATATAGTACACTACATTTGGGTCGAGAGTAAAGTGATGAACTGTATACTCTTCTGTGGAATACTTTCTATCAAGTATTCCACTCTCTGGGAAATTCACCAAGCGATTTGCTTTTTTCTGTATTCTTTCCACAGACTTAATAGCAACTCTTTGTCTAAAATTATCAGCTACATATTCAGCAATATCAGCCAAATGCCTTAACGCAGATTGCGACCAAATTACTTCCATCCCAATTCATTTTTTATGTAGTCTACGACCTGGGAATTAGGAATACAACGCCCTGCCAAATAATCTTGATGAGCTGTCTCAAAAGTTTTCTTCATCAAGTTCTCATCTATAGCATCCAAAAACTCATCCGTCTCTACCTGTGCAGATGGTGTCTGAAACCGCATCAAGAGATTCTCAACAAGTTGCTTGAAACTGATGTTATGCAGCTTGGCATACATCATCGCTCCAGGATATTGATTGATATCTATTAATAACTCATTGTTCATATCATAACCTCCAAATCTAAATTTATTATAATTTTGGTACAAAGGTATGCTTTTATCTTGACAACACCAAATATTTTATGGAAAATTTTCGATTTACAATGTTTCCTCGCCCCACACTGCCTTTAGCCTATCTTTCCATAGTTTCAAAGGACAGTTCTTCGTGA
>CAVCRI010000072.1:0-13992 GCA_963604545.1 Lachnospiraceae bacterium | reverse complement strand
TTCGAACCGCCGACCCTCTGCTTGTAAGGCAGATGCTCTAAACCAGCTGAGCTAAGCGCCCTTACTTTTCGTAAGCGGTTGCAAAGGTACTAACAATTTTTGACTCCACCAAACATTTTCCTATTTTTTTTCATTTTTCTCTGCATTTTTATGTAAAAAGGGTGCCTTTCGTATTGAAAAGCACCCTTTTTGAGGAGATTTTTACAGGTTTTTAGCCTATCTTACTTGCTTATTCGGCAATCTGAACTGTTGCACGACGGTTGTAAGAATCTGGTGTTAATTCCTTCACTCCTCCATTAGCCTTCACGGTAATGTTACGCTTGTCAACACCCATCTTAACAAGTTCCTTAGCCAATTTCTCGGCACGCGCCTGAGAAAGTTTTTGGTTGGCTTCCGCAGAACCTGTTGCACTATCTGCATAGCCATTCACCACCAACTTGGAACCATTTTCCTTGACATACTTGGCAAGAGCCTCAACATTCACGAGGTCTTTCTTGAAAGCAATGGAAGACTTACCATAATCAAAGAATACAGACAAAGGTGTGCTAGCATAAGACGAAGCGGCAGCATTTGTCTTGCTCGCATTTTCACCTTGTACTGACTGTTGCTCGTCCAACAATTTCTGCAAGCGTTCGTTCTCCGCATTCGCATCAGCCAAGTTTGCGTTTAAAGCATCCAGTTCAGACTGATGGAGGGTATTGACAACATCCATATCAGGAGCTTTCTTCCACTTTCCCTTGCCAAGTCTAAAGGTCAAGCCCACCTCTGCATAGAAATTGTTGCAACGGCGCTTCCACTTTTGGTCAGCTGCACCTGCGCAATTGTCGATATTGTGATCAAAGGTATTCACACCTGCCTCAGCAAAGACATTAATCTTGTTGGTAACCTTCCAGGTAGACTGGATACCTGCACAATAATCGAGTGCATAAGTATTGTAAGTCATGGAGTGACCGACACCAGCACCAGCAAATGGAATAAGATTCCACACACGGGTCTCACTATAGCCATAAAACAAGTTGCTCAAGTTAAGCATCACCTGCTCATTGGCAACCCAGTACTTATTGCCATTGCCCTCGTTTGTATCCTCGTTCCAGTCGGCATCCACTTTCTTCCCCCAAATACCCTGAACCTTGGTGCGAAAGCCGATGGCTGGAGTAAACCACTTGCCGAAAGCTATGGAAACGCCTGGATTACTACGGAACTTCTTGAATGGGCTTTTCGACAAGTCATACCCACGCTCTTCGGCAGAGTACCAAGCATTCCAGTTGGCACCAAGTTCTACAAACCAGTTGCTTCCAAAAGAATTGGTTGCGACACTATACTTTTCAGCAGGAACCTCATCCTGCGCAAAGCCACTTAATGACATACTGGCAAAAGCCAACATAGCTAAAATCTTTTTCATATTTCTCTTTTTTATGTTCTTACTTCGCATTTATATATATGTATTTTCACTTCTATTATAATAATGTATATACCTTATTATATATAAAGGTTTTATACATACCAGCTACCCAAGCAAATGCTCAATCTCTTGTTGTTGCAAGATACAAAGCACAGCCTTGCCATCTGGCGAATAGTTTACATTCTCACATGCAAAGAGCCCATTCACCAAATTCTCCATTTCCTCATTACTCAAAACTTGACCATAGGGAATGGCAGCATGGCGAGCTAACGAGAGTGCCAAGTTCTTATTTATTTCCTCAATGGCAGAGACTCCTTTCTCTATGGCACTAGACACCATATCTTGCACCAGCTTGACGGGGTTCACCCCTTCCAAGCCTGCCGGTACCGAATTGACAGCATAGCTACCACCCCCTAAGTTCTCCAACTCAAATCCCATCTCATTCATCTCTGGCAGGATTTTCTCGAAGATAACCATCTCCGATTGTGGAAATTGTACAACTTCTGGGAAAAGTACCTTCTGAGAATGAAAGGTTCTTGCCTTGAGCTGTTGCAAATACTGCTCATACATAATGCGCACATGGGCACGATGCTGGTCTATAATCATCAGTCCAGACTTCACTGCTGTCATGATAAATTTTCCCTTGTATTGGTAATGTGAAGGGGACTTTTCTTCTATTATGCTAGCGGAACTACTTACCTGTTTTTGCTCATCAAACAACTCCATGGTGTGTACTTCCTGCTCATCCTTGAGACCTTCATACAGTTTTTCCCAGTTTTCATCAACAGTAAGCTTTGCTGGTCCGGCAAACAGAGAGGAACGTGAAGCATGGTTCATAACCACAGGAACATCGTCTAAAGGTTCACCTTCAGAATCCAGAACAGCCATTGTACTCGCCGCATTCGTCTTTGAGGAAGAACTAACCTTGAAAGGATTGTAACTAGGATTTACTGCTATCTTTGGAGCTGATGCCATTGGTACGACTCCAGGATTATAAGCTGGAATTTCAGGTTTATCTTCCGTATCAAAATCGATGGACGGAACATCATTGAACATTCCAATCGACTCTTTGACCGCTGCCATCAGAATTTGCCAAATAGCCTGTTCGTTATCAAACTTGATTTCTGTCTTGGTTGGATGAATATTCACATCTATACTCTTAGGGTCTACCTCAAAATAAAGAAAGTACGGCACCTGCTCCCCCTGTGGAATCAGGCGATCATAAGCCGACAACACAGCCTTATTGAAATAAGGATGCTTCATGTAGCGACCATTGACAAAGAAAAATTGATGAACTCCCTTTTTTCTTGCAGCCTCAGGCTTTCCTACGAAACCAGAGATCTTGCACATCGTAGTTTCCACATTCACAGGCAACAGTTCTTGGTTAAATCGCTTACCAAAGACATCCAAGATACGTTGGCGTAAGTTGGATGCACGAAGACTAAACACTTCGGTATTATTGCTCCGCAATGTAAAAGCAATCAGAGGATTGACCAAGGCGATACGCTCAAACGCCGTCAGAATATTATTCAATTCCGTGGAGTTTGACTTCAAGAATTTCCTGCGAGCAGGCACATTATAAAAAATGTTGCTTACAGAGAAGCTACTTCCCACAGCACAAGAACACGGTTCTTGTTTCTCATAACGAGACCCTGAAATAGAAATCAATGTTCCCACTTCATCCGCCTCCTGCCGGGTTTTCAATTCCACTTGAGCCACGGCAGCGATGGAAGCCAAAGCCTCGCCACGAAATCCCATGGTGCGTAGAGCAAAGAGATCATCAGCCTTACGAATCTTCGAGGTGGAGTGGCGTTCAAAGGCAAGTCTGGCATCAGTCTCCGACATGCCCTTTCCATCATCTATCACCAGAATATTCGTTCTTCCTGCATCCAGCACCGCAACATTGATATTCTTGGCACCGGCATCGACAGCGTTCTCCACCAATTCCTTGATGACAGAAGCTGGTCGCTGAATCACTTCGCCCGCCGCAATCTGATTGGCAACGGAATCGGGTAAAAGTTGAATTATATCACTCATCTCTTTACAAATATTTTATAAGGGTTATAGCGTTATACAACTTTCTTTGTTATTCTTTCGGCTGAGGCTCTTTACGGAGAGTCTGTAAAGGTGCCTCATGGCGCTTGACATTTTTAAGTTCACTCCCCTTTGTTTTTCCACGCCATACGAATATGTCGTTTTTATCCTTCGGACGAATGTCGTCAAACCAAGCAAAGTTTGGCAACTTGTATTTGGCTGGCGGTATCTGAGTCATTGGATACATGGTACTCATAAACTTATTAGTCCATATCTTGTCCAACTTCCGCTGGGTTCCCATATACATACGCATCGTGTCTGTCTCCAAATAGTTCAGTCCCATCAGCGTACTGTCTTTGTCATTGATAGGGAAGTACACTGTTTGCACATTGCCAATGGCTTCCGACATCGTCATCTCACCCTTATCAAAGTACGCCTTCATCTCTGACGAGGTTATCTGGTTGAAATGCACGCTATCTGGCATCTGCTCAACGGAAAGTGCCTGTCCAATAACATGTGCAAAACGAATGGTAGAGTCGTTCATGTAGACCTTAATTTGCTCACCCAGCAACTGTCGATTCATATTCCAAGTAATAGGATCCTTATACATAGTCATACATGAATCCTTCGAATTGAAAACCAAGGAGTCGCAAACGGCCTGAATGTCATTTCTGAAAGCACGTACATGCGGATAAGCATGTACCTTGCGATACACCGAGTCCGTATTGATATTGAAAGTATAGATGCGCATTGTATCTGAATGCATCCAAAGGGTATCTTTCTGAGAATAGTCGATGGCTACAGGATTGCGGGTGGCAAAACCCTTGCCCGTTTTCTCATTATAGCGAAGATAATTGCAAGTAAGTTTGTTCTTGTTTTTTTTGTCCACATACACCACATTGCCATAACCTGTGCTTTCGCCATTTTTCACATAATAAAGGCTATCGCCCGTTACACTCTTATCCTTGTCTACAATGGTGGAACGGCCATATAGCGAGGCATGGTCGGTCTTGGTGTTATAATAACCATCAGATGTCTTAACCACACTACCTGCAGATATAATCTTGGATGGTCCCACCATGTGGGCAGTCGACTTCGGAACATCATAATAGAGGGTATCGGTCGTCACCACATCCTTTCCACTGCGCAATTTGACATTAAAGACAAACTTGGCCTCTCGTGTCTCCGTATGATATTCTCCCCAGTCGGAAACCAATCGGTCCTTGCCATCAATCAGTGTACCACCATCGAAGAAGTTTGCCATGTTGTACAGACGGTCAAAATCCAAACTATCAGTCAACAGGGTTTGACGACGATGGTGCAACACTACGTTTTTGCGGGCACGCATCATCTGCATCCGACCATCATACTCAGCCCTCTCGCAAGTGAGCGACAAGGTATCTCCTTGACGATAGTGCACATGCCCAAAGGCCTTCACCGAGTTGGATGCCTGATAGAAATAAGCACTGTCACAAGTAAGGTGGCTACCCTGGTGCAAGAAGGATACTTTGCCTTTTACTATCTGCGCATCAGGATTTATTCCAAACATGTCGTAACGCAATTCATCGGCATGCAACAAATACACACGTTCTCCCTGAGGACGCTTCTTTACTTTCTGCTTAGGTGCCTGCATGGCTTGCACTAAACAAAACCCAAATAGGCATAGAATCCCTATGAAGGAGATTCTATGCCCGTTCTTGCTAATATTATGAAGTATCTTAACTATCATTTAACCCATCCTTGATATTCAAATTTGCAGTTTCTGTAGCGATCGTTCATACGCACGTATGTCTTCTTGATCTTGTCTACGACCCAATCATGCAAAGTCTTTTCCCTTTCCTTGGCAAGAACAACATCTTGCATCACCTGAAAGTCTTCGGTAATGGTGGCTCTATGTCCCTCCACTCTATTGACCAACTTTACTAAGGCACAAGTGGTTTTACCCTTACTATTCACCATAGTGAAAGGAGCAGAGACCTCTCCCACCCTCATGGTGTCTACCATACGAGCCACCTCGGTTGGCAAATCCTTCATCTGGAATCGAGATGTACGTGATTCAGCCTGAGCGGTATTAACCATCAAGCCCTTGTTATTACGTGTATCCTTGTCATCGGAGAGAGCTTCAACTGCTGCCTCGAAAGTGAATTTATTGGCACGGATGTCATTACCAATGGAATCCAAACGAGCGATAGACTTGTCGATGGCATCTTGAGAAACACGAGGCTTCAGAAGGATATGACGGCATTTGATTTTATCACCTCGTTTGTCTATCAACTGAATGATATGATAACCAAACTCTGACTCCACTATCTTGGAAATCTTCTTAGGGTCGGTCAGATTGAAAGCGACATTGGCAAAAGCAGGATCCAACATACCTCGACCAATATAATCCATCTCACCTCCCATACGAGCTGATCCAGGATCCTCGGAATAGAGACGAGCCAATGTTGCAAAGGAAGTCTCGCCTTTATTGACACGATCGGTAAAGTCACGAAGCTCACTCTTCACACGGTTGATTTCCTCCAAAGGGATGCGAGGCTGCATTGTCAAGATTTCCACCTCCACCTCGGTTGGAACAAATGGGATGCTATCCGCTGGCAAGTTATTGAAATACTTGCGCACCTGCGCTGGTGAAACCTTGATGTTCTTCACCAGCTCCTGCTTCATCTTTTGAATAAGCTGGCGATTTTTGAAGTCATCATGCATCTGCTGGCGCATCTGGGTAATGCTTTGCTTACGGTATTCCTCCAGCTTCTCACGAGAACCAATCATGGAAACCCAATAGTTGATTTGCTCATCAATGCCCTGCATCACCTCAGACTCAGAGACCTCGATACTATCGATGGCTGCCTGATGGAGGAACAACTTCTGTACGGCAATCTGCTCAGGGATAGAACAATCCGGATCGCCAGCATATTTCACACCCTCAGCCTCAGCCTGCAAACGAGTCACCTCGACATCTGACTTGAGGATTGCCTCGTCGCCTACCACCCAAATCACTTCATCGACCACGCTTCCAGGGTCAACCTGCTGTGAGTCTCCTACTATCTCCATCTTCTTAGATGAAGTAGTATCAGCATCTTTTGCTGATGTCAATTGTCCCATGTGTGTGACGCTAGCACTCATACCCATGACAAGCAGGAGAGCGACTAGTGCCAAACTTACCTTATATCCAGTATTCATTGATTACCTATGTTCTATATTTAATGTTTATTGACCGTAGCCAACACCTCAGGGTCGACCACAAACTGATATTTCTTTCTTAATTCTGCAACCCACTGCTTCTCCAGTTCATCCTGATAGTCGGCAGTAACCAATGCTTTCACATCGGTATATTCCTCAGGTCCTTTCTTCAGCAGTTTTCCATATATAGCATCTATTGGATAATCCTTCAATGGAGTCACCTTGTTTTTTTTCTTAAACACCAAAGAATCGACCACCGGGTTATCACCAACCTTAAAGATGCCTTTTTCCGCACGTATTCTTACGACAGAATCCGCATTGAATGCATTGCGTAGCACCTCTGCCCATTCACCGAAAGGCTTGCCTTTTAAGCATTTCTTCACAGCCTTTACATCGGCGACATCCTTCACATGAAAAGCGATGCCCTTGAATCGAGGCTGCTCCCACTTGTATTTTTTCTTGTTCTTTGCATAATAGGCCGCCAAACCTTTTTCATCCTTGGCAGCCCTGTCCCATACCATACGATTGCTGATTTCATAGAGCAGCAATCCATCATGATACTCCTGCACAAGATATTTCAAATTTCCATCCCTTGCCGACAATTCCTGAGTCTTTTGATTCAGCACCATCTCTCGATCTGCGCCAGTAGGTAATGCCTTGGCTATGGAATCCAACTTTTGATCTACGATTCTTTCTCTAATGCCCCTGGCATCAATGAAACGAAAAATATCGTTTTTCACAGAGTCATAAGGAAAAAAGTCCTGTTTACCCATCAACTTGATGATATGGTAGCCGAATTCCGACAGCACAGGTTTCTTGGTCTCTCCTACTTTCATGGCAAAGACTGCATCCTCAAAAGCCTTTACTGTCTGCCCCCTCGAAATCCAACCTATCTCACCTCCTTTGGCGGCAGAGCCCTTATCATCGGAGAACATCATTGCCAACTCTGCAAACTTCGCTCCTTTTCGCAGAGCATTAAATATGGAGTCAGCCTTTAGCTTCGCCTTTTCTTGGTCGTAAGGGGAAGCCTTTTGTCCCAAACGTATCAAGATATGAGCCGGCTTAAGCAGTCCACCCCTCTCAATGACACGCTGTTTGGTCTCATCATATATCTTATGTGCTTCTGCTTCCACATCACGCTCATCAATCATTGCAGGACGCACCTGTTGGTCACGATACTCCAAGAATTCCTTCTTAAAGGAAGACAAGGTATCTAGATGAGCATCTAGGGCAGCCTGCACCTTTAGTTTGTAATTGATGAATAAGTCAACATAGTCATTGACCGACTTTTTGTCAATGACACCCTCGGAATTATTTTTGTTGTAAGAATATTCAAATTCCGAACGACAGACTGGTTGACCATTGATGGTCATGATTGTTGGGTCGTTTTGAGCAAAAGCTATGCTCCCCGAAAGGAGCATAGCTGCAAAAAGCGCATAAAATTTCATACTTTCAATTCACATTTATTATTCAGGGCGGCTATAGTTAGGAGCCTCACTGGTAATCGTGATATCATGTGGATGGCTCTCCAGTACACCGGCATTCGTGATGCGAGTAAACTTGGCATTGTGCAACTTCTCGATTGTAGCTGCACCGCAATAGCCCATTCCTGAGCGTAAACCACCGATAAGCTGATAGATAACTTCCTGAACGGTTCCCTTGTAAGGTACGCGACCAGCGATACCCTCTGGTACAAGTTTCTTCACATCCTTGGTATCGCTCTGGAAATAACGGTCCTTAGAGCCATTCTTCTGCTCCATAGCCTCCAAAGAGCCCATACCACGATAGCTCTTGAACTTACGGCCATTGAAGATGATGGTATCGCCAGGGCTCTCCTCGGTACCTGCTACCAAAGAACCAATCATGACACAGCTACCACCTGCCGCCAAAGCCTTCACAACATCACCAGAATAGCGCAAGCCACCATCTGCAATCAGAGGAACATCGGTACCCTTCAAGGCTGAATATACATCATAAACAGCACTCAACTGAGGAACACCAACACCAGCAACAACACGAGTCGTACAGATAGAACCAGGGCCGATACCTACCTTCACTCCGTCAGCTCCATTTTCGACCAAGTACTTGGCAGCGGCACCCGTAGCAACATTACCAACAACAACATCTACGTTAGGGAAAGCAGCCTTTACCTGATGGAGTTTGTCGATTACGCCCTTTGAGTGGCCATGAGCTGTATCGATGACGATAGCATCAGCACCAGCCTCAACCAAAGCCTTGGCACGATCTAAGGTATCAGCAGTAACGCCCACACCGGCAGCCACACGCAGGCGTCCCTTGGCATCCTTACAAGCCATTGGCTTATCCTTAGCCTTAGTAATATCCTTATAAGTTATCAAGCCTACCAAGTGATTTTCATTGTCCACTACAGGCAACTTCTCGATCTTGTTCTCCTGCAAGATTTGGGCAGCAGCAGTAAGATCAGTCTGCTGATGAGTTGTCACAAGGTTCTCATGGGTCATAACCTCGTCAATTTTCTTATCCAAGCGACGCTCAAAACGAAGATCACGGTTTGTCACGATACCCACCAGGTGATTCTCATCGTCGACAACAGGAATTCCACCGATATGATAATCGTGCATCATATCAAGTGCTTCCTTCACTGTGCTACCACGACGGATTGTCACCGGGTCGTAAATCATACCATTCTCCGCACGCTTCACGATTGCCACCTGACGAGCTTGCTCCTCGATGGTCATGTTCTTGTGGATGACACCAATACCACCTTCACGGGCGATTGCTATCGCCATGGAAGCCTCTGTAACGGTGTCCATCGCAGCTGTTACGAATGGAACGTTCAACTCGATGTTACGAGAGAACTTGGTTTTCAACTCTACCTCTTTAGGCAATACCTCTGAATAAGCAGGGATAAGAAGGACGTCGTCGTAAGTGAGACCGTCCATTACAATTTTATCTGCAACAAATGATGACATATTGTAACCTTTAAAAATTTATTGCGTGCAAATTTAGCAATAATATTTCAGATAGACACCTCTTTTTACGAAAATCTTACCTTATTAATGCTATTTAACGTGTTTAGTTGGCTTGTTCGGACAAAAACTTGATTCTGATGAGCCTGATGTCCTCTTCTGTGTAGTCTTCGTCCAACTCGTCAAGGGCAGTATCCAAGTCATCAGTTTCACTCTCCATGAAGTAGTCATAGATGTCATCTATCTTATCATCGTCCATTCTGTCTTCGATATAATAATCGATATTGAGTTTTGTACCACTGTATACGATAGCCTCTATCTCATCCAGGAGTTCGGAGAATTCCAGGCCCTTGGCCGCAGCTAGGTCTGAGAGATCTATCTGCCGATCGATGCTTTGGATGATGCTTACCTTGAGCATCGACTTTTTTGCCACGGTTCTTACTCGCAATTCTTCTGGGCATTCTATTTCATTCTCCTCGCAATACTTTTTGATAAGTTGACAGAATTCCTTGCCATACCGTTTCGCCTTACCTGCTCCCACGCCCTGAATGTTCTGTAATTCCTTCAGGTCGTCTGGATACATCGTGGCCATCTGTTCCAATGAGATGTCTTGGAAGATGACATATGGAGGCAACTTGTGCTTCTTCGCCACAGACTTTCGCAAATCTTTGAGCATGGAAAAGAGACTCTGGTCCAATGCTCCTGTCACCACGTGTGAATGACTTGGCAACTCGTCCTTGAATTCCTTGTCTGCTACAATCATAAACGATTGTGGATCCTTGAGATATTTCCTGCCTGCAGCTGTGAGTTTCAGTAGCCCATAGTTCTCCACATCCTTCTTCAAGTAACCTGCAATCAACGCCTGGCGAATAACAGGATTCCACAACTTGGAGTCCATGTCCTCACCAGCTCCAAACTCATCCAACTCATCATGCTTGTGGGACACGATGTCATCAGTAGCACGACCCTTCACGAAATCGATGATATATTCCTGTCTGAAATTTTCCTTGACTGCTGCCACGGCTTCCAACACGACCACCAGACTGTCCTTTGCCTCTATCTTCTCGCTAGGGTGCAAGCAATTATCGCAGTTGCCACAGTTCTCCATATTATATTCCTCACCAAAGTAATGAAGCAACATTTTGCGGCGACATACCGACGACTCGGCATAAGCAGCTGTTTCCTGTAGTAACTGTCTTCCTATGTCTTGTTCTGCAACCGGCTTGTTCTCCATAAACTTTTCTAGTTTCTTCAAGTCTTTTCGAGCATAGAAGGCTATACAGATACCCTCGCCTCCATCACGGCCTGCGCGTCCTGTTTCCTGATAATATCCCTCCAAACTCTTGGGAATATCATAGTGTATGACAAATCTCACATCAGGTTTATCAATACCCATTCCAAAGGCGATGGTTGCCACAATGACATCTATACGTTCCATCAGGAAGTCATCCTGTGTTTGAGAACGAATGGCTGAGTCCAAACCAGCATGATAAGGAGCAGCCTTGATGTCATTGGCTCTCAAGACCTCAGCGAGCTCTTCCACCTTCTTTCTCGACAGGCAGTAGATGATACCGCTCTTACCAGAATGCTGACGGATAAACATTATGATTTGACGGTCGATATCATCACCCTTGGCACGTACCTCATAATAGAGATTTGGACGATTAAAGGAACTCTTAAACTCCTTGGCATCACTGATGCCAAGATTCTTCTTGATGTCAGTACGCACCTTGTCTGTAGCCGTCGCCGTAAGGGTGATGACTGGTGCCTGACCTATCTGATTGATAATAGGACGGATTCGGCGATATTCTGGACGGAAATCATGTCCCCATTCCGAGATACAGTGAGCCTCGTCAATAGCATAGAATGAAATTTTTACAGTCTTCAAGAATTCCACATTATCTTCTTTGGTCAGCGATTCCGGAGCCACATAGAGCAGCTTGGTCTTGCCCGACAAAATGTCGGTCTTCACCCTTTCTATAGCCGACTTGTTGAGCGAAGAGTTGAGATAGTGTGCCACACCATCATCTTCGCTCAATCCATTGATAACATCCACCTGGTTTTTCATCAAGGCTATCAATGGTGAGATGACAATGGCAGTACCCTCCATAATCAAGGAAGGCAGCTGGTAACACAAGCTCTTGCCTCCACCCGTAGGCATCAACACGAACGTGTCGTTGCCATCCATCAGATTTCTGATGATTGATTCCTGTTCACCTTTAAACGAGTCGAAACCAAAGTAACGCTTCAACTGTTCCGTAAGATTTACCTGTTCCGTCATATCCACCTATTATTATATTATATATAAATGTCTTATGGTATCTAGAAAGCAGTTGGACTCAATATAGTCCAACTGTATTATGCAGATTCCAACTGTCCAAGGTGTGCCTTGTCGAGTTGGTGCTTAGCGTAGTCAAGTGTCACCTTGAAGGTCTTCACCTCCTGTGATGGTACCTCAAACATGGCATCAGTCATCACTGCCTCCACAATGGAACGCAGTCCACGGGCACCCAATTTGTACTCCACAGCCTTATCAACCATGTAGTCCAAGGCATCCTCTGTGAAGCTCAACTTGATGCCATCCATGTCAAACAACTTCACATACTGCTTCACGATAGAGTTCTTTGGCTCTACCAAAATTTTGCGCAACGCCTCTCTATCCAATGGATTAAGATAAGTGAGCACAGGCAAACGGCCGATAATCTCAGGTATCAGTCCGAATGCCTTCAAGTCCTGAGGCAGGATATACTTCATCAAGTCCTTCTTGTCTACCTTGGCAACATTCTGCACGGAGGTATAGCCCACCACATGTGTGTTGAGTCGCTGGGCAATTTTGCGCTCAATACCATCAAAGGCACCGCCACAAATAAAAAGGATGTTCTTGGTATCCACATGGATGTAATCCTGGTCAGGATGCTTGCGACCGCCCTTTGGTGGTACATTGACCATGGTTCCCTCCAAGAGTTTCAACAGTCCCTGCTGCACACCCTCACCACTCACATCACGAGTGATGGAAGGATTGTCGCTCTTACGAGCTATCTTGTCAATCTCGTCGATAAAGACAATACCCCTCTCTGCGGCAGCAACATCATAGTCTGCCACCTGGAGCAAGCGTGAAAGGATGCTCTCAACATCCTCACCCACATATCCAGCCTCGGTGAATACGGTAGCATCCACGATGGTGAAAGGCACATCCAGCAACTTGGCGATGGTACGCGCCAACAAGGTTTTACCTGTACCGGTGCTACCCACCATGATGATATTGCTCTTTTCGATTTCCACACCATCCTTATCCTCTGGCTGCTGTAGTCGCTTATAGTGGTTATATACGGCTACGGCAAGATGGCGCTTAGCCTGGTCTTGTCCTATGATATACTCATCGAGATATTGCTTGATTTCCACAGGCTTTGGCACATCATGGATGGCAAACTTTCCCTCACCACCCTGCTGAGCGTGCAATACGCCCGTCTGCTGCACGATGTCGTAGGCTTGCTTGGCACAATCCTCACAAATGTAGCCATTGATACCTGTAATCAACAACTTTACTTCCGATTCGCTTCTTCCACAGAAGCTACATACTTTCTTTGGCATATCTATATATAAATATGTATATATCTTTATATCATGCTTATTATCCCCAGTGGGAAATTACTTACGAGTGAGCACAGTGTCAATCATACCATACTCCTTAGCCTCCCCAGCTGTCATCCAGTAGTTACGGTCACTGTCCTTCCACACTTTCTCGTATGGAGTGTGGGAGTGCTCTGAGATGATGGTATAGAGTTCCTTCTTAAACTTCAGAATTTCCTGCGCCTCAATCTCAATATCAGAAGCCTGTCCCTGGCAACCGCCTAGAGGCTGATGAATCATCACGCGGCTGTGTGGCAATGCAGAGCGCTTGCCCTCTTGGCCAGAAACGAGCAACACGGCAGCCATTGACGCAGCCATACCTGTACAGATGGTAGCCACATCGCTGGAGATGAACTGCATGGTGTCGTAGATACCTAAGCCAGCAGTCACACTACCACCAGGACTATTCAGGTAGATAGAGATATCCTTGCCACTATCCACTGAGTCGAGATAGAGCAACTGAGCCTGAAGCGTATTGGCTGTGTAATCATCAATCGCTGTTCCCAAGAAGATGATGCGATCCATCATCAATCGAGAAAACACATCCATCTGGGTAACGTTCAACTGGCGCTCCTCCAAGATGTAAGGGTTCAAATACTGTGCTTGCGACTTGATTACATCGTCGAGCACCATTCCGCTCATACCAAGATGCTTGGTAGCATATTTTCTAAAATCATTCATATATCAATAGTTTTTTCCTCAAATTTATATACGAAAAAAGAGGTTATCGACCTCTATTTCTCGTTCGGTGGAACAAAGATAATAAAAAAAGTCGATAACCTCGTATTTATTTGA
>CAVCRI010000071.1:0-14110 GCA_963604545.1 Lachnospiraceae bacterium | reverse complement strand
TGCATCGTCATCCCATGGATGGCTGGCAATGTGTTGCTGGCTACTAAGTCCGTGGTTTGGCACTATCATATTAAGAAAGACGTTCAACTACGTTTTCTTCTGATCTATTGAAACCTGGAAAATTTCATAATGGTATTCAGAGGGAGGCAGCGGTGGGCGTCTACCCACTGTGTATATACACATGGCATAGGTGTGCCCTTTCGTAAGGAAGGGTACGCTCTATGCTATCATATATATACCTGCTTGGCGTAGGCATCTATTGCTTCTTATCCTTGATACCATGGGTTTTTCCAGGACCTCAATAGACAAGGGTAATGTTAGCAGTATGATTCCTGCGCCTTTTCTTTTGATGGTTCAATCAATCGCTTGCGAACGAAGGCAATATATGGCGAGTCCGCAAACTAATAACCTTATAAATATCAGATGGTTTCTGCTTTCGGGAATCGGTGGAGTAATGGCTTGGCGAGTACAAGTTTGCTTTGCCGCTGCCCCCATCTCTTAACGATGGACTATGGCAAAGAAACTGCAACTCAGCTATAAAGAAATAGAGACAAGACTGCAATCGCTCAAGTCGAAAAACGTGCCTGCCACAGAGGTGGGCTATGAGATACTGATGGCTTTTGGCAAGAGCGAGAAAGATGTGTTGAGATATAAGGAGGGTAAGGGAATCTTGAAAACCTTTGATGGTTTGCTCATCAAGGGCTTGTTCTGTTACCAGACTGCTGATACGCTTCACCTTACGGAAAGGTTGGAAGCCTTGAAGCTCGATGCACAGGTGCGAAAGGCTGCCCCAAAGATTATCGCCGTAAGCGATGGCAAGACCGTATTGGCGTATGATACTCGTGAGAATGATACCTACGAGCAGCAGTTAGTAAAGATGCACAGCGACTTCGGATTCTTCTATCCGTTGGTGAATGTGGAACGTGTGCATACCCAGGCAGAAAGTCCTGCCGATGTGAAGGCTGCCGAAAAGCTCGCCAAGTTGCATGATGAGATTCGTGCCTACAACGAGTATAACAGCGATGACGACTTGCACGAGCTCAACATCTTTATCAGTCGCTTGCTCTTCTGCTTTTTTGCGGAGGACACAGGCATCTTCGAAGAAAACCTCTTCACCAACTTTATCAAGCAGTTTACCAAGGAGGATGGTTCCGACCTGAGCGAACTGATAGGCGATGCTTTCCGTGTGATGAATGTGTATCCGAAAGACCGCTCTGAGGATATTACCAAGGAAATTAACCAATTCCCATACGTGAACGGCGGCCTCTTTGCTACCGACATCCCTATCCCTAAGATGGGATTCAAGGCAAGGAAGATTATCATCGAGTGTGGCGACTTGGACTGGAAGGACATCAATCCCGACATCTTCGGTAGTATGATTCAGGCAGTGGTAAACCCCGATGTGCGTGCCAAGGAAGGCATGCACTATACCAGTGTGCCTAACATCATGAAGGTCATCAACCCTCTGTTTATGGACGACTTGCGTGCGGAGTACAAGAAACTCGTTGATTTCTACGACCAAAAGAGAAACCTATATGATTTGAACGAGCTGTCCTACAACCAGTTCTTGTCGGAATGCAAACCAATCATCAATGGCTGTAATCGTCTGATGGAACGTATGGGAAAAATGAAGTTCTTCGACCCAGCGTGTGGCAGTGGCAACTTCTTGATTATCACCTATAAGCAGTTGCGCTTGTTGGAGATGGATATTCTGCATCTCCGCAAGAAGTGTACGCCAGAACAGATGATCGACTTTATCGATGGTTCGTGCATCCGATTGGAGCAGTTCTACGGAATCGAGCTGCTCGACTTCCCTCATGAGGTAGCGATGCTATCCCTTTGGCTTGCCGAGCATCAGATGAACAATAAGTTTCATGCCGACTTCGGTGTGAATGTCGCAGCCTTGCCTTTGAAGAGAATTAGCCAGATTGAATGCGGTAATGCTTGTAGATTGGATTGGAATGTGGTGTGTCCACATACCAAGGATGAAGAGGTGTTTGTGTTTGGTAATCCGCCGTATTTGGGAAGCAGAAGGCAAGATGCGGTGCAAAAAGAAGAAATGCAGACAATATTTGAGAATGATTTTGGAGAGCTTGATTATATTGCTTGTTGGTTCTTAAAGGGAGCGCAGTACATCAAGGGAACAAAAGCCCAGTATGCTTTTGTGAGTACAAACTCTATTTGCCAAGGCTTGCAAGTTGCATTGCTTTGGAGAAAAGTGTTTGCGCAAAATGTGGCTATTCGATTTGCTTATCAATCGTTTAAATGGACTAATAATGCAAAGTATAATGCTGGTGTTACCTGTGTAATTGTAGGAGTTTCTTCTAATGAATATTTGAAGCGTCGAGTAATATTTAGAGATGGAAAACAATATGAGGCAAAGAATATTTCTCCTTTACTCATAGATGCTCCAACTATATTTGTCGAAAGTAAGAATAAGCCTTTGTCTCAAGGCTTCCCTACTATGAATTTTGGCAATATGCCAGCAGATGGAGGAAAGTTGATATTGGATGATGAGGAAAGAAAGGCTTTGGTGGAAAGTTACCCTATTGCTGAGAAATATATAAAGCCACTTATTGGTGCTGAGGAATTTATTAATGGTAAACATCGCTGGTGCTTGTGGCTTTATAAGGAAAATGCAGATGAGTATGTGGCAATACCTGAGATAGCAAACCGCATTTGCGAACTAAAAGAAATACGAAGAAATTCGTCTCGACCTCAATTGGCTGAGGTTCCCCATTTGTTTGCTCAGATAACTCAGCCATTGGATTGTGCTTTTATTTTGATTCCACGGCATTCTTCAGAGAATCGTAAATACATACCAATTGGT
Source organism: Lachnospiraceae bacterium (assembly GCA_963604545.1). GTDB lineage: Bacteria > Bacteroidota > Bacteroidia > Bacteroidales > Bacteroidaceae > Prevotella. The sequence goes on along the minus strand of CAVCRI010000071.1, from coordinate 11,280 downwards.
TATTTGGAAAAAGGTAATATTGCTCATGATAGTACGTTGGTTGTTGGCACTAATGAAATCTCTCTCTTCGGTATTCTTACTAGTGAGATGCACATGGTATGGGTTCGTACTGTTGGTGGTCGTTTGGAGACTCGTTATAGATATTCGGCAGGCCTTTGCTACAACACTTTCCCTTTTCCAACCATCTCCGACACCAAGAAGTCTGAGATAGAGAATGCAGCAACGGGTGTCCTCTTAGCTCGTGCAGCCTATCCCGAAAAGACACTTGCTGACCTTTACGACCCTGACAAGATGCCAGCGGATTTGCGAGAGGCGCATGAAGAATTAGACCGCATCGTGGAGAGCTGTTATCCTGGAGCACCATTTGCCAATGATGAGGCTCGCTTGGAATGCCTCTTCAAGCTCTATGAGAAAATGACAGCTAACAAGACAAAATAAGAAGCTTATGAATCAGATAAATGATAATATCCTAGATATTAAGTATCAGCAAACTGGTACTTCGAGCAATACCAATGCCCTCGGTATGCGAGAGATGCAAGCCAAGGCTTATGCGGCACGCAACCATCGCTTCCTGCTCATCAAGGCACCGCCAGCATCTGGCAAGAGCCGTGCCTTGATGTTCATCGCATTGGATAAGCTTGCCCACCAAGGCATCAAGAAAGTGGTGGTGGCTGTGCCAGAGAAGAGTATCGGTCGCTCGTTTCAAAACACTGACTTGATGAAGTCTGGCTTCTTCGCCGACTGGAAGGTGGCTCCTTACTTCAATCTCTGCGATGCCAGCAACGAGAGCGACAAGGCAAAGCGATTTGTCGAGTTCTTCAAGCAAGACAAAACGAAGATTCTCGTTTGCGCCCATGCCACCCTTCGCAATGGAATGAAGGAGATAAGCGACGAGGAGTTTAATGATTGTCTCTTGGCCATCGACGAGTTCCATCATACCAGTGCCGATGTGAACAGCGGACTGGGCGACATCGTGCGCCGAGTGATGAACAACTCCACAGGTCATATCGTGGCAATGACTGGTAGTTATTTTCGTGGTGATGGCGTACCTGTGTTGAGGGCAGAGGATGAGGCTCGCTTCTTCCCCGTAACCTACAACTATTATCAGCAGCTCAATGGTTATCGTTATCTCAAGAACCTCGTCTTGGGCTACCACTTCTATCACGGCAGCTATCTCGACCATATCGCCGAGGTGCTGGATACCACCAAGAAGACCATCATCCATATTCCGAGTGTCAACTCCCGTGCATCGAGCGGACTGGGCAAATATACCGAGACGGATGAAATCATCAAGATTATCGGAACGGTGGAGAGCCGTGACTATAACAATGGGGGCATCTATCACGTGAGAACCAAGGACGGCAGACTCTTGAAGGTTGCCGACCTCGTGGAAGACCATGCCGAGACTCGCAACCTGGTGCAAAGCTATTTGCAGCGCATGAAGAGCAAGGACGATATGGACATCATCATCGCCCTGGGTACGGCAAAGGAAGGTTTCGACTGGCAATGGTGCGAGGAATGTCTGACCATTGGTGTGCGTGGTTCGCTGACCGAGGTGGTTCAGATTATCGGCAGATGCACAAGAGATTGCGAAGGAAAGGACACAGCTAAGTTCGTGAACATGATAGGTATGCCCGATGCTGACCAACCCGATGTGAAGGTGGCGGTGAATGATTTCTTGAAGGCGATCACAGCCTCGCTCCTGATGGAACAGGTGATGGCACCAAGTTGGCATTTCAAGACCGTGAAGGATGTGGACAATGATGAGTCTGACCCACTGGGATTGCATACCTTGGTGGTGGAAGGACTGAAGCCTTTGTCGAGTGCCAAGACCAAGCTCATCGTAGAGGAACAGTTGGATGACTTGAAGGCGAGTGTGTTGCAAGATGAACTGGTGGTAAAGGCTATCAGCGGAAGCACGACGGCAGAGACGATAACCAAGGTATTGGTTCCGAAGGTAATCAGAGAGAAGTATCCCGACCTGACGGACGAAGAGGTGGAGGAGGTTCGCCAACGCTTCTTGCTCGACACGATAGTGAAGGGCAGTGAGGTGATGGATGAAAAGGGCAATCCTATCGACTATGATGCCTCAGCATCGGCTAATGACGAGGAGAAGGAGTCGGAGGGTAATCGCCTGATAAAGCTTGCCAACCGTATTATCAATATCAATCAGTTGAGCATCAACCTCATCGATTCCGTCAATCCCTTCCAACGTGCCTACGAAATCTTGTCGAAGAACGTAGACAAGCAAACCTTGAAGATTATACAAGATACGATGGCAGAGCTGAAATATGACATGAGCTTGGAACATGCCATGATACTCTTCAAGGGACCTTACAAGCAATGGGTGGCAGAGCACGATGGGCAGAAACCTGACATCAAGGACCCAGATCCAAAGGTAAGGGAACTTGCCGCCGCATACCAAAAGCTCAAGAATCTGAAGATTAGAAAGATGATGGGGTTGGAATATGAGCCGGAGAAGTAAGTGAAGAGTGAAGAACGAAGAGTGAAGAATTCTATAGTTTTGAGGGCGTATGCCTAATTATACATTATAAATTATTAATTGTACATTAAATACGATGGAATGGCCAGAAGAATTATTGGAGATATTTGACGACCCCTTATTGGCAGACGTGCGCCCCAAGCCAAAGGCTCCGACACCTGAGGACAGGTTGGCACAAACCTTGCTTGAGGTGAACAAGTGGGTGGCTGAGCATGGAAGCGAGCCTACCATGGCTGGAGACTTGAAAGAGAAAGTATTGGCTGTGAAACTTAAAAGTTTGCGAGCCAAGGCTAACGACAGTCTCCGCCAATACGATGAGTATCATCTGTTGGAGAAAGACAACGAATAGTGATATTACACCTTATTATATATAGTAACAAATGGACATAGATAAAGAACTGGAAGATATATTCAACGACCCTTTGCTGGACGTATCCTACCAAGAGGCAAAGCTCTTCGACATCCCTACGGATATGAAGGGTGTGATGAAAGCCAAGAAGGAGAATCCTGACCACGTGGCGCAGAGAAAACTATGCGAGGACTTCGCACAGTTCGAGCCTCTCTTTGCCCAAGTCCATCATGACTTGAAGACTGGCAAGCGTCAGTTGCAGCGCATCTCGAAGACCACTAACATGCAGGAAAGACATTTCTATATCGTGGATGGACTGATGGTGTATTTGCAAAAGGTGGGAGAGAAAGCGATAGGAACCAGCCGTGCCCTAGATGCTCGTACTCGATGTATCTATGAGAATGGTACAGAGTCGGACATTTTCCTCCAAACACTACGCAAGAGCGTGGTGACGAGTGGTTATGCCATCACCGAAACGATAGAAGAAACGCACGAGAAGTTCTTCAATGCCGATGATGTGAAGAGCGAGGACAAGGTAACTGGCTATATCTATGTGCTTCGCTCCAAGTCGGAGAACCCGGAAATCAAGAGCATCAAGAATCTCTATAAGATCGGTTTCTCTACCAATAGAGTGGAGGAGCGTGTGGCTAATGCCGAGCATGAACCTACCTATCTGATGGCACCAGTGGAAATCGTGAGTACCTACAAAATAGTGAACATGCACTCGCAGAAGTTTGAGGACTTGGTGCATCAGGTGCTGCAAGAGGTGAACTTCCGTTTCAAGGTGGCAGATGACAAGGGTGAGCTGCATGAGGCTACCGAATGGTATGTAGTTCCTTTGGAAATCATCGACAGCATCATCCAGCGAATCATGGATGGCACCATCATCTACTTCTCGTACAACAAGGAGCAGCAATGTTTGGAGCAGCATATCAAGAAAGCAGAGTCTCGCTTGAATCTCTCAGGCTTGAAGGTACTCACCTTGATTATCGAAAAGCAATATTTCGAGGAAATCATCAAGGGGGAGAAGACTGAGGAATATCGTGCATTAAAGCAGACCACGCTCAATAAATACACTTACATAGATGAGGCTGACGGCAAGCGATACCTCAAGCGTTTTGATGCCATCCGCTTCCATGTGGGCTATTATTCCGAAAGGGATAGTGCCGTAGTGCAAGTGCTGGATACTACCTACGATGATGGTGTCGTGACGTATCACCTGGGGCAAGTGCTCGAAGTGGTGAGAGGGAACTCATCCAGTACTTGATGTAACCTTCCTATCAGATAGAATGGCAGATTGATGAGCCTGAACTCCTTGCCATTTGGAGTCTTTACCTTATCTACGGAATATGGGTTTGACCAAATGCGGATGGCGATGTCTATCTCCGAATTATCCATGAATGATTGGAGAGAACGAAGATGAGAGTTTGTACCGCTCTTGACTTCTACTGGATAGATTTTGGACTCATGTACAAAGATAAAATCTACCTCAGCACCATTGTTGGGTCTTGCCCAGAAAGAACGATGCTGACCAACACGGTCTTCCATTGATAGAAGCTCCTGTGCTGTAATCTGCTCGGCAATGTGTCCTCGCCAGCTATCTACCATGTCTGTAGAACCGATAATCTCTTTTCTGACACCTGCTTGATAGTTGACCAAACCCGTGTCAAACCAGATGAGTTTTGGCATTCGCTTGGTTTCTGGTATGATGGGCATCTGGGTGGAAGATACTGGATAAACCAGCTCCAAGAGCATAGCCTTCTCTAACAGGCGAAAAGCTTCGCCTACTTCTCGTGCCTTATAACTTGAGTTCGCGAAATTCCCCAGGGTGATGGTCTCGCCAGAAAAAGCCCAACCGTAGGAGAGAATGAAGCGGACAACATCTGTCAGTTTGTTGCCTCTGACATATTTCTCCGAATCATCCTTATAGGCTTGGACAAGAGTCTCATAAACATCCTCTATGGCAACAATGTCTTGGGTCTCTGCATATCGTTGCACAGCTTCTGGCATTCCACCAATGATGGTGTACTGATTGAACAGATGCATGAGTTGGTCATGAAAGGCAAGGGTATATTCTGGTTTCTGAGAGAGTATGGTCAAGAGGTTGGTCTTGCCTATAGCACCAAGAAACTCTTGATATGAGCAAGGGCGTAATGCTAAGTATTGAACTCTACCTACAGGAAAACTCACCTTGACATCTACAAGATTCTCCAGTAGACTGCCTGCTGCTATGACATATAAGTCTGGTCTCTGCTCGTAGAAATATCTGAGCAGAGCTATAGTCTTGGGAGAATTTTGTATCTCGTCGATGAAGATGAGTGTTGTGCCATCTTGTTGGGGCTTACCGAGGCTGGCATACAACATGTTTATCAAGTTGTCTAATGGAATGTCCATCTCAAACAATTTGATGCTTTCGCTATTCTCTAGGTTGAAGTAGAGATAGTTGTCAAACTGGGTTCCAAACTCGTTGACCACAGTCGTTTTGCCCACTTGTCTGGCTCCTCTCAATATGAGTGGCTTATGCCTGTTGTCTTGTTTCCAAGCCTCTAATTTACTTAATATATTACGTCTAAACATAGCTTTTGTTTCAAATCAGGGGCAAAGATACAACTTTTTTGTTTCAAATCATGGGCAACATAGGTTAAATTTTGTTTCAAATCATGGGCAACCTGGAAAATCCGTAATATATCTACAGCCGTTTTCGGATATTCTTTGTACTTTTGCATCCGAAAGAATGAAAGGACAAGAATGGAAGGACAAGGCTCAGCAGGCATACGAATTGGGAAAGAACTTCTAAACTTGACAGGAATAGAGTAGGATAAAACGAATACTCTGTTCTACAATAAATACAAATGGTGTTTTGGCAATCTACCAAAACACCATTTGTATTTTATTCTGCTTTTGCCCAATCGAGCAAGCCTTTGCCTAAATCGTCAAGCTCTAGTCCTAGTCCTATGACCTGACGCTTGTCTGCCTTGAGAGATTTCATAGCCTCTTCTAGCTGACCAGTACCAAGCAGACGTACTAACCTTGACTGTAATGAGAGAATGTCGCTTTCTTCTCGCATAGTCAAAGCAGGAAGCACCATCTCGTAGAGGGCTTGCTTCACTTCTTCGTTAGGGAATCCCAAAACGTAGCCAAACTCATCGCACTCCTTGATGGTGAGATAGCCCGACTGATAGAGGAACAGGGCTGCTCCACCACCTGTTACATCAGACATCTCTAGGGTATTGCGCATGATAGGGTATCCTTCGAAGTCTCCTAAGCGCAATTCTGCATTGTCCACAAACTTAGGGATGAGCGTGGTGGCACCAGAGGAAGCCCAGAAATTGCTAATTCTAGATTGCGCTAAAGAGTTGATGAGGCTATAAGGATTATAGATGTCCACCATATTTCTATCAGAGAAATGATAGCCTTCGTAATAAGCCTTTAACCTATCGTGAGTCTCTTGTGCTGACCAATTATGACATTTAGCCATTTCCTCCAGTTCTGGCTGGAAGTTCTCTTTGATTTCTTCTTCCGTAATACCACAGATGGTGGCATACTCTGGCAAGAAACTGATGTTGGTCAGGTTGTTGAGCACTGAGAAGAGAGAAATCTGGGTAAACTTGGTGATACCTGTGATGAAGACGATTCGCTCGTATTCATCGGCGTTCTTGAGTACGGCAAACACGGTACGATAGACTTCTGTGCATGCTTTATGCTCAGGAGTTTTCCAAGAGTGTTGTAGCGGTGCATCGTACTCATCGATGAGCACTGCTACCTGCAAGCCTGTCTCCTCGTATGCCTTGACAATGATGTTCTTGAATCGGCTCGACAGAGGGGCTGTAGGTCTTGGCGTGATTCCATACTTCGCCTCATATATAGAGAATTGCTCGTCGAAGTATGTCTTGATACCATCTGGGGTAGCATCTGCCATACTCATATCGAGGTGGATAACAGGATATGACTTCCATTCCGTTTCCAACTCCATGATCTTCAGTCCCTCAAAGAGATCTTTTCTGCCCTCGAAGTAGGATTGCAGGGTGTCGATAAGCAATGACTTGCCGAATCGGCGAGGACGGCTGAGGTAATTATACTTGTCGCCGTTGTTCGCCAATTGCCAAATGATGTCGCTCTTATCTACATATAGGTAACCTTTTTCTCTTATAACTTTGAATGATTGGATACCAGCTGGTAGTCTTCTCTTCTTGATGTTATTCATATCTTGTTCTCCTTTCTTCTTTTATGGGGATAACTAATCTTCTTTTATGGAGGATAGTCAATCCCATCTTGAATATTTAATTATTCTGCCAGTCGGATGCTCATCGGACTAACCGTGATGAGACGCTTCTTGTAGAGATCGCCCACGGCACGCTTGTACACCTTCTTGCTCACGTGGAAACGTTCGTAGATGTCGTCTGCCTCGCTCTTGTCGCCCAGGTCGCACTCGCCGTCGTTATCAAGGAGATACTGGTAGAGAGTCTCGGCGAAGTCGGCAGTCTGCTGCATACCAGTCTTTTGGAGGGTGACATCTATCTTGCCGTCTGGACGCACTCTGCCGATGTAGCCCTTCATCTTGTCACCCGTATGGATGTACTGGAAGATTTGGTCTTGGTAGAGCAAGCCAGGATACTTGTTGTCAATGATGACCTTGAAACCAAGGTCGGTCTTCTGCCAGATGAGCAAGTCAACCTCGTCGCCATGGCGATAGTGAGGATGCTCCTCGCTCATATAACGTTCCACCTTAGCTGAGGCTACGATGCGGTAGCTCTCCTCGTCGATGTGGATATGCACGATATAGGAGTTGCCGAGCGCCATGCGCTTCTTCTGTTCACGGAAAGGACAGAAGATGTCTTTCATCAAGCCCCAACCCAAGAAAGCACCATACTCATTGACCCACTTCACTTCGAGATAGGCAAAGTCGCCCACCTTGGCTAGTGGCTTCTCGGTGGTGGCAATCATGCGCTCGTCTTGGTCGAGATAGAGGAAGACATCCAGTTCGTCACCGATGCCTACCCCCTCGGGTACGTAGCGGGTAGGGAGGAGTATTTCGCCCTCATCGCCACCGTCCAAGTACAGACCGAAGTCTACCTTCTTTACTACTCTCAGGCGATTGTAATCGCCAAGCTTTATCTTGTTTGCCATATATTATACCTTATTATATTATAGGGGATTCTTCAATTATATGATAGGAGATTCTTCTGTAGTCTCTTCCGAAACTGTAATGTCTTCTTCTGTAGCGTTGGCTGCATCTGCTGCATTCGCTTCCACCGTCTTCTCTATCATTCCGTCCTTGAGATGGATGGTGCGGTCGGTGATGGCTGCCAATCCCTCATCGTGGGTGACGATGACGAAAGTCTGACCGAACTTGTCTCTCAGGTCGAAGAAGAGCTGATGAAGCTCTGCCTTGTTCTTGGTGTCGAGACTGCCTGAAGGTTCATCGGCTAGGATGACGGCAGGGTTGTTGACCAAGGCACGTGCCACGGCTACTCGCTGTTTCTCACCACCAGACAGTTCTGCTGGCTTGTGGTTGGCACGGTCGCTCAATCCCATAAACTCCAGAAGTTCCTCGGCACGTTCCTTTGCCTCTTTTCTTCCCTTGCCAGCGATGAAGGCAGGAATCATGATGTTTTCCAATGCCGTGAACTCTGGCAGGAGCTGGTGAAACTGGAAGACGAAGCCCAGATGCTTGTTGCGGAAATCGCTCAGCTTCTTGGTGCTGAGGCTGCGCACGTCGATGCCATCCACGATGATGCTGCCACTATCAGGCTTGTCGAGGGTACCGATAATCTGGAGTAGGGTGGTCTTGCCGGCACCACTAGAACCGACGATGCTCACCACCTCGCCCTTGTCTATATGCAGGTCGATGCCCTTAAGTACCTGCAATGAGCCGAAGCTCTTGGTTATACCTTTAATATCTATCATTATATCTATTCTTGTATCTAATAAGGTTGAATGTTTCTTGTTAAAACGGGAGATAGTTCTCCTTTTGCTATTTCTTGGCAAAATTAAGCAAAATAATCGAAAGTGCCTAATTTAAAGTACTAAAAAGAAATAACTCTTAGAATCTTGCTCTATTTCAAGGAAAAAATGGCGTCAATTTGGTGTTGTGCTTATAGGGCGTTTGTTATTTCTTTAATTTCTTCTTAAACCATAAGCTGTTCTTTTTCAACCATTGGTTGAATGCTACGTAGGCACTCACTTCCTCCTGGTGTTGAGGCTCGGCAAAGGTGAGGCTCTCACCATAGGAATCGCCAAACTGGTCTGGGAAGATAATCATCAGGTTGGTGCCCGAGAAGAACTTGGTGATTTCTTCAGGCAAACGCTCCAGGGCGGTCTTGTGAGATACCGTTCCCTTGCGGGCTGTGACAACGACAAACAGATGGTCGCTGGAGATGTGGGCTGCCAACTGTGGCAACTCGTTCCAGTGGACCATCAGGGTGTAGTCTGCTCGCACCTCAGCATGGCGGTTGCGGATATATTCGTTGATGAGTGCCAAGGTCTCTTGTCTGCCATGGAACTGGACGCGGCAGTCGAGATTGCCGGCTAGTCGTGCCAATCTTTCGAGCCAACGATAGAAGCCAGGTTCAAATTCTGCTCTTGATGGTACTGCCACCTGTATTCGGCGGAGTGTGTTGAGAGGCTGTTTGATACGAGCCATGATGATTTGTCGGCTCAAACCATTGAAGAGGCTCTGGTGAAACTCGCCCCAGAACTTAGGCGAAACCTCCGGATGCATGTGCATGCCGATGATAATCTCCGAGCACTGGAATTCGTTGAAGGCATGCTTGATGCCGTTGGCGATGTTGGCGGCGATGCGCACCTGGGTTTGGGTCATCACGTCGGTGGCAGCAGCCAACTGACTGCAATGCTCTAAGAGACGGCGACCTTGTTCCTGGTTGTATCGCATGTCCTTGTCCTCATACACTACGTTGAGGCAGATGAGCCCACGGTTTAGTTTCTGGTTTCTCACCAAGAGCGCTAAGTTCATCAGGTTGTCGGCATATTCTGGATATTTCACGGGGATGAGAATCTTCTCATCGTATGCCTTTCGCTTGCCCTCACCCTCGGCGTCAGGTAGCTCCTTGTCGCGAAGCACAATCTTGCGGGCTGAGTTGTCGGTGAGGATGGAAGAGATGACGCAAGTGCAAAGTATCATGATAACCACGCCATTGAGCATGTCGTCGTTGACAAGATAAGTGTTCGGCCCCACAAGCAGACGCATACCCACCATCACCATGGCGATACCACCGGCCGCATGGGCAGAGGTAAGACCAAACATCATGTGCCCAGAAGAGAGTGGTAGGCGGAATCCCAGGCAGGCGGCATAGGCGGCAATCGCTTTTCCTAACGTACCGAAGAATACGATGCAGAACACTACCCAGAGGATATGGCTTCCCTGAAAGAGCAACCCAATGTTGATGAGCATTCCCACACCTATCAAGAAGTAAGGGATAAAGAGCGCATTGCCGATAAACTCGATGCGGTTCATCAGCGGAGACACGTGTGGTATATACCTATTTAATATAAGGCCAGCGAAGAAGGCTCCGAAAACACCCTCGATGCCTACCAGCTGAGAGAACGCCGCACTCATGAAGAGCATCGCCATCACAAAGATAAACTGCATCACGGCATCGCTGTATCTGCGAAGAAACCATCGGGTGAGTCGAGGGATGAGCAATATCATTCCCGCACAATATGCGCCAAACTTTAGGATGAACAATCCCCAGAACAACATACCGTCGTGCTTGCTAAACGAGGCTACGAGGCCTGCCAGCACCACGAGAGCCATGAGCAAGGACAGCATGCTAGACCCCACGCTCAAGGTGACGCTAGGCTTCTGTTGCAAGCCATATCTTGCCACGATAGGGTAGGCTATCAGCGTATTGGAAGCCATGATGCACCCCAGCAGCAGGGCGGCCTTCGGGAGATAATCGAGCAGGTAGATGCCCGTGAGGAAGGTAAGGATGAAAGGGATGCAGAAGGTGAGCAAGCCGAAGATGAGCAATCGCCCCTTGTTCTTCTTCATACCCTCCATGTCCATCTCCAGGGCGGCGAGAAACATGATGTAGTAGAGCCCCACCTTGCCGAAAAGTTCGAAGGAAGAGTCTCGCTCCAGGATATTCAGTCCATATTTGCCGACCAGCACGCCTGCCAACACCATGCCTATGATGTGTGGAATACGAAGTTTGCCCATGATGATGGGGGCAAAGAGAATAATGAGCATCACTACGAAGAAAATCAACGTAGGGTCGGTTATCGGGAAATATTGGGCAAAATTCAGCATTGGCTTTCGTCTTTTTATTGTATGTCAGAGATGAAGTTTTCAAGTGAATAGTCTTCCATTTCATGCAGTAGACGTTGCTTCTTCACTCTTCGTTCTTCACTTTTTTTGGGTGCAAAATTACGAATAATTCTCGAAAAGGCAAAGTTTTTGGTTGTTTAT
>CAVCRI010000070.1:13214-14357 GCA_963604545.1 Lachnospiraceae bacterium | reverse complement strand
AAGTTGAAGTTCGTGCCAGAGCAGGATACCGACTTCATCTTCTGTACGGTGGGCGAGGAGGAAGGATTCCTCGGCTCGGCAGGCGTACTCTTGCTCTTCTTGGCGTTGATATTGAGGTTGATGCACTTGGCGGAGCGGCAACCGTTTAAGTTTGGGCGAATATATGGCTATTGCGTCCTGTCGGTGTTCCTGTTCCACCTTTTTATTAATGTGGGCATGGTGCTTGGCTTGACGCCAGTAATCGGTATCCCATTGCCGTTCTTCAGTTATGGCGGTAGTTCGCTCTGGGGCTTCACCATCCTGCTCTTCATCTTCCTGCGAATAGATGCGGGAAGGAATCTGGTGAGAAGCTAATGGATACAGTCTTTTCTGACGCTGACACTTACAGTCCAAAAATCTGCAACTCATCTTTATAAATATATAAAAAATCCTCTTGAGAGTTAGCTTTTGGTATAAGCCTACTTTCAAGAGGATTTTTTATTCTATTGCATTTTCGTAATCTTGATTCCAACATCGCTCACGCCTGGAAGGATTTCACGCTTCATGTCGTGGCGGATAGCGATGTGGATAGAGTCGCCTTCGTTAATCTGGTAGATGTTGATGGGGAAATTGTACTGATAGTAACTGATGCCCTGTCCATGGGTGGCAGAACCATTCTGGTCGATAAGACGACACAACACAGTATCAGCCTTTTCTACCAAGTCGTTCTTCTTATCTTTAGGGTAGATGGTCTGGTTTACTATCAGGGTCAAGCCTGTGAAGGGGAACGCACCTGTGATGCGTAACCCTAGGCTTTCCTTGTAATGGCCACTTTCCCACATCGGTGGAATCTCAAATGACAAGGTGTCGTTTTTCTCCCAACCTGCAATCGGCGTGTGGGTATATTCATCGAATACTGTCGACTGATTGCACGACGAAACCATCGCCACCCCCATCACTATCGCTATGATATAAATCAGTCTTTTCATCTTCGTCTTCGTTTCTTCTTATTTATGATTCTTTTTTTGGCTGATGAGGTTGCTGAACTTGCTGAGCGGGCTTTTGCTGAGTTTGTTGAGCAGGCTTTTGCTGAGTTTGTTGAGCAGGCTTTTGAAGAGTTTGTGGTTGCTTGCTCGTTAGATTACGCTCACCTTGCTGGCGATT
>CAVCRI010000070.1:0-13162 GCA_963604545.1 Lachnospiraceae bacterium | reverse complement strand
TTCTCATTCTGATGACGAGGTCCTCTGTTGCGATTGTCTCGACGGCGATTGTTGTTTTGCTTTCGCTCCTGATGCTCCTGTCTGTCTTGTTTCTCTTGCTTGTCGCCTCTTTCCTGTTGCTTCTCAGGTTTGTCGCCCTTGTCCTGACGGTTGTTGCGATTCTTATTGTTCTTTTTCTTGCGTTTCGACTTGTCGAAACGGCTAAGGTCAGCTTCAGCAAGGAGGTCGATAGGCTTGGCACTTTCCTTCACCTTTCCATTCTCCATTAGACTGAGAGGTTTTTCGCCCTTACGATTCATCTCGATGATTTCCTTGGCACGCTCTGCGGTGATAGTCTCCAGGTTGGAAGCCAAGTTCTTGTCTGAAGAATAGGTGATGAGACCAGCGAGGATGTCTACCTTGAACTGGTGGAACTCTCCATCGGCAGTTTGCAGTACGGCATCTTTAGGAGGCAACTTGCGGCTAGCCTCTACATAGTTGTCTACCTCATAGTTGAGACAACATTTCAGCTTGGCGCACATACCTGCGAGCTTCTGTGGGTTGAGCGATATGTCTTGAAAGCGTGCAGCATTGGTGCTCACGCTCACGAAGTTCTTCATCCAGGTGGCACAGCAGAGTTCACGACCGCAAGGACCCGTACCACCGATGCGTCCAGCCTCCTGGCGTGCACCAATCTGCTTCATCTCGATGCGCACATGGAAGGTGTCTGCAAGCACTTTGATGAGCTGGCGGAAGTCCACACGCTCATCGGCGATGTAATAGAATATAGCCTTGTTGCCATCGCCCTGATACTCCACATCACCGATTTTCATCTTCAGACCGAGGTCTTTGGCAATCTGTCGGCTCTGTATCATCGTGTCATGCTCGCGGCTCTTGGCCTCCTTGCACTTGTCGAGGTCCACCTGCTTGGCCAGTCGGTAGATGCGCTTGATGTCGTCCGTCGACTTGAGGCTGGCTTTCTTGATTTGCAGTTTCACAAGTCTTCCTGTCAGGGTAACCACGCCAATGTCGTGTCCTGGATTAGCCTCCACGGCAACAATGTCACCCTTCTTGAGGTCGAGGTTATTCACATTGTGATAATATCCCTTGCGGGTATTCTTGAATTGCACCTCCACGAGGTCGGTGCTCTCAGCATTGCCTGGGACATCGGCAAGCCAATCGTAAGTGTTCAGTTGTCGGTCTTGTCTGCCCACGGCCTTGCAGCAAAGTCCACGGTCGCATCCATGCCACATTCTGAATTTCATATTCTTGTAGTCCACGATGTAATCTAAATTTTAAAATGTATAATTAATAATTTATAATAGATGGGCTTTTCGCCCTTATCAGCTATCGAATTCTTCACTTTCTTATGAGCAAAACGATAATCTTCAGTGCCATATCGAAGAATACAATCTTAGGGTTGGCATTCTGCGAGATGAATCGCTTGCTCTCCTCGAAGAGATTGGCGATGTCGATGATGTTTGCCTCGTTGATGAATCTGGCGAAGTTTTTGGCAAAATCTTCCTCCTCCTGAGTCATGTAGACGAGGTCGGGTTGGCGGAAGTTGTACATGAAACTCTCACGAAGCATGTGCATGAAATAGTCGAGCATACGCTTCTGCTTCTCTCGCCCGAAGGTAGCCACTACCTCGCTCCACTTCTTCAGGTCATGGATGTTGCGCATATAGGCAAGTCGCATCAGCATGATGAACATGTCTAGATGCTGTCGGTTCTCATTGCCCGAGTCTAGTTCTTCGAGTGCAAGGTTCCAGTTACCATTGGCGATGCGTGCGATGCGGTGGGCGGTGTTAGGATCCAGTGCTCTTTGCCCGATAAGTGCCTTTTCCAGCTCTTCGGTGGCAATCTTCTTGAAGTCGATGCGTTGCACACGGCTTCGGATAGTCTCCAACAGTTGCTCTGGGTTCTCGCTCACGAGAAGGAATAGAGTCTGGTGGGGTGGCTCTTCCAGGAGTTTCAGTATCTTGTTGGCACTCGTGAGGTTCATGCGCTCGGGCAACCATATCAGGCTTATCTTGTATCCACCTTGGCTCGACATCATGCTCAGTTCGCGCGATAGGCGGTCGGTTTCCTCGGCAGTGATGATAGCCTGCTTGTTGAGGTCAGCATCCGTTTTCCCCATCTTCCTCATCCAGTCGCTTATCTGGATGTAGGGGCCTTGTGAGAGCAGAATCTCTCGCCACTCCTTGATGAAGTCAAGCGTGGTAGGCTTGTGCTCGGAGTTCATGTCGGAAGTCTTGATGGTAGGAAAGGAGAAATGGAGGTCAGGATGTTCCCATTTGCTGAGCATGGCGCGAACCCTGCTTTCTTGCTCCTTTCGGGCAATATCCTCTGGGCTTTCCATCGACATGAAATTGTCGGCATCATTAGAAGTCGCCATTTCAGCCTCTCTTTCTCCCAACATATAGCTGGCAAAAGCCAAAGCCATCGCTAGCTTTCCACAACCTTGCGGACCGCAAAACATCAGGGCATGAGGCACACGGTTCTCCTGGACCATCTCCATCAGACGGTTCCAAACTTCTTGTTGCCCTATGACTTCACTACGTTTCATTCTTTAAACAAACTTATCCTAACTCCTATCTAAAACAGTATCTTTGCTATCTGCTTGACGCTATCCACGGCAGAGACGGTGAAGAAGTGTACATTGTTGTACCCATGTTCGAAAAGGTCTTTCACCTGCTGGGTTGTCCACTCAATTCCAAGAGCCTTGGCGTCATCATCGCTCTTGCATTTCAGCACCTCCTGTGCCAGTTTTTCCGGTATGTCACAATGGAAAGTCTTTGGCACCATGGTGAGCTGGCTCAGCTTGGCGAAAGGCTTGATGGCAGGGATGATAGGGATGGTGATGCCCATCTGGCGTGCCTTGTCAACGAAGTCGTAGAACTTCTGGTTGTCATAGAAGAGCTGAGTCACGGCGTAAGATGCGCCTAGCTTCTGCTTCTCCAGGAGATACTGCATGTCCATCTCCAGGTTAGGAGCCTCCTCATGCTTCTCAGGATAGCAAGCCACTCCACAGCAGAACTTCTCGCCAGGGTGCTTGATAGGTGTGCCATCAAAGAAGAAACCATCGTTGAACTGGTTGATTTGCTTCAAGAGATCGGTGGCATGGGCATGGCCATTGGCGGTAGGAGTGAACTGTCTGTCTTCCTTCGCCTTGTCGCCACGGAGCACGAGCACATTGGAGATGCCGAGGAACTGGAGGTCGAGCAACTCATACTCGATGTCTTCCTTGGATGCACCACTACAAATGATATGAGGGATGACAGGGATGTCATATTTGTTCTGGATGGCACCGGCTATGGCAACCGTTCCTGGGCGACGACGCACACGCTGGCGAGTGAGGAGTCCGTTGTCCAACTCCTTGTATACGTACTCGCTATGGTGCGTGGTGATGTTGATAAACCTAGGGGCAAACTCCTTGAGACTGTCGATGGTGCGGAAAAGAGCCGCCGTTCCATTGCCCTTCAGGGGAGGCAATACCTCGAACGAGAATCCTCGCTTGTTGCCCTCTTTATTTAGAAAATCTGCTATGTTCATATTACGTAATATCTAATTTGGTTGCAAATTTACAAAAAAAATAGGGGAAAACCGCAGTTTCTACGTAATATTTAATAAGAAAAAGCGTATATAATAATGTGGACTGCATAAAAATGCGCTAAATGGAGTGGTTATAAACAAAACCTAAAAATAATGCAACAAAATCAATCGGGCTCTAAGGCCTATCTTATCTCAATCGTGATGGTCGCCGTCTTGGGCGGCTTGCTTTTCGGCTATGATACCGCTGTGATATCGGGTGCCGAGAAGGGTTTGCAGGCATTCTTCAAGGGTGCCAATGATTTCGAGTACACCGACTTTATGCACGGATTCACTTCTTCCAGTGCCTTGATCGGTTGTATCATCGGTAGTTCGCTCTCTGGTCTCTTCGCCAGCAATTTTGGACGCAAGCGCTCGCTTATCTTTGCGGGCATCTGCTTCTTCCTCTCTGCATGGGGATCCATGGAGCCTGAGACTTATCTCTTGCCACAGGGACAAGCAGACTGGACGCTCCTCGTGGTGTTCAACATCTATCGTGTGCTCGGTGGTATCGGTGTAGGCGTGGCCTCTGCCATCTGTCCAATGTATATCGGCGAGGTGGCCCCTAGCAACATCCGAGGCATGCTCGTGAGCTGGAACCAGTTTGCCATCATCTTCGGCCAGCTGGTGGTTTACTTCGTCAACTTCGTCATCATGGGCGAGCACGCCAACCCTATCTATGATGCAGCCGGTGCCATAGCCAACTGGGCTGATGCCGAGTGGACCATCGAGACGGGATGGCGCTATATGTTTGGCTCAGAGATGGTTCCGGCAGGACTCTTCACCTTCCTCATCTGCTTTGTGCCAGAGACTCCACGTTACTTGATGATGGTGGGACAGGAGGACAAGGCTTACGGCATCCTCTCCAAGATTAATGGCTCAGAGAAGGCAAGGGAGATTATCAACGACATCAAGAACACCGTGACCGTGAAGACAGAGAAGCTCTTCTCCTATGGCTTCATGTGCATCTTCGTGGGTGTGATGCTCTCTGTGTTCCAGCAGGCTGTGGGCATCAATGCCGTGCTCTACTATGCTCCTCGTATCTTCCAGGATATGGGCATGGGCAACCCTATGGTTCAGACCGTCATTATGGGTATCGTCAACATCTCGTTTACCTTGGTGGCTGTGTTCACCGTCGAGAAGTTGGGTCGCAAGCCTTTGCTCATCTGTGGCTCGCTTGGCATGGCAATCGGTGCCATCGGTGTGGCTTTGACCTTCGGTAACGATGCCTTGAGCACCGTGACGATGATAAGCATCATGGTGTATAGTGCCAGCTTCATGTTCTCTTGGGGACCTATCGCATGGGTGCTCATCGCCGAGCTGTTCCCTAACACCATCCGAGGTGCTGCTGTGGCGATTGCGGTGGCCTTCCAGTGGATATTCAACTTCATCGTAAGTTCCACCTTCGTGCCTATGTTCAACATGCACCTCACCCAGGGTGACGACTTCGGTCACTGGTTCACTTACGGACTTTATGGTGCCATTTGTATCATCGCCGCCGTCTTCGTATGGAAGCTCGTGCCAGAGACCAAAGGCAAGAGCTTGGAGGATATGAGCAAACTTTGGAGAAAGGAATAATCAGCTTGCTGAAAAATGAATAAGGAAAAATCGTAAGATGAAAAAGAGAGGCGCGACTGTCGGAATGACTGTCGCGCTTTATTTAGTTTTCACCTGAGTGATAAGTTCAGTTTACATATATTTGTAAGTTGTTTAATTTATAAGAGTATTAACATATATGCTTGTTATGAATTATTCAGAAATGTTTGTTATGTGAATGGATTCCGTATATTTTTATGTGAACTGATTCCGATTATTTTAAAGGGCATACTTCAGATAGATGATATAAGGTATCGAGTATGAAGTGCTCTGGCTCTTGAAAAGGTCTGTCTTAGCGTTCTTGCCATCGAGAATAATGGCTCCTGGTGTCAGATAGAGCAAGAAGCTCTTGCTGTCTTGAGAGATGCCAGCCAAGGCATAATTGGTGTAGCCTGAATAGAATGCGAATTGTATATTGTCCTTGTTGTCATTTGGAATGTTGATGTTCTGGGTTGCTGTATAAAATGCAGGTGTTGTGCTATTGATGCAGTACAGCTTGCCCTTGATGGTCTGGTTTGGCATGGCCTCAAGGAGAGTCTTGTATTTCTCAGCCTCAGTGTTGTCATCCTTCAGATACTTAGCCAAGAGCTTGACTGGGAAGTTCTGGATGGTATAGCTGCTGTCGGCTGGGTTGATGCTGATGATGGCCTCTACACTGTCCTTGTCGATCTTGTTGTTGTTGTCCCCAGGAAAAAGAATGCCGCATCTGTGAGTGCTATTACCGCCAATCTTGTTCATCATGGCAAGTGCCTCCTCCTTGGTTGGAAGTGTATAGCCTGAGCCACTGTCAGAGTTACATGATGTGAGAGACAATGCTGCAAAGAGTACAGCCAATACTGAGAATAATGTAATTTTCTTCATTGTTTGTTGTATTTTAATTGTTATTTCTTTTCTTATCTGTATTTCTTAAACGGAAAAGCAAGGAAAACTTGCATGTCTTTTTGGTTAATGTGCGTTAAAAACTAAAGTTTCCGATGATATTGTGTTACTTTTGCATGAAAATAATAAGTATTTTATGCAATGATGAACAAGAGTATTTTCAGAAAACGTGTGGGGAAGACTGTCTCTTGCCTGCTTTTTTCGGTGGTATGTTTTTTCGTGTTGAATGGCTTTGCGCCAGCATCTGATGTGGAGGGCTTGGAGATTCCCACCTTCAAGGGGAAGCTCTCTCAGACCATCAAGCATCGCATAGCCTATACGGTCTCCTATAACCACGACAACCGCGAGCCCAACTGGGTGGCTTGGGTTTTGACTCGTGAGCATGCCCAGGGCAAGTTGCCTCGTGGAGATTTCGAAGATGATATGGATATGCCATCGCCTAAGGGAACGAAGGCCGATTACTATAATAGTGGTTTCGACAGGGGGCACATGTGTCCTGCGGGCGATAACAAGTGGAGCCAGAAGGCGATGGATGAGTGCTTCCTAATGACCAACATGTGTCCTCAGACCCATGCCTTGAATGCCGGCATTTGGAATAGCATAGAGCAGCAGTGCCGTACTTGGGCAAAGAAGTATGGTAAGGTATACATCGTTTGTGGTCCAGTCTATCTCAACAAGCAGCATCGTAAGCTGGGCAAGAACAAGGTAGTGGTGCCAGATGCCTTCTTCAAGGTTGTCCTGCGCACTGGCAAGAATCCGCAAGCCATCGGTTTCATCTGTCGCAACCAGAACGCCACAGGCTTGCAGAAGAAAGACTTCGTCAATTCTGTGGATGAGGTGGAGCGCATCACAGGTTATGATTTCTTCTCCAAGTTGCCAGACTATATAGAGAAGAAGGTGGAGGCAAAGGCGGATATTAGCCAGTGGTAAGATAATATTTGTTTTGCTCATTATAAATTCATACTTGTCTTAAGGTAAAAAATCTTTTATCCTAGGGAAACTTATGTTCTCAGTCTCAGAACTTATGTTTTCAGTCTCAGAACTTATGTTTTCAGTCTCAGAACATAAGTTTTAAGACTGAGAACATAGATTTCTTTGTGGGATAAAAACAATTAATCTTAGGTCTAGCGACAATTTATGTTAGGAGATTTCCTTCCTTAAGATAAAAGTGATGATATGTCCTATTACCTCATAGAAGGGATATAGAAGCATCCCTGTCGTGTCAGAGGGTAGGAATAATGGATGAAAACGAAAAAAGGACTCTCCATAGTGGAAAGTCCTTCTTTCTGAGATTTGTGACTCGCATGGGGCTCGAACCCATGACCCCAACATTAAAAGTGTTGTGCTCTACCAGCTGAGCTAGCGAGTCAATCCCGAAGCCTTATGTTTCAAAAGCGAGTGCAAAGATACGGCATTTTTTTGTAACTACCAAATATTTAGCTGTTTTTTTGCTATTTTTCTTCTATTTTCTTGTTCTCGGGTGCAAAATCAGCTTGTCCAGGCTCTGCTTCCTCATGATATTGCGGCTTTTCTCGCGTCACATATCTCTGCCAGTAGGCGATGAGAAGCGTGGTGAGTGGCAGGGCGACGATCAGACCGATGAATCCTAGGAGAGCTCCCCAGATGGAGAGACTCAAGAGCAAGATAGCTGGGTTCAAGCCCATCGCCTTGCCCATTATCTTAGGCGTAACCACCATGTCGGTGATAATCTGTACCACGCAGAATACTAAGAAAGCCAAGCCAAATACTACCCAGAAGTTCTGGCCAGTGTCAGCAGCCTTCAGCATGGCGAGGAATGCCGTAGGGATGAGGGCAAAGGTATGCAGGTATGGCACGAGGTCCATGATGCCAATCAATATGCCCAGACCTATCGCCATCGGGAAACCAATGATGGTGAAGCCTATGCAGAACATGATGCCCATGCACAGTGCCACCATGCCCTGACCACGGATGTAATTGTTGAGTTCACGTTCTACATCTTTCATCAGTGAGTGCCAGAATGGGCGGTTCTTCTTAGGGAAGATGCGCACCCAGTTGGCGGTCAGCGTCTCATAGTCTAGCAGGATGAAGAACATATATAATAAGGTAATCATTGAGGCGATGATGCTCAGGATGATGTTAGCCGTCTGACCCACCACAGAGAATAGCTTAGGCATGGTGGTCTTCAGCGTGTCACTGAAGTCCTTGCTTTTCAGAAAATACTCTATTTGCTCTTGGTTGGCTTGCAACCAGTTGCGTATCAGTACCGTCAGGTTGTTGGTGTGAGTGGTTTGGTGGATCCATCGGGTGAGTACATCGCCCAATTTGTCAAATTGGTCTATCATCGGCGGGATGATGAGCCAAATCACGCCACCCACCACGGCGATAGCTGCGCCCATCGCCAAGAGAATGGAGAGGGCACGCACCTTGACATGAAGTTTGTTCTCGATGAACTTCACCACCGGATAAAGCAAGTAAGCGAAGAACCATGCGATGAAGAAAGGCAAAAGCACCTCGCTAAGGTAGTTGACCACATAGAGCACGGTGAGTACCAGTATGGCGATGCCGGCCCATCGGATAAACTTGTCGAATGTAATTTCCTTACCCATAATTAAATCTGTTTTTGTTTTGAGTCATGTGACAAGTCGTTAAGTTCCTGACCTCTAACCTCTAACTCCTCACTCCTCATTCCTCACCGCCTTCTGGTAACACTCACGGCAGAGGGGCTCATATTCGTCTTTTTCCCCCAGGAGCACACGCTTGTCGTTGTGTACCAATCTGTGGCTCACATAAGCAAGTGCACCGCATTTCACGCAGATGGCATGAACCTTGGTTACCTCATCGGCGATGGCGCAAAGTGCAGGGATGGGACCGAACGGGATGCCACGGAAGTCCATGTCGAGACCAGCCACGATGACTCTCACGCCACGGTTGGCCAGTTCATTGCATACTTGTACCAGACCATTGTCTAGGAACTGGGCTTCGTCGATACCCACCACGTCGATATCCGAAGCCAATAAAAGGATGGAACCAGAGGAGTCTATAGGGGTGGATCGGATAGAGTTCTGATCATGGCTCACTACATCTTCCTCGGAGTAACGAGTGTCAATGGAAGGCTTGAAGATTTCCACCTTCTGCTTGGCAAACTTCGCTCGTTTCATTCTACGGATCAATTCCTCGGTTTTGCCAGAGAACATAGACCCGCACACCACTTCAATTCTGCCGGGGCGGTGTGTCTCCCCAATTAGATTTTCTGTCATTTCGGGGACAAAATTAATAATAAGGTTTTAAAAAATGCAAAGAAATTCCATTTTTTTTTGCTAAGAAAGATTTATTAACTACATTTGTACCTCATATGGGCATATTATATATCGTACCGACTCCAGTTGGCAACATGGAGGACATGACAATGCGAGCCATCAGGGTTCTGAAAGAGGCTGATTTGGTGCTCGCGGAGGACACTCGGACATCGAGCGTCCTGCTGAATCATTTCGATATTCACAATCGATTAGTGGCGCATCATAAGTTCAATGAGCATGGCACATCGGCTGGCATCGTAGACCGCTTGAAGGCAGGCGAGACCATAGCCTTGATTAGCGATGCGGGAACCCCGGGCATCAGCGACCCTGGCTTCTATCTGGCTCGTGAGGCCGCCAAGGCGGGCATCACTGTACAGACCTTGCCTGGGCCTACGGCTTGCATCCCGGCCATCGTGTCGTCGGGACTGCCTTGCGACCGGTTCTGTTTCGAGGGATTTATCCCACAGAAGAAAGGCAGACAGACCTACCTGGAGTCGCTCAAGGACGAGGTGCGCACGATGATATTCTATGAGTCACCTTATCGGGTGGTGAAGACCCTGCAACAGTTTGCCGAGGTCTTTGGCGAGGATAGGCAGGTGAGCTGTTGCCGTGAAATCTCCAAGGTGCACGAGGAGAGTGTGCGCGGTACTCTCGCCGAGGTGATAGCCCACTTCCAGGAAATCGAGCCTCGTGGCGAGTTCGTCATCGTATTGGCGGGCAAGGATGCCAAGCAACTCAAGGAGGAAATGAAGGAGAGGAAACGCGAGGAGCGAAAGATGAAGAAGAATCGCCCGAGCGAAGCACAGTAAGAAAAGCGACGTTGTATAACGTAAACATTTTAATAGGATTATTAATTTTTAAGGAGACGGATTATGAAAAAGCTATTATTCATGGCATGCCTAGCAGCCTTTTTTCTAACTGGTTGTAAGGACGGTAAAAACACGGCTGACACTAGTGCTGTTCAGACCGATTCCCTCAACAGCATCATCGCTCAGAAAGACAGCGAGTTGAACGACATGATGGGTACCCTCAACGAGATTGAGGATGGCCTCAACCAAATCAATGAGGCCGAGAACCGAGTTACGCTCTTGAAGAACGGCGAAGGTGCTAGTAAAAAGCAGCAACTCAAAGAGAATATTCAGTTCATCGCCACTCGCATGAAGCAAAACAAGGAACTTCTAGCCAAGTTACAGAAGCAGTTGGCTAACAGCTCTTTCCAGGGCGACCAGCTCAAGAAAACCATCGAGAATCTGCAGAAGCAAATCCAGCAGAAGGAACAGCAGATTCAGGCTCTTCGCGAGGAACTTGACAAGAAGGACATTCATATCGCTGAGTTGGACGAGACAGTCAACAATCTCAACACCAAGACCAACGACTTGACCAATGCCAACCGCAAGCAGGGCGAGACCATCAATGCTCAGGACAAGCAGTTGAACACAGCCTGGTATGTATTTGGCACCAAAAAGGAGCTAAAGAACCAGCACATCATTGAGGATGGCAAGGTGATGACAGGCAATTTCAACAAGAACTACTTCACCAAGGTAGACATCCGCGAAATCTCAGAAATCAAGCTCTACTCAAAGAATGTGAAGTTGCTTACCCAGCATCCATCAAGCACTTATACATTGGTGCGTGATGCCAACAAGCAGTATACCCTGAGAATCACCAATCCTCAGATATTCTGGAGCACCAGCAAGTACTTGGTAGTATTGGTGAAATAAAGTAGAAACGATAAAAAGTAAAAAGGTAAAAAGCAAAAGAATAATAAAGCATATACCTTAACTATAATAAACCTCTCGATGTAAAACCATATACACATCGAGAGGTTTTTCGTAGTTATCTCTTTCTGGAAAAGAACTCTTGCATGAGAGCCCTGCACTCCTCTTCCAATATGCCCGATGTAACCGTTGTCTTAGGGTGCAGTGCGCCGGGTGCATACTTGGTATAGCCCCTTTTCTCATCGCTAGCTCCATATACTACTCGGCTTATCTGTGCCCATCCGATGGCACCGGCGCACATGACGCATGGCTCTACGGTTACGTAGAGTGTGCAATCCTTAAGGTATTTTCCGCCCAGCATATTGGCTCCCGCCGTGATGGCTTGCATCTCTGCATGGGCAGTCACATCGGTAAGCATCTCCGTTAGGTTGTGTGCTCGTGAGATGATACGGCCTTTGCATACGATGACTGCGCCTACAGGTATCTCGTCTTCGTCGAATGCTGCTTGCGCTTCAGCCAAGGCACGGCGCATATACTCCTCGTCTTTCTTCTTGTTTTCTTCCATATTGTTCATATAGTCTATTTTGTCCATTCTATATTATCATTATCTATGTTGCCTATATTCTTTTTAGGTGTCATCTATATAAATGGTTGTGCTGCGTAATCACAAATGTTTGTGCAAAAATACATAAAAAAGTTTGAAGTATGAAGAAAATGTGTTATTTTTGCAATGTGATAGTGCCTTTTGGGGTAATGATGCCCTCTCATGTGGCACAACTAATGAGAATAATCTATGGCAGAACATAATGATTTTGGCAAATGGGGCGAGGATGAGGCCACTCTCTATCTTGAAGACCGGGGATATGCCGTCCTGGAGAGAGACTGGAAGATAGGCCGGCGCGACCTAGACATTATTGCCGTTTCGCCCGAAGGCGATACACTCGTGGTGGTTGAGGTGAAGACTCGCACCAATGATGAGTATCAGAAACCTGAGGAAGCCGTGGGACGGAGCAAGATGCGCAACTTAGCCGTTGCTGCCAATGCCTATGTCAAGGAATGCCATATCGACAAGAACTTGCGCTTCGACATTATCTCCGTGATAGGCAAGGGGCACCAGGTGCTGAGCATAGAGCACTTGAAGGATGCCTTCAATCCAATGCTCATCCTGTGAGAGACGATGCATGTTATAATAATGATGCATATATATAATAAGGTGGAAAATGGAAACAAAGATTATAAGATTGGACGAAATCGATTCTACCAACCGATTTCTCAAGGAAATAGACTCCTATGATGAGAAGGCTCTCACTATAGCAGTAGCCGACTTTCAGACAGCCGGTAAGGGGCAGGGAACTCATTTCTGGGAGGGGGAGAAGGGCAAGAACTTACTCCTCAGCATGTTGGTTTGCCCGCACTGGGTGCCTGTGCGCCAACAGTTTTTGTTGTCTGAGATAGGGGCACTTGCCATCAAGGATGCTCTCGATACCTATGCTGATGGCTTTTCCCTGAAATGGCCTAACGATGTGTATTGGCATGACAAGAAGATAAGTGGTACCCTTATCGAGACTTCGGTCGATTCGAAGGGTATCAAGCGTTGTATCTTTGGCATCGGAGTGAACATCAACCAGCAGACATTCCTCAGTGATGCGCCTAATCCTGTTTCTCTCTGCCAGATAGTAGGGCATGATGTGGATAGGGAAGAAGTACTTACCAAGATTGTAGAGGCTTTCAAGAATTACTATGAGTTGCTTCGCCGTGCCGACTACATGGATGTGTCGGGGCTTTATCATCTGGCACTCTACCGTCGTAAGGACTACCATTGGTATGAGGACAAGGACGGCAAGTTTGAGGGAGCCTTTGTGGAAGTGGAAGATGATGGGCATCTTATCCTCCATGACAGACAGGGAGTTATTCGTTCCTATGCCTTTGGTGAGGTAAAATTCATATTAAACAATAAACAATAAAATAATATGGCAAAGTTTAAGAGAATACTTTTGAAGTTGAGTGGTGAGAGCTTGATGGGCAAGCAGAGCTTCGGCATTGACCCAGAGCGCTTGAGTGATTATGCCAAGCAAATCAAGGAAGTTCACGAGATGGGTGTGCAGATTGGTATCGTGATTGG
>CAVCRI010000069.1:0-14781 GCA_963604545.1 Lachnospiraceae bacterium | reverse complement strand
CCACGGCGGTTAGGCAATACCACCACATAACCATTGGCTGCCATAATCTGGATGTTCCAACGATAGCTCCAGAACTGGCTCACAGGACTCTGAGGACCGCCCTCGCAGAAGAGAAGGGTAGGGTACTTCTTGTTGGCATCGAAGTTGGATGGCAACATAATCCATACCAACATCTGCTTGCCATCTGAAGTCTTCACCCAACGCTGCTCGCACTTGCCGAGGTTCAACTGACCGAGGATGTGGTCGTTCTCATGGGTCAACTGCTCCACCTTGGTGCTCTTGGCATCCTTGCCAGGGGTAACCATGTAGATGTCGGTAGGGTGGCTCATGCTGGCCTTGGTTACGAGGAGCTTGTTGCCATTGTTAGCCAAAGAAACGCTTCCGTAGTCAGCCCACTCGTTGGTAACCTGCTTTACCTCACCCTTCAGGTTGGTCTGGTAGAGGTTCAATGTACCATGCCAAACACCGATGAAAGAAAGGCTCTTGTTGTCCTTGTTCCAAGTGAAGCCCTCTACATTGGAGTCGAACTTTTCCGTCACGTAGTTCTTCTTGCCAGTGGCGAGGTCGTAGATGCAGAGGCGGTTGCGGTCGCTCTCGTAGCCATCACGAGCCATGCTCTGCCAAGCGATGTACTTGCCATCGGCTGAGAACTGAGGGTTGGTGTCGTAGCCAGGATTGTTCTTCAAGTTCTCTGGTGCATTGACAGCCTGGTTGCGCATGCTCTTGGTAGCATCAATCTTTGGCTCCACGTAGCCAGCCTCCTTGCAGAGGTTCTTGGTCTCGCGCGTACCTATATTATATAGGTAGATGTCGGAGTCGGTAGAGATGGCATACTGCACACCCTCCTTCTTTCTGCAAGTATAGGCGATACTCTTGGAGTCTGGGCTCCAAGCCAGCTGCTCGATGCCACCGAATGGAGCCATCGGGCACTCGAATGGTTCGCCTTTCAAGATGTCCTCGCCCTCATTGATGGTGCCATCCTCAGCCACATCTGCTACGAAAGGATGAAGGATGCTCTCCACGTAGTGATCCCAGTGGCGATAATTCATGTCGGTAACCAGTCGGCCTGTAGCTAAAGGCAGGTCAGAAGGGTTCTTCTTGATGGTGCCGTTGTAAGGCAACTCCTTGATGAGGATAACCTTCTTGCCATCGGGAGAGAACTTGAAGCCCTCGATGCCCTGTGCGTCCTTGGTGAGTTGCTTGCGGTCGGTGCCGTCTGGGTTCATGCTCCAGAGCTGTCCCTCACGGATGAAGGCAATCTTCTTGCCGCCCTCAATCCATGCCGCATCGCTTTCGCTCTTGGCATCGGTGGTGAGCGCCTTCTGGTTCTTGCCGTTGGCATCCATGATAAAGAGCATTTGGTGGCTCTTGTTCTCCTTCACGCTGTAGTAACCCACTTGGTACACAATCTGCTTGCCATTAGGCGAAGCCTCAGTGCCGCCGATTCGTCCCATTGCCCAGAGAGCCTCAGGGGTCATCAGGTGGTTCTCCACCTTGATGTTGTTCTTCTGAATCATAGTCTGTGCATTGGCAGCAGAAGCGCTCATGGTGAGTGCAGCCGCAGCCAAAATCATTGCTTTAATCATAATATGTATTGAATTATTAATAATTTCAGTGCAAAGTTACAGTATTTTTGGTATAATACCAAATAAATCGTTGATAAAACCAAATTAATCGAGTGAGATAGAAAGAGTCTGCAACTTTTTTTGTACTTTTGCAGACGCATTTTGCCAATCTGAAAGGCTCAAATAATAGGAAACAGTTCAACCATAAAGAAATATTTAAGAGATAATGAAGATAGGATTCGACAACGAGAAGTATCTGAAGATTCAATCCGAGCACATCAAGGAGAGAATCTCACAGTTTGACGGAAAGCTTTACCTCGAATTGGGCGGCAAGCTTTTCGACGACCACCACGCCAGCCGCGTTTTGCCAGGATTCCAGCCTGATAGCAAACTGCGCATGTTTCAGAAAATCAGCGATAGCATCGAGATTGTTATCGTAATCAGTGCCACTGACATTGAGAAGAATAAGAAGCGTGCCGACCTTGGCATCACTTACGATGAGGATGTGTTGCGACTCAAGGGCGAGTTCCAAAACCGTGGGTTCATGGTGGGCTCTGTTGTCATTACCCATTACAATGGTCAGCCTGCCGCCATCGCCTTCAAGCAGCGATTGGAGCGTGAGGGCATCAAGACCTACTGCCATTATCTCATCGAGGGCTATCCTCATAATGTGGAACTCATTGCTTCCGACGAGGGCTTTGGCAAGAACGACTATGTGGAGACCGAGCGTCCATTGGTCATTGTTACCGCTCCTGGTCCTGGTAGTGGCAAGATGGCAGTCTGCCTGAGCCAGCTTTATAATGAGAACAAGCGTGGCGTGCGTGCAGGTTATGCCAAGTTTGAGACCTTCCCGGTATGGAATCTCCCACTGAAGCATCCTGTCAACATCGCCTACGAGGCTGCCACTGCCGACCTCAATGATGTGAACATGATTGACCCATTCCACTTGGAGGCTTACAACAAGATAGCCATCAACTATAATCGTGATGTGGAAATCTATCCTGTGCTCAATGCGCTCTTCGAGGGTATCTACGGCAGTAATCCATACAAGTCGCCTACTGATATGGGCGTGAATATGGTGGGCTTCTGCATCTCCGATGATGAGGTGTGTTGCGAGGCTTCCAAGAACGAGATTATCCGTCGCTACTATGCCGCTACCAACAAGTTGGCGAAAGGTGCTTGCAATGAGGCTGAGATTCAGAAGATTCAGATGCTCTTCAATCAGGCGAAGATTTCTACCGATTATCGCAAGGTGACGGTGGCAGCCAAGCAGAGCCTGAAGGAAACAGGACATACCTCTTCGGCTATCGAACTGGAGGATGGCACTATCATCTGCGGTCATAGCAGCGAGTTGTTGGGCTGTAGTGCCGCCTTGCTCCTCAACGTGATGAAGCATTTGGCTGGTATCGACCATGAGTTGAAGTTGATTCCTCAGTCGATGATCAAGCCTATCCAGCATACCAAGGTCAACTATCTAGGTGGCAAGAATCCTCGCCTCCATACAGATGAGGTGCTCGTAGCCTTGTCTGTTCTCTCTGAGAATGATGAGAACTGCAAGAAGGCATTGGAGCAGTTGCCTAAGCTCCGTGGCTGTCAGGTACATTGTACCGTGATGCTGAGCGATGTAGACCAGAAGATATTCAAGAAACTTGGTGTCGACTTGACTTGCGAGCCAGTCTTGAAGAAGTAACGACCTGTGCTGCTTGGTGTAAGTAGTATAGATGTATGCCGAAGAAAGCTTTAGTTCAGCTTCTTCTTCACCACCGCAGGATTACCCGCTGCCATACAGTCATCTGGAATATCCTTTACCACCACGCTGCCTGCGGCTATGATGCAACGGCTGCCGATGGTTACACCTGGACAGATGGTGACATTGCCACCAAGCCACGTGTCATCGCCGATAGTTATCGGATGACCCGTCTCGGTGGCTTTTCTTCTCTCCATATAATCCATCGGATGCTGTGGGGTATAGAAGGAGCAGTTGGGACCAATGAGTACGTGGTTGCCTATCTTGATGAGACCTTCGTCGAGCATCGTGCAGTTGTAGTTGATAAAACTATGCTCGCCGATGGTGATGCTGCTACCATGGTCGCAATGGAATGGGGGCATAATCTCGGATGACTTCGGAAAGCCTGGGATGAGGTCTTCCATGATTTCACGATAGCTCTCATCATGTACCGTCATCGTCTGTAACTTGGCACACAATGTCCTGGCGTGTACCCAACTTGCTTGTACCTCTGGAGCACCATAGTCATATTGTTGCTCGCTGCGCATCTTGTCTAGTTCGTTCATATACTATTCCTTTCTTTTCTATGCTTTGAATAAATCTTCTGCGGTGATTTCCGCTTGCACTTGATTCCAATATTCGTTATGTGCCACTCCATTGGATGTTATCATCGTCAGAAAAATGGATTTGTTGGTTTGGGTCTGTGCAATGAAACGATCTATCTTATTGTTCAGGTTTATGATGTATTCACCGTTGATAGAATATGCTCCTTTGGAAAATTTGATTTCACAAAGGTTTATCACATTGTCAGCCCTATCCAGCACCATGTCTATTTGCGCTCCTGTCTCATCTTCGCTTCTTTTTGCTTTCCAAGAGTAACATTGGGTTGATACGCCAGCTATTCCCAATGCGGACTTTATCTGTGGGATGTGTTGGAAACAAACTCTCTCAAAAGCCAATCCTACCCATGCTGTTCTTGTGGAAGAATTGTAACTGTTTGACCAGAAATGCTCGTCATTGGTCTTATTTTCCTTCATATACTTATAATAAAATAAGGTGAAGTTGTCTACTAACTGAATCAGGTCATCTTTGGCTTTTCCACCATAAGATGGTGTTCGTTTGATGAATCCACATTCAGTGAGGTCTTCCAAGATTCTTGTCAGCTTTCCATTGCTGGTTATTCCACCTTCTTTTATTAGCTCATCTCTTGTCATGCCAATACGGATAGTTCCCAAGGTATCAATGACTTTGATGTATGATTCTGGTTCATTAAAGAGTGAGTCGTAAAGCTCATTGAATTCGTTGTGAAGAAAACCTGATTCAGCAAATATCATACTATCAATATTTTGGGCAACGCTAAGTCCCTTTTGTAGGCGTGACCAATAGAATGCGACACCTCCAAGAATCATGTAATATTCCAAGAGGTCGTAATGTGATGCACGTAGCCCCATACTTTGGACATAAAGCTCACATTCGTGCAGGGTAAATGGTTGGAGATGGATTCTGTATGTTACTCGATTGTGTAATCCTCCATGGTTCTTTAATACCTTGTTGATAATCCATGATGTAGCGGAACCACAGATGATAAGGAGAACATCCTTTCTAGCAGAAGCAAATGAATTCCAAAAGTACTCCAATGCAGAAAGAAATCCTGAACGTGGGGTGTCCAACCAAGGTATTTCATCAATGAAGATAACTTTCTTGCCTTCTTTGCTTTCTTTGATGAATTGGGCTAAAAGAAAGAAGGCATCTGCCCAATCTGTCGGAATGTGTACTTTCTTCATCCCGCTCATTTTGAGTGCATCCCTAAAATTACGTAGTTGTTTTTTGAGAGATTCTTTATATACACCAGTATGTTGGAACGTAAAGTTGTAGTCGAAAGCTTCTCTTACTAAGAAGGTCTTTCCAATACGTCTACGTCCGTAAACTGCCACAAATTCAGAATATTCCGAATTGAAGGCTTCTTTCAATGTATTGAGTTCTTTTTCTCTACCTATAATCATAAAATCTAGCTATTTTATGGTGCAAATATACAAAAAATATGCTTATAAGCTGCCAAAACCGTTCTAAAAAACTATGTTTTGGCAGCTTATAAGCATATTTTTAACAAGCGTTAGTAAATGCTCGCTGTTCTTTTTTCTTTTATACCTTTGTTTATAGCTTCTTCCTCAGCCAGTTTCTCACAGGCTCATCCCACATCTTCAGCGATGCCCAAGCCACCATCAGACTGAGGATGATGCTACAGCAACATACGAAAATTATCTGGTCGGTTGTGGCATCAGGGTTGTTTGACTTCCAGCCGATGCAGAGGGTGAAGATGATTGGCGAGTGGGTGATGTAGAGAGGGTAGGAGATGTCGCCAAGCCACTTGCAGAACTTGTGGATCTTGCCCGATACACTGCCCTTTGCTCCCATATATACGATGATAGGGAAGGCTACCAAGATGCACAATATCTCGTAGATGCCATTGAAGATAGGCTGGTCCTTGCTGCCGATGAATGGCATGAAGAGCACTACGGCAAGACAGAGGGATGCCAAGAGGAAGCCGTGGCGATTGAGCAGTGAGTTGCCGTTCTGATTGCTGGTGCTATTGTTTCCGCCGAAATCATTTTTCTTGCTAGATGAAGCCAAGCAACGTGCCATCAACAAACCAGCGAAGAAAGGATAGAGCAAGCGAACCCAGCCCAACAGTACTTGGTCGGGATTCATGTCCCATCCACCGATGAAGGTGCCTACCTGCTGATAGTCAGGGCGTGAGTCCATGATGCCGAAGAAGTCGAAGCCCAATCCCATGCCGATAGTTAGCATGGCAAAGAGGAGGACGAGGATGGCTAGCATCGTCTTGCCTAGATGACGGATGAACAGTGCATAAAGGATGTTTGCCATATACTCGAAACCGAGCGTCCATGAGTTGCCGTTGAAGGAATTCACCTCACCCCAACCTCTTACGTCAAACATTTTTGGCACTGGTATCAGCGTGATGGCAAAGATGAAACTGATCAAGATGGTCTGCCAATGAGACTGCATGATGTTCGGCAGGGCTGAGCCAGCACCGAAATAGAACATCAAGAGACCGAAGAACATACCGAAGAGGAGCATCGGATGGAGACGGATGAGACGACGCTTGAAGAAATCCCATAGCGTCATGCCGTTAGGGTTGGCAGCACTTTTCCAGCGGTCATCGTATGCATAACCTACGACGAAACCTGACAGGATGAAGAAGAAGTCCACTGCCAGATAACCGTGGAAACTGGTGATGCCTGGACCAAATTCTTCGAAATGATGATAAAGGAGCACTATGATTGCTGCCACGCCTCTGAGTCCGTCAAGTATCTCGTATCGTGGTTTAGAGGATAATAAGTTACTCATGATAATTTTGTTTCTTTGACTTGTTGGATTGTTAGTTACCTTATATTTCTTTTATAAAAATCTATATGAAAAAAGCAGCAGAAATCAGAGTTGTTTTCTCATTATCCTGCTGCTTTTTTTATTGTTTAATCTAAATGTTTGCTTTACTTTCCGAAGTTTCTTTATTCTCTAAAACTTCTAGAGAGAACATCTTAGGAATCTTTATTTCCCGAGATCGTCTCTCTTGGCTTTCAGCTCAGCTTGTTTGCGAGCCATCTCTTCCTGCTGCTGACGCTGCATTTCCTGGAGAGCTTGCATCCTTGCCATCAGACCGCTTGCCTTCTTAGGGTTGTTCTTGTTCTCCTGGTAACGCTTCTCAAGGATGGCGAGGAGTTTCTCGTCGTCGGTGGTCTTGCGGAGTGTCCACATGATAGCGGCACTGAAGAACAGGGAGATGAAGTAGTAGAAGTTCAAACCTGATGAGTAGTCATTGAACATGAAGAAGAACATCAATGGCATGAGGAACATCATCCACTGCATCATCTTCATCTGCTCTGCCTGCTGACCCACCATCTGGTCTCTCTGCTGGCGCATCGTCATCCAAGAGTAGAGGAGGTTTGCCACACAGAAGAGGATACAGGTCAAACTCAAGTGGTCGCCAATCAACCAGATGTTGGTGTTCCACTCGAAGATTGGGTCGTAGGTGCTCAAGTCGTTCATCCAGAGGAAGTGCTCGCCACGAAGTTGGATGGCGTTAGGCACGAAGTTGAACATCGCAACCCATACAGGCATCTGAATCAACATTGGGATACATCCTGACAATGGACTCACACCATATTTGGCATATTCCGCCATCATTGCCTGCTGCTTCTGCATCTGGTCCTCAGGCTTGTTGTACTGGGCTGTGGCTGCATCGAGCTTTGGCTTCAATACGCGCATCTTGGCACTGCTCATGTAGCTCTTCTTCACCATAGGGTAGGTGATTGCCTTGAGCAACAAGGTGATGAGAATCAATACGATACCCATAGGGAATACCTTGCTCAACCAGTCGAACACATACAGTGTGAAGAAACGGTTGATCCAGCGGATGATAGGCCATCCCAGGTATACCAACGACTGGAAGTCGAGGTCCTTGCCGAAGGTGCTTTCCTTCTCGGTATGCTTCAGAATCTGGAAGTCGTTAGGACCGTAGTAGAACTCAAACTCAGAAGCCTTCTTACCTGTTGGGTCGAAGGCTGTCTTCATCTTAGCCTGGAACTGCTTCAGGTAGCCAGAACCCTTCTCCTGAGGGATGGATGTCATGTAAGAATCCTGCTCGAAATTGTCCTTTGCCACGATGATGGCAGAGAAGAACTGGTTCTTGAATGATACCCAGTCGATGGCATCCTCGATTTTCTCGTCACGCTTCTCGCTGCCCTCGTTGAGGTGGTCGGTGCCACCGTCCACGTTGTGGTAGGTAAGAGTGGTGTAACGGTTCTCGAACATAAAGCCACGTTCCTGCTGGCGAGCCTTGTCGCTCCAGTCTACATCCATCTTATTATAATTAGGTGAGAACAGTCCTGCCATGCCCTGAGCCTGGAGACTCATGTGCAGCATATAGTCCTTGCCCAATGTATAGGTCATGGTGAGCGTCTTGCCCTCGCCAGCCACTGCTGTCATGGTGACAGTAGAGTCGGTTACGTTGGATGGAGTGAAGTAGAGGTCGCTGGTGATGATGTTAGCCTCCTTAGCCTCAAGCATGAACTTAAGGCTCTGGTCTGCGCCATCAAAGAGCGTCAAGTCCTTCTGGTCGGCAGAGCCATCCTTCACCTTGATGTTGTGTCCCACATAACCCTTGATGACTGCCTTCTCGACAGTGGCACCCTTGGTGTTGAGGGTCAATTCTACTTTCTCGTTCTTCAAAACGATTTTCTTAGCCTCGCCCTTCAATGCCGAATAGAAGAGTGCGGTTGAGTCAGCCTCAATCTTAGCTTTAGCATCAGCCTGGCGCTTATCAGCGGCAGCCTTGCTAGCCTTTTCCATCTCGGCATGCTTAGCCTTGGCGATGGAGTCCTGAACGAATGCCGCTCTTTCCTGTTCGGCTGATGGCTGGTTGTACCAGCTGAAACCTATCAGCACTACGGCAATCAGGAGGAAACCGATAATGTTGTTCTTATTCATTATTTATTTTTGTTGTTTATTGCAGTCTTCACGAAGTCCACGAAGAGTGGGTGTGGCTTCAGCACGGTGCTTTGGTACTCAGGGTGATACTGTGTTCCGATGTACCACTTCAAGCCTGGTATCTCAACCACCTCAACCAAGTCGCTCTCTGGGTTACGACCCACGCACATCATGCCGTTCTTCTCAAACTCCTGCTGGAACTCGTTGTTGAACTCATAGCGATGGCGATGGCGCTCCTGGATGTGCTCCTTCTTATAGATATTGAACACACGTGAGCCTTGCTTCAGTACGCACTCGTAAGCGCCGAGACGCATGGTGCCGCCCATGTTGGAGATGTTCTTCTGCTCCTCCATGATGTCGATGACATTGTGAGGGGTCTTCTCATCCATCTCACGAGAGTTGGCATCCTTGTAACCCATCACGTTGCGGGCGAACTCGATAACCATCATCTGCATACCCAGGCAGATACCGAAGGTAGGGATGTCGTGAGTACGGGTGTAGTGGGCGGCGATAATCTTGCCCTCGATACCACGCTGACCGAATCCTGGGCAGATGACTACTCCGTCTTGACCTTTCAGTTGTTCTGCCACGTTGTCCTCGGTGAGGTATTCTGAGTTGATGAAGGTAATCTTTACCTTGTGGTCGTTGTATGTTCCGGCGTGAGAGAGGCTCTCACGGATACTCTTATACGCGTCCTGCAAGTCATACTTGCCCACCAATCCGATGTTCACTACCTCGGTAGCCTTGTTGCGACGGTCGAGGAAGGCGCGCCATGGGCCGAGGGCTGGAGTCTCGCCGATAGGCTCGCCCATCTTTCGTAAGATGGCGGTGTCGAGACCTTGGTTCTGCATGTTGACAGGCACCTCGTAGATGCTAGGGAGGTCTTCGCTCTGGATAACGCAATCTAGGTCTACGTTGCAGAAGCTAGCCACCTTCTTCAAGATTCCCTCCTCAAGATGCTTCTCGGTACGGAGAATCAAGATGTCTGGCTGAATACCTACGCTCTGCAACTCTTTTACTGAGTGCTGTGTAGGCTTCGTCTTCAATTCGCCTGCTGCCTTGAGGTAAGGCACGTAGGTGAGGTGTACATTGACGGCGTTCTTGCCCAATTCCCATTTCAGCTGACGGATGGCCTCCATGTAAGGGGCACTCTCGATGTCGCCGATGGTACCGCCAATCTCGGTAATCACGAAGTCGTAGTGATACTTCTGGCCGAGCAATTTCACGTTGCGCTTAATCTCGTCGGTGATGTGAGGCACCACCTGGATAGTCTTGCCGAGATAGTCGCCACGGCGCTCCTTGTCGATTACTGCCTTGTAGATACGGCCTGTTGTGAGGGAATTTGCCTTTGTTGTCTGAATACCTGTGAATCTCTCGTAGTGACCGAGGTCGAGGTCTGTCTCCATGCCATCCACCGTAACGTAGCACTCACCATGCTCGTAAGGGTTCAATGTACCCGGGTCGATGTTGATGTATGGGTCAAACTTTTGAATAGTAATGTTGTAGCCCCTGGCTTGCAGAAGCTTGCCGATGGATGAAGAGATGATTCCTTTTCCCAATGAAGAAACCACACCACCAGTAACGAAGATGTACTTTGTTTCAGCCACGATATTTATATTTTAAATTAGAATAATTTGGGTGCAAAGTTAGCTATTTTTTATGAAATAGCCAAAAATATTGGAAAATATGGTGAGGTTTTATGAATTATTTATTACCTTTGCGCCCAAATTGATAAAAAAGGTATGAAAATAAGATTTGGATTACTCGTTTTGGCGTTGGTTGCAGGGTTGTGTGCGACTGATGCACAGCGTCCTCGCAAGAAAATCGTGGTGAAGTCTTCTCGCATGGTAGAGAGCTACATGGATTCTCTTTCCCATGCCCGTTCCCATATTGATTCCGTGTCATTATCATCGGATGATTCAAGGCTTTCCATGCTTTTCACGCCACTGACTTTCTATCGTTCGCCGGCAAATCATTTGCTGCGCTTGAACCCGAATAGGGAAGTGGGGGATTCGCTTGATAATATGCTAGATCGCACCCTGATGGATGTCTATCTCAATCGCCCAGACCTTGTGAGGGATACCCAAAGCCACTTGGAGGCTGTGGGCGCCCCTGTCGTCGTAGATAAGCGGTCTAAGAAGAATATGGTGGATGTCATTGAGCCAGAGGCACCCAAGGCTATCGAGCCGGAGGCTGGACCAATGGACATCTTGGTCCTCAAGCCTAATTTCTGGAGTTTCATGGGCGACTATTATGTTCAGTTCCTCCAGAACTATATATCCAGCAACTGGTATAAGGGCGGTGAGAGCAACTACTCGATGCTGGGAAGTGCCACGATGCAAGCCAACTATAACAACAAGCAGAAGGTGAAATGGGACAACAAGTTGGAGATGCGCCTGGGCTACCAGACTTCTCGTGAGGATTCCATCCATGGCTTGAAGGCTTCGGAGGACTTGTTGCGCTATACGAGCAAGCTAGGGTTGCAGGCTTCCAAGAAATGGTATTACACGCTGCAGATGATAGCCCAGACTCAGTTTACGCATGGTCTGAAGAGCAATGACGAGAAAGTGTATTCCGATTTCTTCTCTCCATTTACGCTGAACCTATCTGTCGGTATGGATTACACCGCAGACTGGCTGAATCATAAGCTGAAAGGTAGTGTTCATCTGGCTCCTTTTGCCTTGAGCTGGACTTATGTGGGGCGTGGAGACCTTGCTACTCGTTATGGCTTGGACGAGGGGAGACATGGTGAGACTGATTTTGGTTCGGAATGCACGGTTGACTTAGCTTGGCAAATCATGGACAACTTGAAATGGAAGACTCGTCTTTTTGCCTATACCACCTACGAGCGTGCCCAGCTGGAATGGGAAAACCAACTGTCTTTCCAGTTCAATCGCTATATATCGACCAATGTCTTTCTCTATCCTCGTTTCGATGATGGCGTAAGTCGAGATGAGGGGGATAGCTATTGGCAGTTCAAGGAGTATATGTCCATCGGATTTAGCTATTCATTTTAGTATATACAACAAAGGCTCGTTCCTTTTTGGGAGCGAGCCTTTGCTGTATATTTCTTATTCCTAAATGTTAGAATCGGAAGCAAACCTCAGCGTCTGCCATCGAATAGTTGTGCTTGGCGAGCGAGCGGTCGTTGATGAGCGCATACTCAGTGAGGATAGTGAATCGTTTGCCGATGTGGAAGTTGAGACCTGCCTCATATTGTGTCTTCATCATGTCCATGTGGCCGTTAGGCTGGTACATGTCGTAGCGAGCCTTCACGTCGATTTGGTTGCCCTTTGGTAGTTTGGCGATAGGGGCGATGACGA
The DNA here is from genome assembly GCA_963604545.1 of Lachnospiraceae bacterium. Taxonomy (GTDB): domain Bacteria; phylum Bacteroidota; class Bacteroidia; order Bacteroidales; family Bacteroidaceae; genus Prevotella. Next base: position 2,659 of record CAVCRI010000069.1, on the reverse strand, counting down.
GACCGTAGACACCCTGTGCCTTGTTGCCGATGCTCTCGTTGATACTGCAATCCTTGGAGTTAGCATCGTTGAAATTGTTGAGGCTCTTGGCGAAAGCTTTTCCTGTGGAGTGGATATACTCCGAACGAACAGTCCAACCATCTTTCTTATATTCGAAAGAGAAGGCGTAGCGGTTCTGGTTGAGCTTGCGCACTTCGTTGGTGTGAGTTACCTCCTTTGTTGCTGAAGGGGCACTAGATGTTGGGTCTGCTACCGTCTCCGTCCAATTTCCTTTTCTAGCGTAAGAACCAGTCCATCCAAAGGCACCGATGCGCATGCCAGCCACAGGCATTACCCATACGCCACCAATCACATTCTTCTGATTATCAACATCCTTAGTGTTGATTCCCTGTCCGTTAAACACACCAATCTGGTAGTGCAAGAGGTTGCGGCCATTGGCATTCTTCAAGAAATCACCCTGGAACTGCAAACCAATGTCACGGCCGTTGGAAGCGTGCTCACCTGCTCGGTCGCTGAAGCCAGCCAGCTTGTTTACGTTCTGCGCATATCCCATGAATCCTTGGTCGATAGGATTCATCGGGTTCTCGAAGGTGAATGGGTTTTTGAACTGACCAATCTTCACCTTGAAATACTCATATTTCTGCCACTCAGCGAACAGGTCTACCATTCTAGGGCTAGAGCCGAGGGTAGAAGTATTGCCGTTGAACTGAATCTGCGTCTTCCAATAGAAGTCCTGTGCGATACGGCCTTCCAGGGAGATACGTCCCATACGGATATTGAAGGAGTTGCTCTCAGCACCCTCTTGTCCGCTGTACTGATACTGTGTCAAGGCATAGCCCGACAATTTTACGTTGCTCAACCATGAAGGCAATTCGATGGTTTGCTTCTTTTGGGCGCTGGCTGTCATTACAGATGCAGCCATGAGCACCATGATGATTCCTTTTTTCATCTTGTTTTGGTTTTAAAGTTTTTCAGTCTCTTTCTTCTCGGCTTCACTTGTTGACTCAGCCTCTTTCTTCTCGGCTTCTTTAGCAGCCTTGGCCTCGGCGATGGCCTTCTCGCGCTCTTTGCGCTCCTTCAATTTCTGCTTGATGTCGGCATCGCTGCGCTTTTCCATCAGCACCACATTTTCCACGTGTGGGGTATGAGGGAACATATCCACTGGCTGAACGGCATAAACCTTGTAGTAGTCGTCCATCAACTGCAGGTCTCTAGCTTGGGTGGCAGGGTTGCAACTAACGTATACGATGCGCTTAGGGGCAGCATTCAGGATGACCTTGATGACGTCAGGGTGCATGCCGGCACGTGGTGGGTCGGTGATGATGACATCTGGACGACCGTGCTGAGCGATAAAATCGTTGGTCAGAATGTCCTTCATATCACCAGCGTAGAAGAGGGTGTTCTCGATGTTGTTCACCTGAGAGTTGACCTTGGCATCCTCGATAGCCTCTGGCACATACTCGATACCAATCACCTTCTTTGCCTTGTGTGCCACGAAGTTGGCGATGGTTCCTGTACCGGTATAGAGGTCGTAAACCAATTCCTCACCACTGAGGTTGGCAAACTCGCGAGCCACACAATAGAGGTGGTAAGCTTGCTCGGTGTTGGTCTGGTAGAAGCTCTTAGGACCCACCTTGAACTTCAAGTCCTCCATCAACTCGTAGATATGGTCGTTGCCCTTGAAGAGGCTGAGCTCCAGATCGTTGAAGGTATCGTTGCCCTTCTGGTTGTCCACGTACATGAGTGATGTTATCTGAGGGAACTTGTCGGCTACCTGTTGCATCAGTTCCAGTGCCTTCTGCTCATCGCCCTCTTCATCATAGTGGAACTGGAAGACGAGCATCCATTCGCCTGTGTTTGAGTTGCGAATCATCATGTCACGGAGCAAGCCGTGCTGCTCACGTAGATCGTAGAAGGTATAGTCGTGAGAGTCTGCGTAGTCGAATACGAAGTTGCGAATTTGGTTGCAGAGGTCGTCCATCAGCCAACACTTCTTGATAGGGTAAATCTTGTCAAAGGCACCAGTGATGTGGAATCCGATGGCGTTCTGGGCATGGCGCTCCTTCAGAGAGCCAATGGTGTCGTCCTCTTTCTTAGGGAGGGCTGCGATTTCCTCGGCAGTGAACCAGCGCTTGTTGGAACATCCGAACTCAATCTTGTTGCGATACTCCTTGGTCTTCACGCTACCCATGATAGGGCGGAACTCAGGCAACTCAATCTTTCCGATGCGGGTGAGCTGATCTTCCACCTGCTTCTGCTTCGCCTTGATTTGCTTCTCGTAAGGCAGGTTCTGCCACTTGCAGCCGCCGCAGATACCGAAGTGTTCGCACATAGGTTCCTGTCTTACGTCGCTCTTCTTGATGAAGCGAACCACTTTCGCCTCGCAGTACTTATGTTTCTTCTTTACTACCTGCAAGTCGACAACATCGCCAGGCACGCAGAAAGGCACGAAGATGACCTGGTCGTCTACGCGGGTGATGCACTTTCCCTCGGCTGCAACAGCCTCGATGGTGATATTCTCTAAGAGAGGTAATGGTTTACGTTTTCTTGCCATAATAATGTTTTGTATTTTCTTTATGGCTGCAAAGTTACTGTAAAAAGGGGACACTACAAAATTATTTCATAATTATTTTCTCCTATATACCTTATTATATATAAA
>CAVCRI010000068.1:0-14800 GCA_963604545.1 Lachnospiraceae bacterium | reverse complement strand
CCCCTTTTTCGGTTGATTTTACAAAGGTAAAGCAAAAAACCGAGAAATGCAAATATCCTAAATAAAATTTAGTTTTTTAAACTTTACATTTCAATTTCTAAAGTTTAATTTTATGAATCAACATTGTTAGTTTTTAGGTTTAAATTTACAAACAAACATTTAGTGTTCTGAATATTTTACGATTCATTACTTTATCTAAAATTAATAACTCTCTGATTTTTACCATATACAAACGCTAAATATTCACGATGTGTTGCCGCTTATTCCATTTTTAGTGAATTTAGTTATTCTTTAACTTGTATTTTCATGAATAGAGCAATATAACTCACTGGGTTTCAATTAATTCTAATATACATATTATAGATGAATAAATATACATTCATAAATATAAATATCATTATTTACATTTACAAATATAAATATATGAACCATAAGTAGCAGTTTAGTTTTCTCGAATTTACATTTATAAACCAAGGTAATCATTTACATAGTTAACATTTATCATAGTAAATTTCGAACCTATAAACGTAAATAGATGTTAAGTGTAAATATTTAACTTTCATTAATGTATAAAATTCCCATTTCTGTCGTATTTCAGCCCACAGCCAAGGTTTGACACAAATACGCAAGTTTTGAAGGCAGTTATTTTTCATAACCTCCTAATACTCATTGATGTTAGCTATGTTTTCTGTCTATTTAAAAAATAGGTCATCTAGCTCAAAAATCTGCCAAAAAGACGCACATGAAAGCAAAAATCAAAAAAAATAGCACCCGATTTTTTATGAATCAAGTGCTATTTTTAAGGTTTTCAGAATGTTAAATGCCCATTCAAAACCTAGATGACAACTTTTGCCGGCACCCCTCCGAAAGGGAGAAAACCAAGGTTGCCATTCCGGTCACTCTCCCACCCTCTCATTTATCACTCAACCGATGCCTAATGGAGGATAAAAAAGATGAGTTCTTTCATCAACTCGCCAGCCGAAGTATATGGATTGTCAAGCCCCTTGCTCTTCGCATCGATTTCCTTGAACTTGTCGATTATCGCCATCACCTTCACGCCAGAATAGTTTCTCATTCCTGCAATATAATCACGCACCGCCCACGTTCCTCTCAAATCCAAGAATTTTGCAAGGTCATTTTCGTTCTGCTTGTTAGGCGCATAATAGGCTATCATCAAATTCTGGAAGTAACTGAAGAGCATCGGGAGAAGCGCAAAGAGAGAACCGCTCTTCGGGTTACTGTCAAAATATTTTATTATTTGATTAGCCTTGAAAACATCTCGGTTGATGATGGCACTGCGCAGCTCGAAGGCATTGAAATCCTTGCTCACCCCGATTTCCTTCTCCACCAGTTCGGGTGTCACTCTCCTATTGTTATCGGGAAGGGAGATGAAGAGCTTGTCGAGCTCGGAGGTGAGCCGGTGCAAGTCGGCTCCAATATGGTCAGCTATCATCTGGGTAGCCTTAGGTTCGATGGTAGCCTTGTGCGCCTTCAGATAAGTCTCGATGAAAGCTGGCAGCTGGCGGTCGTAGAGCTTCTTGCTCTCAAACACTACTCCCATCTTCTCTGCCTTCGGCACAAATTTCTTGCGGCGATCGATACTGCCATTTTTATGACAAAACACAAGGATGGTCGACTTCACCGGATGGTCTAGATATTTCTCCAGCGACTCCAGACTCCTCAGGTTCTGAGCTTCCTTTACCACCACGACCCGATACTCCGACATCATTGGGTATCCCTTGCAGAGGTCGGCCACCTGGGCAGCCGTTACATCAGCCCCGAAGACCACGGTCTGGTTGAAATCCCGCTCCTCGGGCTTGAGTACATTCTCGGAGATATAATCGCAAATCTTGTCGATATAGAAGGGTTCGTCACCCATCAGTACGTAGACGGGTGAGAACTGCCGAGCCTTCAAATCTCGCATGATAGACTCGTAGGTTATTGCATTTTTCTTTTCTGCCATAGTCTCTTTATGAATTAAAACATGGGGTGAGGTGAACTGCATCATGGAAAATAAACACCATTTTATTTTGTATTATCTGCAAAATGCACTACCTTTGCACCACCTTTGCAAAGGTACAAAAAATAATCGAACTATATATATAATAAGGTATAGAATTTCATTGCAGCACTACATTAATAAGATACAAGAATATGATTCGCTTAAATTTGCCATCCTTCGACATGAAGATTTCGGGCACCAAGCAGCAGCCCAGGATACTGGACATATTGCGCCGCAAGTATGTAGCCCTCACCCCCGAGGAATGGGTACGCCAACACTTCGTACACTACCTCGTCGAGCACAAGGGCTACCCAGCCCCACTCCTAGCCAACGAGATTCAGCTAAGGTGTGGCGACAAGGTACTGAGAGCCGATAGCGTGCTCTACTCACGAGAGCTCCAGCCCAGAATGATCATCGAATACAAGGCACCCCACATCCCCATCACCCAGAAGGTATTCGACCAGATTTCGGTCTATAACCTCTTACTCCACGTAGACTATCTCGTGGTGAGCAACGGCTTACAGCACTACATCTGCAAGATGGATTATGACGGTAAAAAATATTTATTTTTGGAGGATATTCCCGATTATTCCGAATTATTGACAATTTAGTCTTCATCACCCTTAGATTTACCCCTTTCATTTTTGGCGAATTTCCGAGCAATCCCCAAGTCGTTCTAAAATTCGCAAAAAATGAAAGGAGTTATTTTTTGATAAAAAACTCAATTTCTTTTTGCAGTCTCCTCCTTTTCCACTATCTTTGCATATTATTTATATAACATAGAATTAATACAATAAAGAATTAGTACTTTCAGATATGGCAAACGAAAATATCAAGATAGCTGTGGCCGGCACAGGCTACGTGGGACTCAGCATCGCTACCCTGCTGAGCCAGCACCATGAGGTGGTGGCAGTGGATGTAGTTCCCGAAAAGGTGGAGCTCATCAATAACCGCAAGTCGCCTATACAGGACGAGTATATCGAGAAATATCTCGCCGAGAAACAACTCAACCTGAAGGCGACAACCGATGGCGCATCTGCCTACAAGGACGCCGACTTCGTGGTCATCGCCACGCCTACCAACTACGACCCCGTGAAGAACTACTTCGACACCTCGCACGTTGAGGAGGTTATCCGCCTGGTGATGGAGGTCAACCCTGATGCCATCATGGTCATCAAGAGTACCATCCCAGTGGGCTACACCGAGAACATCCGCCAAAAGACAGGCAGCAAGAACATTATCTTTGCACCAGAGTTCCTGCGCGAGAGCAAGGCACTCTACGACAACCTTTACCCTAGCCGCATCATCGTAGGCAGACCTAAAGGCGACGAGCGACTCGACAAGGCCGCACATACCTTTGCCGCCTTGCTGCAGGAGGGAGCCATCAAGGAGGACATCGATACGCTCTTCATGGGACTGACAGAGGCAGAGGCGGTGAAGCTCTTCGCCAATACCTACCTCGCCCTCAGAGTTAGCTACTTCAACGAGCTGGACACCTACGCAGAGATGAAGGGGCTCGACACAAAGGCCATCATCGACGGCGTGGGGCTGGACCCTCGCATCGGAACCTTCTACAACAATCCATCGTTCGGCTACGGCGGCTACTGTCTGCCTAAGGACACCAAGCAGCTGCTCGCCAACTATGCCGATGTGCCTGAGAACCTGATTCAGGCCATCGTTGAGAGCAACCGCACCCGCAAGGATTTCATTGCCGACCGTGTGCTCAAGAAGGCTGGCTATTATGATTATGCCAACCAAAACAACTACAATGCGGCAGAAGAGAAGCCTTGCACTATCGGCGTGTACAGACTCACCATGAAGAGCAACAGCGACAACTTCCGACAGAGCAGCATCCAGGGCGTGATGAAGCGCATCAAGGCGAAAGGCGCGCAGGTCATCATCTACGAGCCTACACTGGAAGACGGTGCCACCTTCTTCGGAAGCAAGGTGGTCAACGACCTCGATGCCTTCAAAAAACAAAGCCAGGCCATCATCGCCAACCGCTATGACAAGAGCCTCGACGATGTGGAGGAGAAGGTATACACCCGAGACATCTTCAGAAGAGACTAAAGAAGTTAGGAGTCATAGACTCTTGAATGAGAATATAAAACAACAAAAGAATAAAGATTTAAGAAAATGGCAAAATTAGTTATCAATTCCTATGAGGAATTTGCATCTCACCTCGGTGAGAAATTAGGTGAGTCAGACTGGTTGCAGATTGACCAGGAGCGTATCAACAAGTTTGCTGATGCTACCCTCGACCCACAGTGGATTCATGTAGATGTGGAACGCGCCAAAGTAGAGAGCCCTTACCATAGCACCATCGCACATGGCTACCTCACCCTATCCGTATTGCCTTACCTCTGGCAGCAGATTCTGCAGGTGAACAACCTCAAGATGCTCGTCAACTACGGCATGGATAAGATGAAGTTTGGACAGCCGGTCATCACTGGCTCTCGCATCCGCCTCGTGGCAACACTCCACGACATCCAGAACTTGCGTGGCATCTGCAAGACCAGCATCAAGTTTGACATCGAAATTGAGGGTCAGCGCAAGCCTGCTCTCTCTGGCATCGCCTCATTCCTATACTACTTCAACAACTAAGCCGAATGGCAGCAGGAAAATGGATTGGAGGCTTCCTCGGCTTCATCACCGGTGGACCGTTGGGAGCCCTAGCCGGATTTGCCCTGGGATCACTCTTCGACAAGGGGCTGGACGAAGTGAACAAGGACGGAGATAATCGCCAATACGACAATGCTTACAGTGCCTACAGCGGGCAAGGCAGCTACAGAAACCAGCAAGGCTATGGAAACGGCTACAGCCAGCAGAGAGCCTACGAGGGCGAAAGAAACAGCTTCATGTTCTCCCTCCTCGTTCTCGCCTCTTACATCATCAACGCCGATGGCAAGATCATGCACTCGGAGATGGAACTGGTGCGCCGATTCCTCCGCCAAAACTTTGGCGAAGCTGCCAAGCAGCAGGGCGAGGAAATCCTCTTGAAGCTCTTCGAGCAGCAGAAGCGCATGGGCATGGCAGAATATCGCACGGTCATCTACGACAGTTGCAGACAGATAAGTGCCAACATGCTCTATGAGCAGCGCCTCCAGTTGCTCAATTTCCTCGTGATGATAGCCCAGGCTGACGGCATTGTGGTATCTGAGGAAGTGCAAGCCCTAAAGGAAGTGGCCATCAACATGGGCTTGACCGCCCAGGATGTAGACCAGATGCTCAACCTCCACAATGGTGCGTCTTCCCGCAGTTCGCTCGACGATGCCTATCGTGTGCTCGGCATCAGCTCTTCTGCCACCAACGACGAGGTGAAAGCTGCCTACCGCAAGATGGCACTCAAGCACCACCCCGACAAGGTAGCCGCATTAGGCGAAGATGTACGCAAGGCTGCGGAGAAGAAGTTCCAGGAAATCAATGATGCCAAGGAACGAATCTTTAAGGCGAGAGGGCTATAAAAATGACAATTACAGTTACGACTGTTTTTAAGCACCATTATAGCAAAATGACTGTTATGACTGTTTTATAAAAGAAAGGCTCAAGAGCGGCAAACTTGCTACTCTTGAGCCTTTTTCTTATATTCTAGTCAGGAATAGAATCTCACAAGGAAAAACTTCCTAACTCCTACCTTATTATTCTCCCTCTTCCTCTGTCTTCTTCTTACGAGAAGCACGCTTGCGCTTTGGCTTCTCCTCTGTATTTGGGGTCTCAATCTTAACACCAGCCAACTCTGGGTCTATCAAGATACGGCCACAATACTCACAAGGGATAATCTTCTTGTGCATCTTGATGTCCAACTGGCGCTGAGGTGGAATCTTGTTGAAGCAACCACCACAAGCATCACGCTGCACGTAAACGATACCGAGACCATTACGAGCACCGTTGCGGATGCGCTTGAAGCTAGCGAGCAAACGTGGCTCAATCTTCTTCTCGAGTTCGAGTGCCTTCTCCTTGAGGCGCTCCTCTTCCTCACGAGTCTCCTCCATGATATCCTCCAACTCAGAGCGCTTCTCTACCAAGCCCTTCTCGCGGTCAGCCTTCTGGTGCTCAGCCTTACGGAGGTCGTACTCACGCTCCTGAATCTTCTGCTGTCCCTCACGAATCTTCTTGTTGCAAAGTTCGATTTCCAACTCCTGGAATTCAATTTCCTTGCTCAGGGTATCATACTCACGGTTGTTGCTCACGGTTTCGAGCTGAGCCTGATAACGCTCCACGCTGGCCTGAGCCTCAGCAATCTCCTGCTGCTTCTGCGAAACAGCCTTGTCAAACTGGTCAATCTCACGCTGAATGTTATCAATACGAGTAGTGAGACCAGCGATTTCATCCTCCAAGTCTTGTACCTCAAGAGGCAACTCACCTCTCAAGGCACGCTTCTCATCGATGCCAGACAAGGTAGTCTGGAGCTGGTAGAGAGTCTTCAACTTCTCTTCCACTGTCAAATCTGTAGGATCTTTCTTTGCCATAATCTTTATATAATGTTTATCGTTTTTATATGTATATTCTATGAATATATGTTTGCTATAGAATTATATATGCTATTGAATTCTTCACTCTTCGTTCTTCACCCTTCACTTTTACATATACAGTATAGGATTCGTGTTTATCTCAGAGATTAAGCACTTGGCACCAGGGAATTGTTCCTCGATGATGCTGCGGAAGATTTCGCTCGTGAACTGCTCGCTCTGATAATGTCCGATAACACATATCTGAATCTCCTGCTCATGACCGAAATACTCGTGATAGCTCATCTCGCCTGTAATGAACGCATCGGCACCAGCCGCTATCGCATCGCCCAACAAGAAGGCACCCGCTCCACCACAGAGCGCCACCCTTCTGATAGGTCTGCGCAAGAGTTGGTTACATTGCACGCACTCCACATGGAAACGTTCCTTGAGCATCAGAATCAAGTCGTCGGCAGCGATACCTTCTGCAAAATGTGCTTTCACATTCTCCGAAAGTTGACCAGCCTCAGCAGCTGCCACAATCTCTTCGTCAGAAATCTCGCCAATAACTCCTTCGCCGCCTTTCACACCATTCACTTCCTTCTCGCCAGCAAAGAACTGGATGTTCTTCAACCCCAGCTTCTCCGCTATCTTGAAGTTCACGCCACCAGTGGCAGCATCCATGTTGGTATGCATGGAGACGATGGTAATATCATTCTTAATCGCCTTACGCACAGTACGTTGCACATAGTTCTCATCCGATATTCTCGCCAGCTTGCGGAAGATGAGCGGATGATGGCTCACGATGAGATTACATCTCTTCTCGATGGCCTCGTCGACCACAGCCTCAGTGACGTCAAGACACAACAATGCCCCTGACATTTCTACCGCCTCTGTCAATCCAACTTGCAAGCCGGCATTATCATATCCTTCCTGCAAGGGCAGAGGCGCGTAATGTTCAAGGGCATCAACTACTTGTTTTATTTTCACGCTCCTATATTTATTTTAATTCTCGTTCAACTTTCAGAAGAAGAACTTTTCCATTCAACTTTCAGAAGTAGATCTTTTTCCATTCAACTTTCAGAAGTAGAACGCTCTTTTTCATATTTTAGGTTGCAAAGTTACGCATTTTTGGGCGATTACATTCACTATCTACCCATTGTTTAATCTTTTTTAATATTCCTTTTCGTTAAAATAGAATACAGCATCTCATTTTTCCAAAAATTATACGACAAAAGAGGGGCTGTTATCTTTTTTTTTATTATTTTTGCATCCATAAATTAGAAAATTCGGAAGTGCCTTGCCAATAAGTGAGGCATTTTCACTAAAAATAGCATCGCTTATGTATAACTCGACATTACCTTCACCATTTGTACTCCCTGCTGAATGGGAGCCACAAAGTGCCGTCATGCTGACATGGCCTCATACTGGCACCGACTGGAAGCCATACTTGGCAGACATCACCAACACTTACATCGACTTGGCGAATATCATCACCCGCTACGAACAGCTGTTGATTGCCACTCCTGACAAATCTGCCACCTGGCAAACCCTCCACGACTCGCTCTCCCCAGAGCAGATGGACCGTGTGCATCTCTACGAGGTGGACAGCAACGACACGTGGGCTCGTGACCACGGACCTATCACGATGGTTATGAGAAAAAAGCAAAATACCTGGATGGCCCCTATCCGCCTGCTCGACTTCAAGTTCAATGGATGGGGCGAGAAGTTCAAATGGGAGAAAGACAATGCCATTAACCTACAGCTATACTATCAGGCAGCCTTCAATGCCGACTTGGAGAACCACCAGGGTTTTGTATTGGAAGGCGGAAGCATAGAGAGCGATGGCAGGGGAACGCTCTTCACCACCTCACAGTGCCTCCTAGCCCCTCATCGCAACCAACCTTTCACACGTGAGAACATCGACCATCAGCTCAAGAACTTCTTCAACCTAAGGCAGGTGGTTTGGCTCGACCATGGCAATCTTGTGGGCGATGATACTGATGGGCATATCGACACCATCGTAAGAGTGGCTCCTCACGACACCTTATTATATATAGGATGCGACGACCCAGGGGATGAGCAATACGACGACTTCCAAGCATTGGAAAAGCAACTGCAAGGACTCCTCACCTTCGAGGGCTATCCTTATCGCCTGCTCAAACTCCCGATGCCCGACCCAGTCTTCGACAATGGCGAACAGCTCATCACCAGAGGCAAGGACGGCGTGCTAAGAGATGCCTACAGCGGAGAAATCTACCAAGAGAAGAAGATAGGCAGGGAGATTGGCTGCGACAAGGACTGTGACAACGGCTGCGGCAAGCAATGCAAGAATGTGCCTTTAGGCGACCGTCTGCCAGCCACCTACGCCAACTTCCTCATCATCAACAAGGCGGTTATTTATCCTACCTACAACCAGCCAGAGAAGGACGAAGAGGCGAAGCGACAGATACAGCTGGCTTTCCCTGACCGAGAGATTATCGGCGTAGACTCGCTCACCATTATCCGACAGCACGGCAGCATCCACTGCCTCACCATGCAGTTGCCAGAGGGGGCGATAAGGGGAAAGCAGGGCAAGTTTCCTGAATCTTCCATACAGCCATGGTAACATTTTCTAGCAACGCAGCGTTTCACTGCATCGCTAGAATACCTTTCGAGCATCGCTGCATTTTTGGTGCATCGCTATGAGTAAATAGATTAATATGAGTAAATAGATTAAAAAGATTAATTCACAAAATAAATGAAACTCGGAATATTACAACTACATATTACGGCAGACATCGCCGACAACAAGACTCGCATCGCCCAGGGCATCATCGACCTTGCCCATCGTGGGGCGGAGCTTATCGTTTTGCAGGAACTCCACAACACGCTCTACTTCTGCCAAGTGGAAGATGTTGAGAATTTCAACCTCGCTGAGCCAATTCCTGGTCCATCGACCGACTTCTATGGCAAGCTAGCCAAGGACCTCGGCGTGGTTATCGTCACCTCGCTCTTCGAGCGTCGTGCCCCAGGACTTTACCACAACACAGCCGTGGTCTTGGAGAAGGACGGCACCATCGCAGGTAAGTATCGCAAGATGCACATCCCTGACGACCCAGCCTACTACGAGAAGTTCTACTTCACCCCTGGCGACCTCGGTTTTCACCCTATCCAGACCTCCGTGGGCAAGCTCGGCGTGCTGGTTTGTTGGGACCAGTGGTATCCAGAGGCTGCCCGTCTAATGGCTCTCCAGGGTGCAGACATTCTCATCTACCCTACCGCCATCGGCTATGCCACCTACGACACCGAGGAGGAACAGCAGCGTCAGCGAGAGGCGTGGACTACCGTGATGCGTGGCCATGCCGTGGCAAATGGTTTGCCTGTGGTGGCAGTAAACCGAGTGGGATTCGAGCCAGACCCTAGCGGTCAGACAGATGGCATCCAGTTCTGGGGCAGCAGTTTCGTGGCAGGTCCACAGGGCGAGCTCCACTACCGTGCCAGCGACAACGAGGAAGAGAGCCTCGTCATCGACATCGACCTGAAACATAGCGAGGATGTGCGCCGTTGGTGGCCATTCCTTCGTGACCGTCGCATCGAAAACTACGGGGATATTACAAAAAGATTCATTGATTGATATAATTCCCCCAACATAAAAACAGGATAATGGAAAATTTGGAAGTGATGGTGGTGCTATTCATCATCGTGATTTTAGGTTACGTCGCCTGCAAGCTAGGATACATGGGCGACAAGTTTGACAAAAAGCTATCGGCAATCGTGGTAGATATTACCTGTCCGCTCTTAGTACTCTCGTCCGTGATGGGCGACGAACTGCCCGACCGCACACTCATCCTGCCCTTGCTGGGCGTAGGTTTCCTCACGTACATTCTATTGTTGGTGTTCGGATTCTGGGTGCCACGCCTCATCACCAAGAGCCACGACGACCAAGGCATGATAGGCTTCGCCCTGATGTTTGCCAACGTGGGCTTCATCGGCTATCCTATCGTTTCGAACATCTTCGGTCCCAAGGCTGTGTTCTATGCCGCCTTGCTCAACATGCCGAACACCTTCTTCATCTTTACGGCAGGCGTGATGCTCATCAAGGGCGAATACAGCCTGAAGCAATTCAACCCGAAGGTGCTGGTCAGTCCAGCGATGCTAGCCGCCTTCCTTGCCGCCATTCTCGTGGCACTGGGAGTACACACGCCCGACATCATCGCCCGACCTGTCACGATGGTAGGCAACATCACCGTTCCTGCTGCCCTGATGATTATCGGAAGTTCGATGGCGAAGTTGCCTGTCAAGGAAATCATCGGTTCGCCCAAGGTCTATCTCTCGTCATTCCTCCGACTAGTGGTCGTGCCATTGAGCATCTACTTCCTCTTCAAGGTCTGCGGTGTCAACGACCAGGTGAACAACATCAACACGGTGGTCATCGCAATGCCAGTGGCTAGTTTCGGCACGATGTTCTGCCTCAAATATGGCAGGAATCCATTGCTCATCACCGAGATGACGTTCATCACCACCGTGGGCAGCATCATCACCATTCCGCTGATTACGCAACTTTTTAGTTAACATATATTTATGACAATGAGCATCCGTATTTTTCTGTTACAGGCTAACCTAAAGCTAGGCAAATGGAGCTTGATGATGGGCGACCGATTCCGCCTCTCCGACTCCGACCATTACAATGCCTACACGCTGAGTGCCTACCATCACGCCATCGCTCATCACCCTCTTGCTCTCCGCCCTCTCCGCTTGCATCTGCGCCCTCATCCTTCAGCCTGAGGTACTGATGAAGATAGCTGGCGAGACCGAGGTTACAGCCAAGAGTCTCTTCGAGGGAATCATGACCACCTGCTACACCAAGACCCAGGTGGACTGCGGCATGGAGAGCATCAACGACCTCGTGGCAACCAGAGGTATGGCAGGTATGCTCAACACCATCTGGCTCATCCTCTGCGCCATGTGTTTCGGTTCGTGCATGGTGGCGAGCGGCATGCTCCACGCCATCACCAAGATGCTGCTCAAGAGCATCCACAGCACCGTTTCCCTGGTTTGCTCTACCGTGACATCGGGCGTATTGCTCAACCTCGTGATGGGCGACCAATTCCTCAGCATCATCATGAATGCCAGCATCTACAAGGACGAGTATGACGCAGAGCACCGTGCTCGGCATCCCGACATTGGTCTATCTGCCCTTCTGCTTCTTCAATATCATCAGTCCAATCATGAGCTGTCTGGTGGCTATCCTAGGCTTCGTGCCGAAGCCAGAGAAAACAGAAAATTAACTTTCTTTTGCCAAATCAGACGCAAGATTTCCGTTCCCATCTTATTTTATAGTCAGACGAATGAGAGAAGCTAACTAGAGCGCTCTAGCTTTTCTTTCCAACTATCGTCTGAAAACAAAGAATATTAAAACAGAAAAAAAAAGGAACGATAATTATGAAGAAATTTAAATTAAACAAGATGTTGTTGGCGATGACGGTGTGCCTGTCAGCATTTACCTTCCAGTCATGCAATACCGATGATGACGACTGGAGAGACAACTTGCCTAACGCTTTGGTTACCGTCAAGCAAAACGGCGATGTCACTTACCTACAGATAGACGACAAGACGAGTGTCATCGCAAAGAACCTCAACAAGCCATTCGGTGGCAAACAGGTAAGAGCCTTGGTTAACTACACCCCACTCAACGAGCAAGGTCCTGCCGACGAGGCTGTGGTACGTGTCAACTGGATAGACAGCATCCTGACCAAGAAACCTGTGCCATATCTCGCCACTCCTGCCGAGAACGATGCCAAGTATGGCAACGATGAGGTAGATATCGTTCGCGACTGGGTAACCGTAGCGGAGGATGGCTATCTCACCCTCCGCTTCCGTGCTTTCTGGGGAGGAGTCAAGCCTCACCTCATCAATCTGGTGGCAGGCGTTAACCCTGAGAATCCATACGAGGTAGAGTTGAGACATAACCAGAACGGTGACCCTAAGTATCGCATGGGCGATGCCTTGGTAGCCTTCGACCTCAACGATGTGCTCCCAGACACAGAGGGCAAGACCGTAAAGCTCACCATCCGCTGGAAATCAACCAATGGTGACAAGAAAGTGGAGTTCGACTACTGCTCTCGCAAGTCCATCGCCAGTCCACAGCTGCTCAATGGCTTTACTAAATCCACATTCAATAGTATCAAGTAACTTTTAAAGACTCTCTATGAGGGATTGCCATCACATCATTGGCAATCCCTTTTTTCTTGCACAAAAAACATAAAAGAATAAAAAAATCCTTGCAAAGTTACGACTATCCCGATAAAAAGTCGTAACTTTGTCCCATGACAGTAACACTTATTATTTTAATCCTGACCGTAGCCGCCTTCATTTGGGGCAAGGTGAGAGCCGACATCGTAGCACTCACCTCATTGGCTGCGCTTCTCATCTTCGGAATTCTTACGCCAGCGGAAGCCCTGGCAGGTTTCTCATCCCCTATCGTCGTCATGATGATAGGCCTCTTCGTGGTGGGTGGCGCCATCATGCAGACGGGTCTCGCCAAGCTCACGGGCAACAAGCTCATGGCGCTGTCGCATGGCAACGAGACCGCCACTTTCCTCTTGGTGATGATTGTCACCTCCGTTATCGGTGCCTTCGTCAGCAACACAGGCACCGTGGCACTCATGATGCCTATCATCATGAGCATCGCAGCCTCATCGGGCTTGCAGTCGTCCCGCCTCCTCATGCCGCTCGCCTTCGCTGGAAGCCTGGGCGGAATGCTCACCCTCATCGGTACGCCTCCCAACCTCGTCATCGACGAAGCCCTTACCGAGGCAGGTTACCAGCCCCTCGCCTTCTTCTCCTTCCTGCCCATCGGAGTCATCGTGCTCGCCATCGGCATTATCGTACTCCTCCCGTTGAGCCGTCTCTTCCTCAACAAGAAGGGCAATCAGAAGAAAGACAAGAAATCAAAGTCTCTCCACGACCTCGTGGATGAATACCAGTTGCTCGACAACCTGTATCGCTACATCGTGCCAACCAACAGCCCGATGATTGGTCAGACGCTCAAGCAACTGGATGCCCAGCGACGCTATGGCATCAGTATCATCGAGATAAGGAACGAGAAGAAGTCGCGCCTCGGACTGATGAAGGACGTGAACCAGCACATGCCTTGGAGCGACAGCGTCATTCAGGAAGAGGACATCCTCTACCTGATGGGCAAGCCAGAAGCCATCCAGCAGATAGCAAGCGACTACTCCCTGAAACGCATCAAGAACGTGAAGATAGACTTCTATGACCTCGGACTCGCCGAAATCGTGGTAATGCCTACCTCCCAGCTCGTGGGCATGCAAATCAAGGAACTTCGCTTGCGCAATCGCTTCGGCATCAACATCTTGGGCATCAAGCGAGAGAACGAGTATATCACCGATGGCATCATCGACCGCAAGCTCCACAAGGGTGATGTGCTCCTCGTGCAGAGCACTTGGAAGAACCTGAGCCGCATCAATAGCGACAGCGACAACTGGGTGGTGCTCGGACAACCCGAGAAATCAGCCGACAAGGTACTTCTGGATTACAAGGCACCGATGGCAGCCGCCATCATGTTGCTGATGGTAGCGATGATGGTGTTCGACTTCATCCCAGTGGCACCTGTCACGGCAGTCATCATTGCAGGTCTGCTCACTGTCTTTACTGGTTGTTTCCGCAATGTGGAGGCAGCCTATCGAACCATCAACTGGGAGAGCATCGTGCTGATAGCGGCGATGATGCCGATGTCCACGGCACTGGAGAAGACGGGTGTTTCGAGCATCGTTTCCCAGGCATTGGTCGATTACCTGGGAGCGATGGGACCGACGGCACTCCTTGCAGGCATCTATTTCACCACCTCCCTGCTCACCATGTTTATCAGCAACACCGCCACGGCAGTATTGATGGCACCTATCGCCTTGGTTGCCGCCCAGCAGTTGGGTGTCAGTCCGTATGCCTTCCTCTTCGCCGTCACGTTGGGAGCCAGCATGTGTTTCGCCTCCCCATTCTCCACGCCGCCTAATGCCCTGGTGATGCAAGCCGGTCAATATACCTTCATGGATTACATCAAGGTCGGGCTGCCCTTGCAGCTCATCATCGGCATCGTGATGACCTTCGTGCTGCCCCTGCTGTTTCCGTACTAAGGGGGAAGAAGGAAACCTGCAATATTATTTCTGTAAAAACGCCGCAGATTTTGCGGCGTTTTTTGCAAGATAATGCCGCAAACCAGAAAAAATAGGCTGAAAACTTGCTAGATTTAGAGAATATTCTTATTTTTGCAAATAAGAATAGATAAGGAATACTGACATGAATGAAGATAATAACTTTATCCAAGTACCGCTGGAGGAAATTAAGCTAG
>CAVCRI010000067.1:0-14812 GCA_963604545.1 Lachnospiraceae bacterium | reverse complement strand
GAAACTGCAGACTGAGCAATTCAAAAATTGCTCAAGTTATTTTTTGAACATTACTTAACTTTAATTGCACAAGTATTTCCTTTCTATTTTTACACATTGCCTCGCTACAAAATACTAGCAAAAAGATTTTGTACATTCACGGATTCTTCCTATTTTTGCAAATCGTATTCAGGGAGGATGCAGACAAAGATAAATCAATGTATACTATAAATATAAAAACGGAAAATGAAGTACAATGGCAAAAGGTTATGGGGGGCGACATTGGCTGCAGCCACCCTGATGCTGGCTTCCTGCGCCAGCGACAATGAAGTACCCACCGACGGTCCGACAGACGGCAACACCGTGGTGACAGAAATCTCAGACAGCATCTGCGACGTGTTGGCCAAGTCAGCCATCGATCAGTTCCTTATCTTTGCCCAGAATCCACGCTCCAGCTTCCGCATGGAGAATTGCAGCGCCTATCTTACCGACTGGGCAAAGCAGCATAAGCTGGAATATGGCATTGACGATTCTCTCAACATATGGATGGACGTACCTGCCAACACCAAAGAGATGGAAGCCATGCCAAAGGTTATCCTGCAGGCACACCAAGACATGGTATGTGCTTGGAAAAGCGGCGAGAGCCACAACCCTACCACAGAGGTCGGCATTCCCTATTATGAAGGCAACAACCTGAAAGGCAAGAACATCAACTTGGGTGCTGATGACGGCATCGGTGTGGGCATGGCACTGGCCATCGCCAAATCGAATGTGGCACACGGTCCTCTGCGCCTGCTCTTCACCACCAACGAAGACTGCGGTATGTATGGTGCGATGGTCCTTGACCCAAAAGTGTTGGATGCCGACTACCTCATCAGTTTCGACGACGAGGCCTACCCGAAGTTGACCACTGGATGTCTGGGAGCTTACGTATGGACTTCAAGCAAGAAATATGAATTGAGCAACCCGTCTGTTTCCGGTAAACTCATAACCCTCGATGTGAAAGGACTGCTCGGCGGACACAGCGGCATGGCCATCGGAGAGAAAAGACTCAGTGCCGCCACAATATTGGCAAAGATGGTAAAGGATGTCATCACGCCCAATGGTGGAAAACTGATAACCATCGACTGCGGAACGGCAATAAATGCCATCGCCAATATATTGAACCTACAGTTCGTGGTAGATGCAGACAGGGCATCCGGTTGCAAGAGTGAGATGGAAAGCATCCTTGCTGATTTCCAAAAAGAATACACCAATGAAGATATCCAAGGCAACTGTAGTGTAGCAGATGTCCCTGCCACTAATGTGGCATCTGTCAGCGCAGAAGAATTGCTGGCCGACCTCAATAAATATTTTGAGGATGTTGTCCAGGGCGTAGTAGAGCGCGAAGGAACCGACGGACTCGTACTCAAGTCAAACAACATAGGCGTGGTGAAACTTTCCAATGGGGAACTGGCCATTAACAGTTCCCTCCGTTCTTACAATGATGAATGGATTAAAAGCGAGAAGGTTAGACTTACAGCTTTAGCTTCTACACTCAGCATGAAGTTGAGCAACGAACTGCTGATGCCTGCATGGGACACCGATGCGAATGACCCGTTTATTGGATTGATATTCAGCAACTACCAAGCTATGGATGCCAATGCTCGCAAGGCAAAGGCTCCAGGTGGTCTGGAGTGCGGATACTTTGCCCAAAAGAAGCCCGGCATCAACGCCGCGGCCATGGGGCCGACGATTAAGGGTGCCCACACCATTGACGAGGCATTGGACACTACCACTGTGAAACCATTGATGAAAGTAGTGATGAATACCTTGCATCAAATCCATACGATCAAGTAATAGAGCATTTCAGCAAGAGGATGTCTTTTCAAGTCAACCTCTTGCTTTTTTCTTAGCTTCTGCTTCTGAAACTTCTCCTGACAATGCTTCTTGTAGCATCCGAGGGCTATGCACATTAGGCGGCTCTTGCAATTTTGTATTTATCCAGATAAGGCCAAGGACAAAACCTTCTCTATATAGCAAGGAGGTTGGTTGCTTTTGGGTTGCTTGTTAGAGCCATTGTAACCAATTGTCGGGAGTGACGACGACTTGCTCTTTCACATCATAGGTATTCGTGAATGGTGCAGGTATCTTAGTGTTGACCCTTTTCGGATTCCACTTCAACTCGAAGACAGAGAAACTACCGTCACATTCCTCTATGTAGTCTATTTCCTGCTGTTGGCTGGTGCGCCAGAAATAGCTGTTCGCATATCTTCCTGCATATAGGTTGGCTTTGATGCGTTCGCTGATGAAGAAATTCTCCCATAGGGCTCCTGCGTCTTGGCGCAGAGCCAGTGGGGCGAAGTTTTGCAGGATGGCATTCCGGATGCCATTGTCGTAAAAGTAGAATTTCTTGGCTTTCTTCAACTCTGTGCGCAGGTTGCGGCTGAACCCGTTTAGCTTGAAGATGATGAAGCATTTTTCCAACAGGTCAACATACTTTTCTACGGTCTTGCTGTCAGTGCCGATGGTTTGCGCCAGTTCGTTGTACGATACTTCACTGGCTACTTGTAAGGCCAAAGCCGTCAGCAGCTTGCCAAGCAAGGCAGGGCGCCGGATGCTCTCCAGCGACAACAAGTCTTTGTAGAGATAGCTATTGGAGAGATTGTACAACAGCTCCTTGGCATCATCAGTATGGTTGATGATGTCGGGGTAGGAGCCATAGATAAGGCGATTTTCCAAGGTCTGCTTTACCATAAGCAACCCTTGTTCTTGCAGCAGCTCACCCGTAGAAAGAGGAAACAGATGATACTCGAATTTCCTACCGGTCAGCGGCTCGTTTAGTTTGTCCTGCAATTCAAAAGACGAAGAACCCGTAACCAAGAGTTGTACATCGGGGAAGTTGTCGATGATTCGCTTAAGTGTCATTCCGATGTTATCGACCCTTTGCGCCTCGTCTATCATTACTATCCGGTTGTTGCCGATGAGTAGTTTTAGTTCTTGCGTATTCATCTGCGTTAGCATTTCCTTAACCTCGGGCTCATCACAGTTGAGTGACAATGTCGGTTCGCTGCGCTTTTCAAGTATCATCTTGAAGAGCGTGCTCTTGCCCACTTGTCTTGCCCCTATCACGATGATTGCCTTTCCGCTAAACAGCCGGGCTTCGATGGTATCTTGCAATAATCTTTTTATCATAAGCCTATGCTATTGTATGAAACATGGCGCAAAGATAACAAAAATAACGCTAATCCAAGAAACAATACTGATTTTTTGGATTGTAATCCAAGAAATAGTACTTAATTTTTGGATTAGAGGACTTAGGGGGTACTAGGGAAATACTATCACCCGGTTAGTGAATCTGCTTAGGGACGATACGTCGTCACCTGATCCGTTTTCCCCTTTAATAAAGTGCAAAATAACTTGATACATTTGGGCCTGCACGCCCTTTACCTTTCCGCTATGCGCCGGTGATCGTTGGTTCAGGGCGTATTGCTAAAACATAGTACAATATTCGTATTCAAAAACTGCGCAAGTTGTTTTTATATGTTGCTTCTGCTTCTGAAACATCTCCAGCAAGTGCTTCCTGTAACTATAGCCGAACCATTTCTTGGCTACAAAATACCAGCAAAAGATTTTGTACATTCACGGATTCTTCCTATTTTTGCAAATCGTATCCAGGGAGGATGCAGACAAAGCTAACGGAAAATGGCAGAGACATTAAAGGAGAAAACGGCAAAGGGCCTCTTTTGGGGGGCTATGAACAATGGAGCTATGCAATTCATCGGCCTGGTATTCGGCATCGTGCTCGGACGCCTGCTGAGTCCCAGCGATTATGGCATGATAGCTATGATTACCGTCTTTTCGCTGATAGCCAACGCCTTGCAAAATTCCGGTTTTATTACTGCCATTACCAACCTGAAGGAACCTACCGACAATGATTACAACTCGGTATTCTGGTTTAACATCTCTGTGGGGTGTTTCCTTTATGCAGTCTTATTCTTTTGCGCTCCTCTTATCGCAGATTATTACCATACTCCGGCATTGATTTCTCTCTGCAGGTACGCATTTCTCTCGGTAGTACTCTCAAGTTTGTGTACCGCCCAGTCGGCATACCTGTTCAAAAACATGATGGTGAAGCAGAGGGCGCAGGCAAGCATCATCGCCACCTTGACGTCGAGTATCGTGGGAGTAATCATGGCTTTCTGCGGTTTTGCTTATTGGGCATTGGCTACCCAGACGCTCGTATATAATATGGTGAATACGGTTTTCTTTTGGTATTATTCGCCTTGGCGTCCTAACCTCCATTTCGATTTCGGACCGGTGCGCCGCATGTTCAGGTTCAGCTGCAAGCTTCTTGCCACGACCATTACCACACACATCAACAACAATGTGCTGAACATTCTCTTGGGGCATTACTTTACGGCTCACGATACGGGCAACTATAACCAGGCTTCCCAGTGGAATTTCAAGGCTTACTATGTGATACAGGGGATGATAGACTCTGTGGCCCAACCCGTCTTGGTAGACTTGCGGGAGAATCCCGACCGGCAGTTGGAGGCCTTGCGTAAGCTCATTCGCTTTACGGCTTTCATCTCTTTCCCTTTGATGTTTGGCTTTGGCATGGTGGCACGGGAATTTATCGTGCTTGCCATCACCGAGAAATGGCTGGATAGCGCCAACTTGTTGCAGATTCTTTGCATCAGTGGCGCAGTTATTCCGATGTGCCAGCTGATGTCCAGTTTGATAGTAAGCAATGGCAAGTCGGGCACCTTCTTCGGCGTAACATTTACACTGGGTGTAGTACAAATCATCACGATGATATTCATATGGCATTGGGGCATCCGCAATATGGTCATTGCCTATGTACTGCTCAACCTGATATGGCTTTTCGTATGGCATCATTTCACCCGCCGCCTCATAGGCTATCGGGTCAGGATGTTCTTGAAAGACATTTTGCCTTTCGCCCTGTCGGCATTGGGAGTGATGGCTGTCACTTATATTGCGACGATGGGTATCCACAACTTGTGGCTGTTGTTTCTGACCAGGATAGCTATGGCGGTGGTGCTTTACTACCTGGTAATGCGCCTGGCTGGTGCTGCCATCTTGAAGGAATGCATGGCTTTTGTTAAACGTAAAATGGGAAAATGATGAATACCGACAAGACGGTCTCTATAGTCATGGGCACTTACAATGGTGCCAAGTATATTCGCGAACAGTTAGACTCGATACTCGCACAGACCTATCCTCTGAAGGAGATAATCATACAGGATGATGGTTCTACAGACGATACGGTGAGCATCTGCAGGGAGTATGCCGATCGTTATCCCACCGTGCATTTCTCGCAGAACATCCAAAACCTGGGCTTTAACAAGAACTTCCAATTGGCAGCGATGAAGGCTACGGGCGACTTTGTGGCTTTCAGCGACCAGGATGATGTCTGGTTTCCGGAGAAAATAGAGAAGCAAGTGACTGCTATAGGCAACCACGACATCTGTTTTTCCACCCATTTAAGGGGAGCAGACATGGAACATACCCACCTCGTGAGCCCGCAGTATTCGCTGGAGGCATTGCTCTTCTGCGGCTTTGCGGGACACACCATGCTGTTGCGGCGCGAGTTTATACAAACAGCCGAATACTGGCTTTCACATATCATGTACGACTGGAGCCTTGCTATCTGTGCGCAGTTGCATGGAGGCATTGTGATGGTGGACGAACCGCTCAATTGGCACCGTACCAACTTGGCATCGGCTTGCCATGAAGAGATGAGAAAGGCTGGCAAGCGCACAAACGCCCATCCTACCTACCAACCTTATCTCTATGGTCTAACCAACTATCGGCGCCTGCAGCGACAACCCAACTGGAAGATGCTCTATACCTATATATACAAGAACACGAATGACGATAAGTTTGCCTTGGCGCATCGGATGACCCGCTATATGCTGAGCCGTAATCCGCTCTTTCTCTTCTCCCTCTGCTGGCTGTGCCTAAAGCATGGCGACAAGATATATTACAGCAAGAAGCAACAAGGGCTGATGGGCAAGGTAAGGCAGTTTTTCTATCCGTTCATCTTCTCATACAACAACATGCAATACAATAGGAAATCATAAATACCAACCATTATGAACATAGCTTTATTGACAGCTGGAGGCGTAGGCAACCGCATGGGGCAGGACATACCCAAGCAGTTTATGACCATCGACAATGTGCCCGTCATCATCTACACGATGCAGGCATTCCAAAATCATCCCTTGATAGATTATATCTGCGTGGTATGTCTCAAGGGATGGGAGGTTGTGCTGCAGGCATACGCCAACCAGTTTAACATCACCAAGTTGAAATGGATATTCGAGGGAGGTGGCAGCAACCAGCATTCCATCCGTAACGGTTTGTGGGGATTGCGCGATGCAGGATGCAATGAAGCCGACATCATCTTGGTGCATGACGGTGTGCGCCCTTTGGTGTCAGAGCGAATCATTACCGAGAATATAGAGAAGTGCAAGAAGTACGGCTATGCCATCACGGGTATGATATGTAAGGAAGCTATCATGCAGAAGGTAGACGACTGTGTGAAGAACATCGCCATTCCACGTGAGCGACTGGTACGCACGCAGACTCCGCATACTTATCCGTTGGGTACCTTGCTCAAGGCACACGAGGAGGCCGATGCCAAAGGCATTGACGGTACTGTGGCATCCTGTACATTGATGGCGGAACTGGGCATAGAAGACCAACACTTGGTGATGGGGTCGGAGAAGAATGGCCTGAAGCTCACCCAGACAGAGGATGTGGAGCTCTTCAAGGCTTTGAAGCATACCACCAAGGATGAATGGTTGAAATAACAACACGACATCAAGGATGAATGGTTAATAATGACAATACGACGATGAAGCAAATCAATCCATATGTTACTGATGTAAAGACGGCTTTGGCAGCCTTCCACTTGCCTTGGCAGCAGCTTTCGGGCAAGAACATCCTGGTCTTGGGAGCAACAGGGCTGATAGGTGGATGCCTTGTAGACATACTGATGCGGCAAGAAGACATCTGCTGTGATGTCTATGCGGCCGGGCGTAATGTGGAGCGTGCCAACAAGCGTTTTGCTGCCTATGCCGCCTCGCCCCGTTATCATTTCATACACTTTGATGTGACAGCCCCCCTGCAGACCGATACCTGTTTCGACTATATCGTGGATGCGGCGGGTGGAGCTTGCCCTCAACTTTATCAGCAAGACCCTGTGGGGGTGATGAAATCTAACATCTATGGCGTGGACAACCTGTTGAGGTTTGGCCTGGCACACGGACTTAAGAAGATGGTGTATGTATCTTCGGGCGAAGTGTATGGCGAGGGCGATGGCAGAGAGTTTACTGAGGATTACAGTGGGTATGTGAATCCGACTACAGTGCGGGCTTGCTATCCTTCTGCCAAGCGAGCTGCCGAAACGCTGTGTGTATGCTACGCCCATCAATATGGTGTGGATGTGTCGATAGCCCGTCCGTCTCATATTTACGGACCTTTTTTCACCGAAAGCGACAACCGTGTGTATGCTCAGTTTGTACGCAACGTGCTCCGTGGCGAGGACATCGTGCTGAAGAGCAAAGGCGAGGCATTCCGTTCGTGGACGTATGTGGTGGACTGTGCTGTGGCATTGCTTTTCATCCTGTTGAAGGGGGAGAATGGCGAGGCTTATAACATAGCCAACGAAGAGTCTAACGTCAATATCCGTACTTTGGCGGAGACTGTAGCCCAACTGGCTGGCAGAAAAGTGGTATTTGATATTCCTGAGGATGCAAGCCAGGGCAATACGACTCCTATCACCAAGGCGGTGTTTGCCACCCGGAAGTTGGAACTGTTGGGGTGGAAACCTTTAACCTCGTTGAAAGACGGATTGTTGCACACCATTCAGAGCTTGCAATGAGTAAAATGGCAAAAATAACTTACGCAGGTTTTGGAATGCACGCCCAGAAAGGGCAAAAGCACATAGTTATTTTTTTTTAGAACACGTCTGCACAAAGGTTCTTACTCTTTGTTTAACTCTGGTAGGATAAAGACAGAGTGGAACTCACGCTTCTCCACTGGCGGTATCTGCATATAGTTGCCATAGAGGTCAGAGAGGTAAGAGTCGGGGCTGCAAGGTGCAGGGAATTCCTTGCTCTCAAACAGAATGGTGCCCAAAGGCTTGATGGCCTTCTTGTCGAACGAGATGCCTCTTCCGTTCAGTATAGGCACGTCAGAACATCTGGTCTTCTTGCCGCAGAGGCAAGCTATACTCCACAATCCTCGATACAGATAATACTTGGCACCGAAGTAGAAGAACTCCGCGAACGAGCGAAACGAGTATTCGTGCTGATGGTGCAGGATAGAGTAACTCTTGGAGATGCCTTTGGTCAGCGTCTTGATCCACTTGCGGGAGATGTCGGGATAATCCACGAAAGGGAAGATGTCCACGAAGATGCCCTTTACGTATGGACGGCCGAAGGTGTCGCCTCCCTCGATGTAGAGCGAGTTGACGTCGCGTATCTTGGTAATAGGTTCCTTCGAGCCAGGGTCTGTCTTGGGTGTCTGCAAGAAAAGCCACTCGGGTAGTTCCTTGGGGGCTATTTCCTCAAAACGTTTCTCGTCTTCGAGCGTCATGGCGATATCGATGTCATCGTCCCATGGTATAAAACCGCCATGGCGCACTGCACCTAACAATGTTCCGCCGTCGAGCCAATATTCTATGTTGTGGCGACGGCATATCTTGTCTATTTCCTCGAGTATGGCCAACTGCTTGAGTTGGCACGCCCGCAGGTTCTGTTGGCTATATTCCTTGATGTTGCTGTAGAAGTCCATTTTTTATGATTGTGATGTGAGGTGGTTAGAGTCCTCTATATGAGTATTCCCTATTTTACAAGAAGTGTCCTACGATGAGTGTGCCATTGTATGCCCAGAAGTAGATGGCGAGAAAGAGGGTCGCGACTCGTAGGATGTGAGACATCTTGCGGGGTGCTTCCGTCAGAGCTATAGCCATGCAGAACGGGATGACAAACATCCAGTGGGCCGCCATGATGTATACCTCGTTGAGTCCGAATCCCAGTATCAAGTGCAGGAACATGTCGAATACCACGCAGCTCAGCACCATCCATATCAGGCGTGAGTGACGGCTGTAATAGATGCCTGCGGCAAAGAGCAGGAGTACCAGTGCCTCGAAGACATAACTTATCGCCCAGTCGTATCTGATGAAAGTAGGGCGAGAGACACTGAGGTCTTTCAACAAGTCTTTCTGGTGCAACTGGATGCCTTCGCCGAAAAGGTTCTCTACGATCGATTCACAGCGAGGAGTGGATATGTCTGTCCATTTCAGGAAAGGCATATCCGATACCGACTTGCCGCGGTGTGCATCCATCCAGGCATCGTGTATCTTGTTCTTTTGGGCGATGTCAGGTCGCTTAGGCAACTGTTTCATCGCTATCTGCTTGCCCCTTTCCTGCTGAGGTTTCACGATATACTCGTTCTGGTAATAGAAGAGTCCGCCCATGATAATCATCGGTATGATGAAAGCGATACCGAAGAACTTGGGCGAGAACACCTTCTTGCCGTTGTTCCAGAGAGCCATGATGCCCGTCTTTACGCCATTGCTCAACGTAATGCCTGCCGTACAGATGAAGAGAAGACTGGCTTGCCACGCCTTCAGCTGCTTGCCTTGTACCATATTGGTGCCCACGATATATATGGTAACCAAGAGGCAGAGCATGGAGAAACAGAAATGGTCGGGCACCATCGTAGAGAGCATAATGGAGGCGAAGGAGAAGAAGAATGCCGTCAGGATATGGGCATCCAACTTACTTGCCGACAACAGCTCCCTGCAGATGCGGAAGAAGAAGACAGCCGAATAAACGGCACTTGCCACCAGCATCACCGCCATCACGTAGACGGCACAGTTATGGTGGGTCCAGTCTCTGAGCCAGTCGTTGAGGCATGCTCCCGGATAGAGAAGCACACTGAACAGCGGATGGCGCGACAGCTCGTAGTATATTTTCTCGTTGGACAGGAATATATAGGAGTAGGCATCGAAGCCCGATACCGTAAAATGCTTGTAGAAAATGCTCCAGAAACCGAGTCTGCCAGGCCTGAAGAAACTGGCAGGATAGGAGTGTATCAGCAGGGCATTGAGCAATGAGAACACCAGTGCCGAAACAAGGGCCAGCATGCTCTCTTCTTTCTTAATCTTGAATATATTCTTCATCATGTAGGTTTATTTGCGTGCAAAATTACTAAAACAATCTGTATAAGTAGAGGTTAAAGGGAGGAAAATGTGCAAATTGCATGGCATTTAGAAAAAGTTTGGGTAACTTTGCACAAAAAGAAGATTATGACCCAAGACAATAAGACCGTTTCGGTTGTGATGTGCACTTACAATGGCGGAAAGTATATCCGCGAACAGCTCAACTCCATTGTGGCACAGACTTGCCCTCCCTCTGAAATCATTATCCAGGATGATGGTTCTACCGATGATACGATGACTATCGTGGATGAGTATGCCCGGCGATACTCCTTCATTCGGGTAACGCAGAATGAGCGAGGCAAGGGTATCAACAACAATTTCTTCAGTGCCATAGAGAAGGCGAAGGGAGAGTTTGTCGCCATCAGCGACCAGGACGACGTCTGGAAGCTCGACAAGATAGAGGTGATGCTGGCGGCCATAGGCGACAAGATGATGTGCGTGGGGCGCTCGGTACCTTTCTACGACGAGGGCGACAAGCGAATAAACGTGCATTACGACCAGCGCAAGCCCAACTGTAACATCGTGCGCATGATGTATGCCTCGATGCCGGGACATTGCACACTCTTCCGCAAGGCGCTTCTGCAGCACCTGCCTTCCCATTTGGAGACACACCCCATCTATACCCATACCTGGTATGATGTCATCTTGGGACAGACGGCAGCGGCACTCGACAGCATCGTCTTGATAGACAGGGTGACAGTAATGCAGCGCAGACATCTGGATGCCGCCTCGTACAAGGATGTTGATACCAAGCGCCTGCGTGGCATGGGCAACGGAGCCTATATCGTATGGTGGGGCATCAGGAATTATTGCAAGGTGAAACCTTTGATGGCTAAACACTTTGCCGTGAGAGGCGGCTTTATAGAGAGCATACAGTCGGATGCGCCTATCTGCAAGGATGCCGTCAAACTGATGAGGTGTGAGAGCCGTACGGGCATCGGGGCTTTCCTGGGGTTGATAAGATGGTATGTAAAATATCGCCACGTGCTCTTCTATACTTACGAGAAAGACCCTGTTGCATGGGTTAGAGCCATCCTCAACCCCTTTATGCAGGTATACAATTATCGTTATCTATTAAACAAGAAATAAACGAAATGAAACAGCCAGCCAAGATAGATGTCGCCGTGTTGATGCTTTTCTTCAACCGGCCCGACCATTTTCAGAAAGTGTTCGACGAGGTGAAGAAGGCACGCCCAGCCAAGTTGTTCCTCTACCAGGACGGTGCCCGTGGCCCCAAGGACATGCCGGGCATTGCGGCTTGCCGCCAGATTGCCTCCGACGAGAACATAGACTGGGAGTGTGAGGTGCATCGCAACTATCTGACGAAGAACCAGGGCTGCGACCCCTCGGAGTATCTATCCCAGAAGTGGGCATTCTCCATCGTAGACAAGTGCATCGTGCTGGAGGACGACGACGTGCCGTCACAGTCGTTCTTCCCGTTCTGCAAGGAGATGCTCGACCGTTACGAGCATGACGAGCGCATCTGGATGGTGGCAGGATTCAATGAGGACGAGGTGTCTGCCGATTGTAAGGACAGCTATTTCTTTACCTCTGTATTCTCCATCTGGGGATGGGCTTCGTGGCGCAGGGTGATAGACCGTTGGGAGGACGACTATGCCTTTCTGCGGGATGAGGCTGCCATGCATACCCTGCGTTCCTTGTTGCGCCAGCGCAATTATCGCCACGACTTCGAACAGATGTGCAGGGAGCACCAGCAGAGTGGCAAGGAATATTACGAAAGTATCTTCTGGGCTTCCATGTTGCTCAATTCCGGACTCGCCATCATGCCTGCCCAGAACCAGATTAACAACCTCGGACTCTCCGAAGACTCCACTCATTTCTCCGGCAGTATGAAGACTACGCCCCGTGGTTATCGGCGCATCTTCACGATGGCTCGCCACGAGTTGGATTTTCCGCTCCACCATCCCCGCTATGTAATAGAGAATGTCGACTACAAGGAGCGAGTCTATAAGAATCATGCATGGGGATATCCGATGATTAAGGTCACCCGCTCTTTCGAAGAGTTGGTGCTCAACCTGCGTTATGGCAACTTTGGCATCATCACCAAGGCTGTCCGCCGCCGCATCAACAAGTGGCTGGGTAGAGACCGACACGTATAGAGACAAAGACATCGGGGCACCAACCTTTATGATTCGCCCCGATGTCTTTGGTTATGCCAGGTATTGAAAGATGAGGCTGCCATTGTATACTAACAGGTAGAGGGCGACAGCGCCGATGCCGCCTACCAGGTATTTGCGCCGCTCAGGCTTGAGTGCCTTGACGGCAAAGGCAATGGCTATAGGAACGGCGTATATCCAGTGGGCGGTCATGATGTAGACCTCGGTAATGCCGAAACCCAGTCCGATGTGCAGCAGCATGTCGAGGGCGAAGTAAGACATCACCAGCCATAGGTACTTGCTCTTTCTACCCATCACGATGCCCACAAGGAAGAGAAGACAGATGATGCCCTCGACGGCATAATTCCACCAATGGCGATAGCTTACTATCATAGGGCGATGGAGCAGCTCGTCTTCCAGCAAGTGGTCTTGGTGCAACTGGATACCTTCACCGAAGAGGTTCTCCACGATGGTAGGTATGCGACTGGTGCTGGCATCGCTCCATCCCATGAATTCTCCGGGCATAAAAGGATGCCCTACCTTGCGAGCGGCTTTCTTCTTGCGCGTGCTTGCAGCTTTCTTTGCTGCGGCAGAATCGTTAGGCTTTAGCGAACGAGCAGCGGCAAGCGCCATCTCGGGAAGTGTAATGAGTCCTTGTTTGACGGAATCCAACCTGAGTGAGTCTTGGGTGTGTCTGAATATCGCCAGTTCTTGTTGTCTTTTCTTCTGCTCTGCTTTCTTCTTTGCTTTCAGTTCTTTCTTCTGCATTTCCTTCGGCCAAACGAACATCTTATATTCCCTACGGCAGAAGCCCCATAGCAGAGCAGCAGGCAGAATGACGGCAAGCAGCAGATGCTTGGGACGGAAGAAAGCCTTGCCGTTGACGAAGAGGGCGGAGAAGAATATCTTCACGCCGTTGTTGAGCGATGTGCCTGCAGTGAGCAGGAAATAGAGTACGCTCTGCCATATCTTGAAGGGGTGACGGTTCGTCATGCGGCGGCCTGAGATGTAGAGTGCCAGGATGAGCAGCATCATGGAGATGACGAAATGGTCGGGCACGATGCTTGTTACCAGCACATACCCTATGGACAGAAAAAAAAGGGTGAGCGTATGGGCTGCCCACTTGTCCAACTGGATGACCTCACGGAAGATGCGGCAGATGAAGATGCACGAATAGAAGGCGCAGAACATCTGTATAGCCACGGCGATGAAAAGGGCGCAGTTGCAACCCGTTACCGCCATCAGCCCTTGGTTGATGAGGTATGGAATGTACATATAGAATGCCAGCAACGGGTGGCGGTACACATTGTAGGAGGTCTCCCAGTTGCTCAGCACGTAATAGGTAAGTGGGTCGAACCCCGAAATGTGGAAATTCTTGATGAATGTACCGTAGTAATGTTCGCTGACAGGAGTAAACTGTTGGCAATAGCGGGATACGACCAACCCATTGAACATCGCCAAGATGGCGAGAATGACGAGGGCTATCCATCTCTCCTCCCGCTTTATCTTGAATATGTGGAAAATCTTGTTCATGTATCTATTTCTTTTTCTTTGGAGGTTTGTCTACTTCTTGAGGAAGAATCTCACCAACACAAAATTGGTGGGCACGCAGATGCAGAGCGTGGGTATCATCGCCCACTGCTTGACGAGTCCCAGTCCCACGAAGAGGTTGAGCAGGAGGGTCTGCAGGGCGTAATTGATGATATGTGAGAAGGTGAACCCTGCCCCTCGCTTGGCGTTCGCCTTTACCTTGAAGGTGTAGCGGGTGCTGGCGATGAAGTTGAAGATAAAGCTCACGATGTAGGCGACGGTGTTCGACGTGGTGGCGAGCGTGTGGTCGCCCAACTGCGGTATGAGCCGCGCCAAGAGGGGTATCATGGCGAGGTAGGTTCCGTATTGCAGCACTACCGCGATGCAACCCACGATGGCGAACCTCACCAGTTCGCCAAACTTCTCCCGCTGGGCAGGAGTCATGTTGTTATTTATATTCATCTGTGTAAAAAACGTTTGAGCAGGAAGGTGAGGAAATAGGGGAAGGTATAGAATGCGACTTAGTGGCATTGTCTGTTGCCTTGACCTCTATGGGTATCAGCGTAGACAAGTCCCTGACGAAGAAATCCATCGTCGAAGATAGCCTTGTATTTCTGTTACAACACGAAGTTGACAGCAACCACATACATGTAGTTGGCATGGGCGAATTGCATGATAGAGGCGGTCTTTCCCACTTGTCTGGCACCCTTTACGACGAGTGGCAGATGGTCAGTCCGTTCTTTCCAATCTTTTAGGAAGGAGTCGATTTTTCTTCTTAACAGCTTCATGTCCAGTTCTTTTTGCGTGCAAAGATAATGCTTTCTCACAAAAATCCAAGCTTTCCGCTAAGAAAAATCACAAAATTCCCATTAGCTTTAAGATGCTTAGTAATGTGTAGAAAACTTGCAGCATCTTCCCGAACGCATCCCGAACGCATCCCGAAGAACCA
>CAVCRI010000066.1:0-15018 GCA_963604545.1 Lachnospiraceae bacterium | reverse complement strand
TTTTCTTTCTCATGTAGATAAGCATCCACTTTCTTCCAGCCAGCTACATATTTCTCCGATGGCGGATAATCAAGGGCTACATAAACTTCTGTATGTTCCGCACCAGTACAAGCTTCCAAAGATTCCAAACATTTACGAAAATGTTCATACCTGTTCAAAGTAGGAATTATTACTGGTGCGTATATCATTTTTTTTAAATGTTTTACAGACATACTAGTCCATTCTCCATCAACACCTGTTTCCTCAAACCCAAGCTTACGATACAGATTATATGCACTGGTATTTACTTTTCTTACTCGCAAACACACTGCTTTCAAATGCAGGGAATGAAAGGCATAACCCAAAATGAGCCTGGAAGCTTGCTTTGCAATACCCTTCCCCCAATACTTTTTATCACCTATGAATATATGATATTCGGCCTTTCCGTCCCCTATATTCGTCAAATATATGTTTCCAACATAAACACCATCCGCAACTATTGCACAACGATAGTCATTTGGATTAGCAATAACCTTACGAATCCATTCAAGCTCGTTTTCTATCTTGATTTCATTCTTATAGGTATTGCCTGTATACTTGAACACTTCTGGATCATTACGCCATTTTACTGAGGTATATGCATCCTCTTCAACTAATGGTCTTATTGTTACTTTCATGATTTTATGATTTTAATGATTCGTTCCATGTCTTCCCTGCCATATCTCTGGTCTATAGGCAAAGGAAGGATATGGTTTGCCATCCATGTCTCAGTGGCATTTTCTCCAGCCCATTCGTCTACGTTAGGCCAATATTTTGCCACAAATACCTTGTTGGCTATCAGCCTTTTGCGAAGCTCCTGACCTTCATCAGATTCGTATGGAAAAATCATTGGAATCTCCCCATAGTTCAATCGCCTACCGCCTAACTCGTGTTGCAAGAGATTATAATTGTGAAGGCGGCGTTTGGCTACAGACTGATAGTCGATACCTTGCATCATTCGCTTCGTAAATTTCGACATCTGGCGAATAGGCAACTGGTGAAACTCTGCACTTATGCGATGGAAATCATCATATCCTGCTTCGGGCGAAATATCTATTCGCTTGACCAAAGAATCCATGCGGGCATACGACTCATCTTGCTCTATCAAAAAGTCTGCCTTAGCATCCGTATAGAGATAGCCTCCATCAGGTACGCCAAAGAACTTTCGGCAACTATAGAATGTATCGATGCCTTGGATAGGTTGGGAAAAGAATGCCTGTGTATAATCGAGGATCAACTGCTTGCCATACTTGCCAGCCAGTTGTTTGCAATATTCATCTTGCAAGCCCCAATAGTTGGTATACATCAAGGCTTCATTCTCTTTCAGAATTATATCATCTAGGATGCGATAATTCTTATCTATATGATAGAACTCGTAAGGGATGCCTAGCTTGATGATTGGCTCTACCGCCGAGTCACAAGTAAAATAAGGAACATATACCTTATTATATTGCTTGCACCTCAGAATATATTCCAAGCAGAATCGCCCACTGTTCAGGGCGATTGCCTTGGGATGATATTCTGGGAAATGAGGCAATTCCAGCTCGAAATAGCCTCCAATAGGATTTTCTTCTTGCTTCATCGTTGTTAAATTTACCGAAGTGAAGCGAGAAGGAATCCCATCTATAGGGTCTTCTTCATAAGAAGTTTCTCGCCTCTGTCTTCTATTTCTACAAATCCGTGTTTTACGTAAAAACGACGCGCTTTGCCATTCGCTTTGTTTACCTCCAAGGCGATGCTAGTATAACCTTCTTTCTTTGCCAAAGAAGAAAGCCAACTTATCATCTTACTACCTATGCCGTGGGATTGATATGCACTATCCACACAAATCAAAGTGATGTAGACTTGATGGGCTGAGTCATTGAGATAGTAAGCTGTAAAGCCTGCCATCTCATCATCACAAGTACAGACCGCAAAGGTTGCCTTATCGGAAAGCTTTCTGGCATAAGCCTCTATATCAAGCGATTCCGATATGGGGGGGGGTAAACAAGGAGGATATTTTCTTCAGAGTTTCACTGACAAACTCAATAGGAAGCCTTCTGTTCTCTATCTTGATATTATCCATCGTTATTTATCTAATTTTATCTTGACCAATTCATTGAATCGATTACAGAAATCATTCATCTGCCCAACCGTGTCAAAGTGGAGGAAGATGATGCCCAATGCCTTGCCTGCCCCATCGAAGACCTCGACAGGGTCGCCTTCTTTCTTATAGATGACTTGGCGATAAACATTCTTGGCTATGCTCTCATCAATCTCAATACCCTTGAATATTCCTGCCTTATAGCTATGAAGCACATAATGCATAAAGCAACCAGGAAGAGACTTGACTGGCTTGTCCATGAAGTCTGGCTTCTCACCCATCGCAGCTTGAACATTTGCCTTTACCAAGTCGATGCCAAAGGCATCACTCAGTTGGATAGGAATCATGTTGCCGCCTGCACGAGGTCCTAATTCCAAAAAATGTACATTGTCGTCCTTGTCCAAAAGTATCTCGATATTCAACTCGCCAAAGCGAATATCCAAAGCCTTGATAATTCGCTGCAACTCGCCATATACATTGGCTTTCTGAGTGTTGGAAAGTTTAGTTGGCTTCATTTCACCTATTGGAATCAATGGGCTATGAGCCAAATCTCTGAGACATTCCATCTCTCCAAACAAAACGACCTTTCCATCCCAAACAAAGATGTCGCCTCCAACAACAGAAGGGAAGCCTCGCTGGATGTATTCTTCCACCAGCAACACCTTGTTCCGAGAATAAGAATTAGCCCAAGCAATCGCCTTCTCCAAACCATCCCAACTTTCCAACATGGTTACTCCCTTGCTACCAGAAGAATCTGTCGGCTTAACAACAACTGGGAAGGTAAACTCCTTGGCATTTTCCTTAATATCATCAACCGATGTATCAGGATGGAAAGAATAGACCTTAGGACATGCGAAGCCATTCTTTTGAAGGAACTGTCGCCATGGGTATTTCAAGCCAAGAATCTCAACGCTCTTGGCAGGATTGGTTGGCAGCCCTAGTCGCTCTGCCACGATAGCAGCAGGAAGGGCTGCTGGGTCGGAAGCGTATGCAAGGATACCATCCACCTGCTCATCCTTGGCTATCTGATAGACAGCCTCCACATCTGTGGTACTGGCAGTGTAATACTTATCGGCTACATATTGACCAGGATTATCTGGCAAATAGTCACACAACACAGTATAATAACCAAGTTTCTTAGCTGTCTTGATAGCTACAACTTGTTGGGCAGAGCCACCAAGCAATAGAATTGATTTCTGTTTCATCTTCTTCCTCCTTATGCTACATGAAGTTTAACATCATAAAGAGGAAGCAAAATTGTCCTATTAATTTGATAAGGGGGGGTAATTTCTGCCGATGAATTCACAACCACCTTGCACCATGCGGAAATGTCGTTCATACAGTTTTCCAGCATCTCTGAGGTTGGGAACTTCACAACAAGTGTACCTATCGCTTGGTTGGCTCCATCAAAAGCTTCAACCTTGTCACCTTGCTCTACCCACAAGTCCGTCTCCTTGACAAAAGGCTTGATGTCATCAGCCACTTCGAGGTGGTCAAATGTGCCTGCCTCTTCTGCATGAAGGATTACCTCAGCCCAATGTCCATCCAATGGCTTCTGTGAAATATCTCCAACGGTATCTCCTACAGCTGCACGAGTACAAGCTGTAATCATGTCCATACCTGTGGCATACCTCACCATCTCAGCCAGTCGGTTGCCACCACCACGTGGCGATACCTCCATGATATATGGTTTGCCATTGGTGCCAACACGAGTTTCGATATTATATATAGAGGTGTTCATGTGAAGCAAAGTAAGAAGACGCTGGAGTTCGGAAGCAAGCTCAGATTCCTGATGCATATTCATGGACGAAGGCCATGAAAATGCAGCTGGGACGAACGTCCCAGCTGCATTTTCATCGAAGCGTTGAGCTGAGAACGTAACTACCTTTAACTCGCCATTCAGCGAGAAACAATCGGAGTCGGAAGAGCAACCTTGTTTCTCTATAAACTCCTCTACAATAACATGATGGGATATAGAATGGTCGAAAGCATATCGCAAAGCTTCTTCCATGTCTTCTGCCTTATCCACTCTAGTTACACCTTTGGAACCTGCGGAATCCGTAGGTTTTACGATACAAGGATAAGAATACCAGTCCATATCCGCCAAAGCCTCCTGCATGCTAGAATAGCCCTTTGCCCAAGGCACATTAAAGCCATTGGCTGCCAAGAAAGCACGGAATTGGTCTTTATGTTGCAGTATCTCCACTGACTCAAAAGGACCGAAAGAAGGCAGTCCCATCTTATTCTGTACGTATGAAGCAGCAACGACACCTGGGTCTACACCAAATGACATGATGCCATCTATCAGCTTTTCCTGGGCAACCCTCAAGACTGCCTCCTTGTCTACGATGCTTACATTGACATATTCATCGGAATACTTATGAGCAATGTTATTAGGCAGATAATCGGCTGTTATCACATAATAACCTTGTTCATGAGCTGCCTTGATGACAGGAAGGAGATAACGAATACCTCCCAAGAGCATTAGTTTTTTCTGTTTCATAATTTTCCTTATTTTAGGATGCAATCCAATGTTCTCTGAATATCCTCATCGCTCAATGCATGGTGCATTGGCAAACAAATTACGCTATCCGCCATCTTATGAGCATTAGGAAGATTCTCCGGGGCGGCACTCTCCAAACCACGATAGGTAGAGAACTCGCTAATCAATGGATAGAAGTAGCGACGGCCCAAGACATTCTGAGACTTCATCTTTGCATAGAGTTCATCACGGGTCATGCCATACTTATCGGCATCAATGAAAATTGGGAAGTAGCTGTAGTTATGCTTTACGCCTGGCATATCATCAAAGAAGGTGATGCCCTCTACTCCTCGCAAAGCCTCACGATACTTAATGGCTACCTGATGGCGAGCCTCGATGGCAGCGTCCACCTGACGCAAGTTGAGCAAGCCGTATGCGCTACGCATCTCATCCATCTTACTATTGATACCAGGACCGACAACGGTTGTCTCTCCTGCAAAGCCAAAGTTCTTGAGATAGTCGATGCGCTTCTTGGTCTTCTCATCGTGCATGACCAAGGCACCACCCTCGATGGTGTTGTAAACCTTGGTGGCATGGAAACTCAAAGTGCTCATATCGCCCACATTCAGGATGCTCTCGCCATTCACCTTTACGCCGAAGGCATGAGCTGCATCATAGATTACCTTCAAACCATACTTATCTGCTATGTCTTGGATAGCCTTGGTATCGCATGGCTTGCCATATACGTGAACAGGCATAATCGCTGTGGTCTTAGGGGTGATGGCTGCCTCTATCTTATTAGGGTCGAGGTCTCCAGTGGCAGGGTCGATGTCAACGAAGACTGGCTTGCAACCGTTCCACCAGATGCTATGGGTTGTTGCCACAAAACTATATGGCGTGGTAATCACCTCGCCAGTGATACGAAGAGCCTGCAAAGCCGTGAGCAAAGGCAGGGTACCATTGGTAAAGAGGCTGATGTATGGCACATTCAGGTATTCAGCCAAGGCAGCCTCCAACCTCTTATGATAATCACCATTATTGGTAATCCACTTGCTGTCCCAGATCTTCTGAAGCTCAGCGGTAAAGTCGTCAAGACTAGGCAGTAACGGAGACGTTACTGTTATCAATTTCTTATCCATAATAATTTATCTCGATTTATGTAACAACGATAAAATTTCTCTTAATTCTTGGAATTTAAATATATAACTCAATATGACATACAAGGCTATCCCTACAATAACTCCGATGATTAATTGAGCCAATAAATTCGGTATGAAAGGCAATACAAATAAAACGACTATAAACATAAATACTGAAAGTATAATTGTAGGCAATAAATCCATTAGTTGAGAAATCAATGTTAGTCCAAGTATCTTACTTGAATAGTAAGTATTAATATAAAGACATATCAGAGAAGACAAGATACTACTATAACACATAACTATGATACCAAAAGGAGCAGATGCAGCTAAAATAAACAAACTTACTAACTTCTTGTAGATTTCTAGTTTGAGAAATAGGTCAGAACGACCAGACACTTGAAGAATATCCAAATTTATCGCATGGATAGGATACCACATCTTTGCAAAACATAAGATTTGGAGTAAATAAGCACATTCTATCCATTGATTACCTATAAGGAACTTCACCATCGGCTGCGCTACCGCAGCCATTCCCAACAATAAAGGAAAAACGATATATGCAGAGACTCTAAGCATCCTCCTATATACTGACACTAAACGCTCTTTATCATTTTGCACCTTACAAAGAACGGGGAATGTAACACGAATAAAGACCGATGTAAACTGAGCCGAAGGTAAATCTGCAAACTGAGCTGCTCTGGAATATAATCCTAAAGACTTGGCTGCATAAAGTTTACCTATAACTATCGTATGTATATTATCATAAACAGAATTTAGAATACTTGTTGCCAACAATTTGCTACCAAAGGAAAACAGTACATGAAATGAATTCCACGAATACGCCCATATAGGTCTCCAAGTAGAACAAATCCACAAACAAATTATATTAACAACAAGATTAGACAATTGCTGAAAAACCAACGCCCACGGACCATAACCTACATAGGCAAGATAAATACCAATGCCCCCAGATAATACAACAGCAATAATCGAAGCCTTAGCTTGTGTTTTAAAATCAAGAGTCGCATTGAGCAAAGCTCTTTGAACTACTCCAAAAGCATTGATAATTATGCTCAAACAAATAACTCGCATAAACGGAGTCAAAGCTGGCATGTCATAAAAATCAGACACTAAAGGGGCGCAAAGATAAAATATCCCATAAATGACAACACTTACAACTATATTAAAATAAAATACTGTAGAATTATCGATTTCAGTTCGATCGGTTTTACGAATCAAAGCTTGCGAAAAGCCCCCATCAACAAACGCCTGGGCTATTCCGACAAAAATCACGAGCATACCGACTAAGCCATAATCTTTTGGAGCCAGAAGACGAGCCATAAAAAGCATCACAAGGAATTGGACACCTTGTGTTCCAAATCGCTCAACACTACTCCAAACGACTCCTTTTGTTGTTTCTTTTTTTAAACTTTTCGACATAATTTATTAATACGTATAACTCTAAACAAGAATATTTTTAGATTAGCAGAAAGTCATTCTAAGTCTTTTACACGTTTTGCAGGATGTCCTACATACATACCATTCGGTTCAGTATCCGTGAGCACCAAACTGTCACTACCAATCACACATCCTTTTCTGATTGTCACTCCTGGCATAATAGTTGCTCTTGCACCTATCCAACATCCATCTTCAATAATAATCTTTGAAGTTTTCCCTTCTCCTGCACGCTGATATTCATTACCTAATTCATGAGTAGAATTGATAAAAGTACAGCCATAAGCTATTGAAACATAGTTGCCTATAATGATATCGTCTCCCAAGTCAAGAAAACAACGATAGTTTATATAAGAATGCTCACCTAAAGATAATCTTCCTTTACGCCCATTACCTACTCCACAAAAGCATTGGTGATATATAGTAGACTCCTTACCTATATTATACCCAAACTGCTTGTAAATCATTATCCGTAATATGGGGGGGCAAAAAAGGCTCGAAGCGACACCATTTAACAAAACATTCTTGCAATTATATACTATTCTCGAATATTTTATCGCAATTTTATTTCTTATCCGATTGTAGATTCCTAGATTCATTTTTACCCAATATTATAGTAATTCTACTTTCCAAAATCTTTTATACTCTGTTCCTCCTTCAATGAGCAAACAAGCAGTTGCCCATGCTTCTCTGCCACAATATAGCCATCCAAGCCTTGTACTACTACCTTGCTCTCATCGGCAGCGTGTACTACGCAGTTCTTGCATTCATAGAGTCGAATATCCTTGCCTACCTTGGCATTGCCATCCTCATCTTGTGGAAGCAAGGTACGGAGGCTTCCCCAACTACCTAGGTCGCTCCATCCAAACTCAGCTGGCAAAGTATAGATTTCTTCCGACTTCTCCATCACGGCATAATCGATACTAATCTTCTCGCAAGTTGGGAAGAGTTTGCCGACTACCTCTTTCTCCTTGTCGGTATAGAAGGAAGGAGCCATCTCGTCCATGATATGAGCAAGGTTAGGTTGGAAGGTGCGGATTGCCTTGCTGATGGTTTCGATGTTCCATACGAAAATACCAGCATTCCAATAGTAGTTGCCAGCAGCAAGGTATTGCTCAGCAGTCTCCAAGTTTGGCTTTTCCTTGAATGCCTCTACCTTGTAGATTTCATCTACCGTGGTTGGCTCGGAAGCAGCGATATAGCCATAACCTGTCTCTGGGCGGCTTGGCTTGATACCAATGGTTACTATCGCCTCCTTATCAGAAGTAAAGCTCAATGCCTTGCTGAGCACTCGCTGATACTCTGTTGTGTTGATGACGAGGGCATCGGATGGTGTCACCACGATATTGGCATTCGGATGCTTCTGCTGTATCTTCCAACAGGCGTAGGCGATGCAAGGTGCTGTGTTGCGAGCCTCTGGCTCTGCAAGGATGTTATCTACTGGCATGTCAGGGATTTGCTCCTTGACTATGCTGATATATTTCTCGTTTGTCACCACCCACATGTTCTCCACTGGGCAA
Organism: Lachnospiraceae bacterium; assembly: GCA_963604545.1. Taxonomy (GTDB): domain Bacteria; phylum Bacteroidota; class Bacteroidia; order Bacteroidales; family Bacteroidaceae; genus Prevotella. The sequence continues at coordinate 6,318 of CAVCRI010000066.1, read as the reverse complement.
ATAGGCTTGAACCTATCTACCGTGAGTTGGATGAGTGAACGCCCCACTCCCATCACATCAATGAATTGCTTCGGATAATCGGGTGTTGACATTGGCCAAAAGCGACTTCCTATGCCACCTGCCATTATTATAATCTGTGTATCGGTGAATTTATTCATAAGGTACATAGCTTTATATTTTCTCTTTTACATTACTTTTATCATCACTTTTTGCATGATGAACCCCTTCGCCTAACCATACACCAGTCGCCACCCAAAGTTCGTAGAACTGTAACCATTCGGCAGCCCATGGTAATATTGTATTAGCTATTAGTTTGTCCTTTGACCATTCATGAGCAGTAGGATAATATAGACAAATCTTTTGCTGCTTGGTAGAATAGACATGTGGTAAGTCTTTTGCATCACCATATCTATCTAAAGGAGTAAGTATAAAAACATCAGGTCTTTTTCCAAATTCATACATTACCAATAATTCATATGATTTGCTTAACGACGTTGGTTTAATCTCTACAAACCACTTGAATGCAAGAGAAGACTGCTCTATAAACTGCCCTGTAGGGAACAAACGTAATAGAGCAGCTTTCTCCGCCACCACATGAGCAAAAGAATTAAGTCGTTTATTCTTTGGTACCATAGAAATTATGAGCTGCAACTTTTGTAACGCCAGACAAACCTAGCATCCCCGTAGTTGATGCCATTTTAAGCTTACCTGCCTTACGTCTTTCTAACAATAATCTTCCATAATTTTCCCCTGTCTTCTTGGAAACAGTCTCCCCAAACATATCCTCTAATACTTTGATGATAGTTGGCAAACCTTTACCAAAAGACTGCTCTAGCTTGTTTATATCTATTTGAAGCTGATTTAACCATTTATAAAAATTAGCTTGTCTTTTAGGCTCTGATGGCCAACGGTCTGCAAAATTTTCTGTTTTATTTACAGGATTAGCTACCCATTTTATACCATTTCGGTCTTCAACATAGCTTGCCATATTCTCTGCAATATGTTTTAAAGCCTTATAGATATTCGTTTCATTATTATAAACTCTTGTGGCAAGAGTTGTTATAATAATAGAAATAGGTTTATCGTCAGCACCATCAAACATTTTATCACGATGACGTTTCAGCAGTTGAACAGCTCTCTGCAACGCAAATTTGCCATTTCTATATTTTGGTACAGGATCTATCTTTGCTTCCATTGCAAAAGTTTTCTCCCTCCGATATGCTGACTGAGCAGCAGATAAGAACCATTGAGCATAACCAAAAGGATTGGTAATCATCCATTTATCAGAGTCAAGTTCTGTATAATAACCATCTTTTGTCTTATCGGTGATATGCATGGCGAGTTCGTCAGGCTTACGAGTTGCTGCCTCTGAAAAATACCTTGTAACGATTTCCCTATAATTATGACATACCAATGAAGGAAGAACATCCAAATGGTACTTATTGTCACCATAAAGCAAAGTCCAACAGCGCTTTCCTTCCTCATCTAGTTTTGAGCGATATAAATCACTACTTTTAAGACGATTCCCCACAGCATTTTTCAAATGAAATGGAGCCCAGCAGGAAGGCTTGTTCTCTAACTCGCAGACTAAATCTATATCCAAGTCATCTTCTTCTGCAATAGGTCGCACCACTGTACCCAGAAGGAAAGATCCTTGTGGATGTATAGAAGGATTGAACTGCTGCAATGGGCTAGAACCTTCAGCTAAAAACTGTCCAACTGCTTGGTAACTTTTCGTAATTGCATTAAATTCCGTCTCGGTTACATCTAGCAATTTTCCTAGTTCTTCCAAGATTTCACTTATCTGTATGTATTGTGCCTCACTCATAATTAGCAATCTATTTTTAATGTTTTTACAATACCCTCTTTTGTACTCTCAAAAAGCAAGAGGTCTTTATGTACCTTTGGCATCCATACTCTACCGAACTCTATAGCACACGCATTTGGCAATGCCATATGTACATGAATTGTATCATAAGAAGTTTTTGTCGTAATGTCTTCCAACAAGCTTCGGACATGATTGCGAAATATGAAAAGCTGATCTTCCGTCTGAAGTACATTCATATCGGGAGTATTCAAAGTATATATCCAAATACTAACCTCTTCCTTATAGTATGCTATGGTTCTTTTGATTATATCTTGACCACTAACTGCGAAAACTATGACAGGTTGGTTGGACAAGTTTTTGGGATTTATCACGTTGTCTTTCCATTCAGTCTCTTTTTTTTGCCAATTCCAAGTATCAGGAATACGATGTTTTTGGAAGGTTCGAACTGGATATTTTTCATTAAGAACCGTTCCTAAATACACTAACAAAGGTTGTGGAGCTAGAGCAAAAAGTGAAATATGCTCAAAGCCATCTCCTCCCCAAAAAGGCAATATTCTTTTGTCCAATTCCCTTTGAAGGTTATCTTTTTCTACTTCCCAAAAATAATGATCTTTTTCTCTAATATTGCCTTTCATTTGTATAATTACGGGTGATGGTTCGGAAACATAATAGTCTGGGAATATAGCTCCTTGCGCCAACCTATAGTTTAGCAAAGGAATATCATTTTTTATATTTGCACCATACAACAAGACTAATGTCTGTTTATTTGCATGTACTGCCGTTGCTTTTCTAATTCGCTCCTCATGCTTACGTTTCATTTCCAGCAAGCGTTCTTCTGGGTATTCTTCGGGGGAAGATTTATCTATTAGGTTATGATGCTTATAACAAATCAACATCAAATTATTGATGTCTGTTTTCAATTGCTCAACTTGTCCATCTTTTGCACGAGCAGAATTTGCAACAGGCAATATATGAGCTACCTGAGAGCCATTAACCAATTTTCCTGTAAGCCAATCTTCACAAAGCAATTCATTGCACCCTTCAAATTCACAACGACCCGCAGCTCTTGCCCATAAGACATTAGCAACTTTTGTAGGAATAGCAGGGCGTTTGTTTTTATTTTCTTTTGCCATAGTTTCTATATAAATTTATTACTAATGCAAAAGTATCGCAAAAGGTTGCAGACTTACTTCATTCTTTTGTTGAACTTATTCAGACCTATTGAATTTAACAATATTTTTCGCTCTATCACTAAGTTTTTCTCTTAACGAAATTGGTTCTAATATCTCACAATTATCAGCATAAGCCATCATTATAGTCTCAAACTCATAATTCGGAATCAAATCAAGCGAGAAAACTGTATATGCCTTTTGTCGCTCGACTACTCGCTGCGAATGATGGATTGGCTTTGTTTCTATATAAGGGGCGACAGATGGATAAGCCTTGAAAACTATATGTTGACATGGCTCATGGAAGCGAAGAGAGACACCGACAATATCTTTGAAGCATTCGTCTATATCTCCATCGAAAGCGATATACTTCTCTGTTTCCAAAATCCGATAATCATCTATCCTGTCCAAAGGAATCACTACCAACGGCAACTTATCCTTGACTTTCTGCTCCATCCCTACCAAGAACCACCGATTATTATACTGTCGCAATTGATAGGGATGAACGATTCGCTCCCAAGATTCACTTGCGAACTTATGATACTGAAGTGCCAAAACTTGATGGCGAGCTATTGCCTCATATAAGGGTGTGAAGAAATTCAATCCTTTTAAATCTTCATTCTGGGAGAAACTAACATAAGATTGTTGGGCATTGTCGATATTAAAAGTAGACTTCATCTGTGCCAAAGTCGCATTCAACCATTCATGATTAGGCAAACCCTTGAATCGTGACAACATATTGATGGTATCAGTTAGCATCTCGACTTCTTGTTGGCTCATTGGAAGGTTCTTGATGGAAAATTCTGGGTCTGAGTAACGATAATACACCTTATGCCCATCCCTTAATGTTTCCAAAGGAACAGCTCCACCTGCCTCTCGCTGCATGAAATGAATGTCATCACGTACTTGACGCTCTGATACTGAAGAACCATCATAGTTGTACAGTTCCTCATTACATGCATCGACCAAGTCGCTCATATAATATCGTTTTCTCCTATCACGGAAGCAACGATCCAAGACATTATATCGGATAAAAGCATTCTTACCTTGAGCCATGAGATTATTAGAAACTCTATTGATTATTTTTTTCTTTATTAATCTTAGTGAAATTTACAGGAGGAAGCAAAAGACTTCCCAAACCAGCTTTCAAAGCAATATTAGCTATATGTTCTCGAACAAATGGAAATATGATAGCTGCGCCATTTATTCTTCCAAACTGTTCATTATCTACTATCTGAGAGTCTCCTGTCCGTTTGAAAACTCCAACCATAGAAACCTCAATTCTATATTGCTCCTCATCTTGGAACTTGTTGATTACAGTAGTTGTGAGTTTCACATTTACGATATTGTCTTTTGAACCGACACCAGTCTCGAAAGAAACCTCTTGCTGTGAATTTTCAAAGTTAATTTTTCCTTTTCTACTGAAGTTTGATTCGGTCAGCAAAATACTTTTAACTTGAAAACCTGAATGCTTTTCTTTTATATTTTCCATTATGATTAAGCTGCTTGTAGCAAACTATCATCAAAAGTCATGACAGTTGCGTTATTATTTAAAACGATTGAATCTATAAATTGGTTATCTGCCTTTACAAAATCTAAGACATCATTTTCCTGTCCTGCACAAACATTGTAGAAAGTTGGTGTCTTGATTTTATAATCGACTAAGTTCTGAGTACAAATCTCCTCAAATTCCCTTGTAGTATTCTGTGATATATGATTTACCAACATATCGTCAGAAGCATACGCAAAGCCTTCCAAGCTCCATTCTATATGCTCCATTCCAACATAAGAATCCTCGGAAATAAAGCTAATATCTTCTCCAGGGAATTCTAGAAAAGCAGTTTTGAAAAATTGCCATTCCCATTTAGCAAACTCGTCACTATCAAATACTGATTGAGGCAAGACTTCTATTGTATGAACCCTTGCCAGCTCATCGTATTCATAACTAACCTTTGCATTATTGAAAGCCCTGACTAAATCCGTCATTTGCCTTTTCAAAAAATTTACAACTTTCATAAATCAACAAGTTTTTAAAATGCTTATTATTTCGTTTGCCAATTCAAAAGACTTTTTACTGTCATCGAGCGAGACTCTTTCGTTCTTATAATCAGCCTTAACTCGTAACATTTTAAGGTCTCGAATTTTCGATGTAAAATCTTGCATTCTTTTATAAGCATTGTAATTATTCGACTTTTCCAATTTTCCTTTTATATAATTGGTCAACCCTACATGCAAATCTATTTGCTTACCATTAATAATAGGTCTAATATCCAACTCCGTTTTTTTATCAACGACATAACATTTGTGCTCCATTAGTAAGAGACAGCTGTAATATACTGTATGAGGAACAACTGCATATTGCCCACTTTGGGAATGCATTAGGACATCAGCTGCATCCAAATAGAGTTCTGATTTATTCTGATAATTACTGACCATATAACACTCGGTCTTTTAAAAGTGCTGCAAAATTATGAATTAACTTTGCAGAACAAGTTCATTATTGAAAATATTTTTCACTATAACGTATATCATGCACATATACGATGTACTTTGAAGCAGCAAAATACCTGAAACATCATCTATCAAGAGTGTTGCTCTTCAACTCTTTCTCTATCTCTTTTCCCATCACCTTCTCAATATCAAAGAAGGTCATAGGGTCGTTAAAGTCTATATCCATAATGGCATTGTCCTTGTCATTTTTTGAAACATCCCGTCCTACTTTCCAAAGAAGGTTTTATGCCCCAACTTTCCCTCCCCCATGGGAGGGTCCTTGATTTCTAACCAAGGCTTCCCTTTTACCATCATAGGGAAAGATAACTTTATGCCATATACTGACTTTTCCTGATTTGACTAGACACTTTTTCTCTTAATAAACTAGAAAGGTAGACACTATTAGTTTTTTACAACTAGAATAGTAGACACCTTCTTCAAGTTGGTACTGTTTTAATAGACACAACTTTGTGAGTCGTACTATTAAAGTAGTCAACCGCACCACTGGATTCACAGGAACCCGGACTTGCTCTTTTGGTATAGTAGGGAGCCCCTCGATGGGGCTTCCTACTATAGGGTTACTGGCATGCACCATCACCCGAACTTGTCTTTTCTAAGTAGGTCGGTGGGGTTGCCCCCACTTTCCCCTTCAAGAACCGTGCATGCGACTTTCACCGCACACGGCTCGTGTAATTCTGTTAATTATTTCTCGTTCTAAATAATCGGCTCTGTGTGCCGTTAGGCACTGCATTTGAGCGGGCGTGTACGACATTTGCTTATTTGTCGTTGTTTGAAGTACTCGTCATATTGTGGGTCGAACGGATTGGCTTC
>CAVCRI010000065.1:0-15144 GCA_963604545.1 Lachnospiraceae bacterium | reverse complement strand
AACATTAAAGAAAGTGCAAGATGAACATAAAGGATAAGTTTGACAACCTAGATGCTGACAAGCGAGAGAAACTGGGCGAGGTGATGCGATTCGGCATCGTGGGCGGACTTGCCACGGTGCTACAATACATCACCTATCTGGCGATGATGCCCATGCTGGCTCATTTCATCCCGAAGATGGGCGACCATTCGCTTGCCACAGCAGCCAACACCATCGCTTACATCGTAAGTTTCATCTTCAACTTCATCGCCAGCACCCGCTATACCTTCAAGGTAAAGGCGAACGCAAAGCGAGGTGCCGGATTCACCCTTTCACACATCGTGAACTACTCTATGCAAACCCTCTGCCTGAACCTCTTCGTTGCACTGGGGCTCACCAAACAACTAGCAATGATACCTACGCTCTGCATCTGCATCCCAATCAACTTTCTGCTCGTTAGATTCTTCCTGAAGAAATAACGAAACAAGGCTAAGCTGTAGAGCTACTAACACCGAAGGAAAAATAGACATAGATGAAAAAGGTATTTGACATATTTAAAATCAAGCAAGAAGAAAGAGTCTCGGCAACCATAGCACTCATCGTCTTCATACTGCTCAATGCGCTTACTGTCATCAAATATGATGATAAGTTTGCACTGTTGTCGAACAACTACCACAAGCTGTTCGTCAGCAACTTCCATGTAGCAGGTTTCGACCCGCTTACCTATAGCATTGTATCTCATTGGGACACGGAATACAACATTTATCGCCATCCGCTATTGGCATTCTTCATGTATATTCCTAACCAGATAAACCAGGTGCTCATCATGCTTACAGGCATGAACTTCGCCCAAATTATCGTAGGAATCATCTTGGTGTTCAGCGCATTCTACTCCTTTATATTTCTCTATCGCATCTTTAGGGAAGTGATTGGCATCAAGTGCTTTGACGCCAATCTGCTTTCAGCATTCTACTTCTCGTTTGCCTACGTGATGGTATCAGCCATGGTACCAGACCATTTCATCTTCTCGATGATGATATTGCTCACCACGCTCTATATCACCGGTGTGTGCATGAAGAAGGGGAGAAAGCTCACTATCTGGCAAACCATCCTACTCTTTGCATTCACCGCTGGCGTATCGCTAAACAATGGACTGAAGACCTTTCTCGCCGCCCTCTTCACCAACGGCAAACGTTTCTTCCATCCTAAATACTTCCTGCTAGGTGTCATCTTGCCTGCTGCCCTAATCTGGGGATTCGCCCGCTGGGAATACCGCACCTTCGAATGGCCTAAGGAGATGGCTCGCTATGAAGCCAAGAAAAAGAAAAGCGAGGATGCCAAACAGAAGATTTACCAGCAATATCGTGACACGGCAAGGGTAACCGACTCTGCCAGTGTGGATATTGCCGTGAAGAAGATTATCAAGCAAAAGGCACGTGCCAAGTATGTACGCGACCATAAGCAGATATGGAACAAGAATGCCGGCAAGCCTATCTCCAAGGGTGAGTTCATGAGCTGGACGGACATCTCCACCTCTCGTACGCAAACATTGGTAGAAAACTTCTTTGGTGAAGCCATCATGTTGCATAAGCAGCACTTGCTAGAGGATGTCTTGCGTTCTCGCCCTGTCATCGTAAAGTATGAGTCGCCTATCAACTATGTGCTAGAAACCCTCATTCTGTTGGGATTCGTGCTTGGCATCATCGCTGGCAGACGATCTAAATTTCTGTGGCTGGCCATGATGTTCTTCCTCTTCGACTTCGCCCTGCATATCGGTCTGGGATTTGGCATCAATGAGGTTTATATCATGACAGCCCACTACATGTATGCCGTACCTATCGCCATCGCCTACCTTGCAAGGGGGCTTGAGGGCAAGCGACTCACATCCCTACGAGTGCTAACACTCCTCATCACAGCCTACCTATGGCTCAGTAACGGTTACCTGCTGACAAGCTATATGCTGCAATAGAAAAAGGACATAAAAAGAAGATAAAAATAATGAAGAATATATTCAAGATAAGCAAGGAAGAGAGAATGCCACTGCTCGTGGCATGCCTCGTTTTCATCACCCTCAACATTTTGATGGTGCTGTACCACTACGACCAGTTCTCACGTGGAGGCAACGTGGGATACTGGACTATATTCAGCCGCGACTTCGAGGTATCAGGATTCGACTTCTACACCTATCTGACCCTCTCTAAATGGGATGGTTACTACACGGAGTTCCGGCATCCGTTGCTCCAGTTTCTATGGTATCCATTCTATCTCATCAACCATTGGCAGATGGCACTTACCGAAACAAACCTCAGCATCCAAATCGTGGCAGTGGTCATGGTGGTGCTCTCCTGCTACTCCTTCCTGTTCATGCGCAGGATATTGAGGGAAGTCTTGGAGTTGGGCGAGTTTGACTCCAACTTGCTCACAGGTTTCTTCTTCTCGTTAGGCTATATCATGGTATCCGTATTTGCACCCGACCACTTCGGTGTATCCCTATTCTTCCTCACCATGACGCTCTATATTGCCGGCATTCACTTGAAGCGAAAGGAGGAGATGCCCATCTGGCAATGCGCCTTGCTATTCTTCCTTACCGCAGGCATCACCTTGAGCAATGGAGCGAAGACTTTCCTTTGCGCCCTCTTCAACAATGGCAAGTGCCTGTTCAACACCAAGTATCTGCTCCTAGGGTGCATCATCCCAACGATAGCCATAGGTGCACTGGCCATCTGGCAGAACGAAGCATTCATCAAGCCACATAAAGAAGCTGGTGCACGCATCGTGGCTCAACGTTCGGCAAAAGATAGCGTGTTTAAGGCACAAGTAGCTGCCAGCCAGCAGCACTGGAAACAAATCAATGGCAAGCAAATCAAGAAGGAAGGTGTATGGGCATGGGCCAATCTCTCGGTATCCCGCCCTCATTCACTGGTAGAGAACTGGTTTGGCGAGTCGCTGATATTGCATCGCGACCACTTGCTGGAAGACATCGGTCAACATCGTCCGATATTCGTTCCCTATGACTCTCCACTGCAATATATCCTGGAGGCAATCATCGTCATCATGCTTGGCATAGGTCTCTGGATGGGAAGACATTCCAAGTTCCTGTGGATGGTGGCAAGTTGCGTGGCATTTGATGTGGTCATTCACTTCGGGCTGGGCTTCGGGCTCAACGAGGTGTACATCATGACGGCTCACTGGGCATTTATCATCCCGATAGCCATCGGCTTCCTGTTGAAGACCATGAAGCCAAAGTATCTGCCTAACCTACGAATGGTACTGATGATGCTCGCAGTGTTCTTATTCTTCTATAATGGATTGCTCGTCTATCAGCACCTGATACTAAAGATATAAGAGCCACTAGAGGCCACCCACGCAATAAAAACATATAAGCTCATGAAAAAAGTATCCATCTTGATTCCCATTTATGGGGTAGAGAAATATATCGAACAGTGCGCCCGCTCACTGTTCGAGCAAGACTATGCTTCAGTCGAATATATATTCGTAAACGATTGCACCCCCGACCATAGCATCGATATCCTGAAGAGGGTCATCGAAGACTACACCTGTCGCAAGGCAGACATCCACATCATAGAGCATGAGCACAACAAGGGGCTCGGTGCAGCCCGCCATACCGCCTTCCTCGCCGCACAGGGCGAATACATCATGCACGTTGACAGCGATGACATCTTGCCAAAAGAGGCGGTCAAGCAACTGGTCGACAAGGCTGAAGAGACACATGCGGACATCATAGACGGAGGCTATGCCGAATGGAAAGACGGCAGAATCGTAGCGACAACCATCCCCGAGCACATCAAAAAGAGCAAGTATCTGAGGCGGATGCTCTGCCAGAACATCATCTCCAACCGCATCTGGGGACGGCTCTATCGACGCCAACTATTGGTGGAACACGGCATCAACAGTGTGGAAGGCATCAACTATAGCGAGGACTATGCCGTGGTACCAAGGGCGATGTATTATGCCAACAGGGCATATACCGACGCTATCGTGTATGATTATCGCACCGACAATGCGACTTCCTATACCCACGACATCTCCGAAAGGAACCTCCTCTCCCATTTCAAGGCTTGCCAGCTGGTAGCATCGTTCTTCCAGAAAGAAGATAAGAAAAGGAAATACCGCCGCTGCGTGGACATCGGCATGGTGAACGCCTACCGTTGCGCCGCAGAAAGCAAGATAGACTTTGCCAAGGTGGATGCCATTTGCACCTACCCGGTCAAGGACTTGGTTTGCCGTCTGTGCATCATGATGCTACGCAGAGGATGGAAGGTAAAGAATGTAAACTACCTCTATCTAGGCTATCGCCGACTGATAACTATTTTCTAAGTTTCCTCTTGGCGAAAGCCAGGCACTCGTCCAGTATCTGCACCTTCAGCAGCTTCATGATGAGGAAGTAGATAAGCATCGCCAGCAACAATCTCACACCCAAGAGGATATAGATATTGCCGATGGCACTTGTAAGGAAATAAGTAGCCACCATCGTTGCCGCCGCACAAAGCAGGAACGGCACTGTATCCTTGAGCACATCGAGGAAGGGAAGATGGCAGATGCGATTCATCAATACCTGCCATACCACCAGCCAACCTATCATAAACACGGTATAGGCGAATACCATCGTCTGCATGCCATAGCCATGGCAAACCATCACCAGTACCATCAGACCTACAACCTGTCCCAGGTTGCACCACATATACACATCCGACCTGCCGTTGCTGATGGCGAGGTTTTGATAGAGCGTATAGATTGGTACAAAAGCGCCACTCACGCAGAGCACTTGCAGCAAGGGCACACTGGCTATCCACTTCTCATGGATGGTTATCAGGATAAACTCACGTGACACCAATGTCAGCCCAAACATCAATGGGAACGAGAGGAATGCCGTGAAGCGAAGCATCTTGCGAAACACCTGAAGTTCCTTCGACTTATCTTCCTTGACTGATGCCAATACGGGCTGTGCTATCTGCCCTATCGTATTGGTGATGAATGAGTTTGCCTTTGTGTTCCAATTGGATGCCTGCGAGTAGTTGCCCACATCGCTGATAGGATAGAACCGACCAAAGATGAAGGTCAGCACATTCTGGCTCAACGTATTGATAATGTTGGTGACCAGCAACTTGACACTAAACGCGAACATCTGCTTGACGGGGCCAAAGTCTATCTGCAGGGACGGGCGCCAACCGGTGTAATAGTATCTTCCGAAATTGAGTACAGTGATATAGATGACTTGCTGCCAAGCCAAACTCCAATAGGCAAAGTCGAGCAATGCCAAGGTCAGTCCGATGACATTGGAGGATATCAACGCCGCAAAGTTGACGATGGCTATCTCCTTGTTCATCATGTTCTTCGACATATAGGCATTCTGCACAATGCCGAAAGAGGAGATGAAAAAGGCTAGAAACACGAAGCGGGACAGCCAAGTGAGGCATGGCTGATGGAAAAACTCCGCTATCAGCGGTGCACAGAGGAAAAGCAGCACATAGATGACAAAGCTCACAATGATGTTAAACCAAAACACGGAGTTATAGTCACGATGGGTAGGAGCCTTGAGATTGACGAGTGCCTGGGTGAAGCCACTGCTCTGCAAGTTGCCTGCGATGAGGGTGAAAATGGTGAGGATGCCGATGATGCCATAGTCGGCTGGCGACAAGAGTCGAGCCAAGAATATGCCGAAGAGGATATTCAGCACCTGTGTGGAGCCACTGTTCATCGCTCCCCAAAATAATCCCTTTGCGGTCTTTTCCTTTAATGTTTCTGCCATCTTTTATTGATTTATTCGTATAGAGTTTTCTTGAATTGCATGGTTATTCCCCATTTAATTTGCAAAAGTAGCACAAATAGTTTGAAGTTCAAAACTTTTTGCTTACTTTTGTAGGCATGAAACGAATATTCCACATCATATCCCACTTTGACATGGGCGGAGCCGAACGTGTGGCCCTAAATATCGCCAAGTCGAAGAGCGATGGCTTCGAGTACCATATCGTAGAAGTCATCCGAGGTCGCTCTGCCTTCACCCGCCAGTTTATCAGTGAGATGGAGCAAGCCCACATCCACTATCATCGCTCACCGATACCCGTGGTTCCGTTTCATTATCTCTTCGAAAAGATGGCAGCCCGCCTGTTTCCCCTTTGGTTCTATTTTCTCTTCAAGAGATACCGCCCAACCATCATCCATTGCCATAGCGAGATACCAGAATGGGCGACTTACCAGCTGTGCCATCTCTTTCCGCATCTCACCGCCCAGTGCCAAGTGGTACGAACCATCCACAACACTTCGCTTTGGAATGGGTTGAAGCATACGGGCAGCAAGGTGGAAAAATGGCTGCAAGCCAAGGATGCCAACATCGCCATCTCTACCTCTGTGGTGGAAAACTATGAGCATGAATATCATGCCACACCACCTATCATATACAATGGCATCGCCCCATGCACCCACAAACAGGTATATCCAGACCTCAGAACAGGCAAGACCAATGTAATCTTTGCCGGAAGGATGGAAGAGCAAAAGGGCATCAAGCACCTCATCTGTATCATACAAGGTATGGAAGATGACGAAAGATACCATTTCCATTTGTTTGGCGAAGGCAGGCTCAAGGAAACGCTCATCAGGCAACTGAATGGACTCAGCAACGTGAGCATCCATCCACCACACTTCGGGCTAGCCTCCTACCTAGGCTCCTTCGACTACCTCCTCATGCCCTCGGAGCATGAAGGTCTCGCCCTCCTATCCATCGAGGCTAGCATGGAGGGAACGCCAACTATCATCAACGCCGCCAAAGGTCTGGAAGACACCCTGCCAGTGGACTGGCCGCTGAAAGTGCACGACAACCAAACTGACGCCTATCTCCATCTCTTCAAGGAAGTTATACCACGGGGGAAGCGAGATGAATGGGGACAGACTGCACGGCATTTCGCACTGTCCAACTTTAGCCTGGAGAAGATGCAACAAGCCTACGAACGCATCTATCGGCAAAAGACATCGAAGGAAAGATAAAACAAATCTAGCAAAATAAAAAGTCAAAAACTATACAAAGCATCAGCATGGACATAAAAAATATCAAAAAGGAATGGAACTCAACCATCCTCGACACCCTAAAGGCTCTCATCAACCTGTGCCAAAAGCATAACCTCAGATATTACTGCTGCGCCGGCACCGCCATCGGAGCAGTAAGACATCACGGCATGATACCTTGGGACGATGACATCGATGTCATCATGCCACGACCAGACTACGACCGCTTGCTAGAGATAGCCAAGCATGAGAACCTGGGCAAATACGAGATTGTAACCCCTTACAACACAGAGTCGTACCCACTCTATTTCTCCAAGATAGTGAATCGCAACACCACACTTATCGAGGAGAAGGAGCGCCCTTGCATCATCGGTCTCTTCGTAGACATCTTCCCACTAGATGCCACCGATGACGATGTGGAGAAAGCCAAGGCCTTACAGCACAAATACACCAAGGTCATCAACCAGCTGAATGCCATCTCCACACACAATACTTTCGGCGAATACATCACACTCCTATCCAACAAGAAAACCTGGGGACGATTCGCCATCAAGACCTTGGGGTATTTCTTTAGAAGCAAGATACGCCATCGCCTCATCAAGAAGATGGATGAGATGAGTCATCTCTACGACTTCGACAAGGCAAAGAATGTGCAAGTTTACACCGGTTCTTACCATGAGAGAGAGATTTTCCCTAAGGAATGGCTCGGCAAAGGCAAGGAATTTATCTTTGAGGACACCACCGTGTTGCTGCCAGAGGAATACGACAAATATCTACGCCACTTCTTTGGCGACTACATGCAAATGCCTCCCGTGGAACAAAGAGTGGAGAAACACTTGCGCTATTACCTCAACATGCACAAGAGAGAGAGTTGGGATGAAATCAAAAGAAGCCTCAACAGTCGTCCATCGGTATAGGGACTAACGGTGGAAGAATAGGGCGATGTTGCCGGAACGATAGGCCGCCTAGCCCGTACATCAGCTGTTATGCAAGCGCACATCAGCTGTTGTGCGGCTGTCTTTCAGCTGATGTGCGGGCGTACAACAGCTGTTGGGCGATAAATTTGATATGCACTATTGTTAATGCTCGACTTGTTGGCACGCCTCCAAAGTATGCCCAAAGCCTTCATCCAGACCGAAAAGAGGCTTCCATCCCAATGCCTTCAACTTATCCGTATCGAAAGTAGCCTTGGTGATAGGCGTGGTATTGCCGTGCATAACATCGTCGGGAACATCAAACACGACCCTGCGATGAGCCTTTGAGGCTATCAGCTCAGCCAACTGCCTGATAGAGATATTGGCCTCAGAGTGAGCCACATTATAGGCGTTAGCCTTCTCTCCATCCATCAAAAGGCGCAAGATGGCATGGGCAGCATCCACCACATAAAGCCAGGAGCGATAAGCCTCCCCCTTGCTCTTCAGCACGATGTCCTCGCCGTTCAATACATTGCGGATAAACTGGGCATACACACGGTTGTCACTCTGCGTAAAGCCTGGGCCATAAGTATGACTCAATCGGGCTATCACCACATCGGCATCATACTCGGCGCAATATGCCATGCAGAGGGTTTCGGCAGCACGCTTCGACGAAGGATAACAAGCTCTCACAGAGGCGCAATCCACATATCCACTGCTTTTCTCAGTAAAGACCGTACCATCGCCTTCACCATAAATCTCACCCGAAGAAATGTAAACCATGCGCTTCATGCCATGTTCCAAGCCATACTCCATCAGATTAGCCACTCCATCAAAGTTTGCCTTCATCACTTCCACCGGCCTGTGGACAAAGAAGTTAGGGCTGGCATTGCTAGCGGCATCAATGATATAATCCACATGCATCAATGTGTCGTAGACATCATCCAAAATAAGTCTGTTAAGATTCTTGTACATTGAGACTGTAACATCTATCTCAGCAAAGGCGAAGCATTCCTCATCCCAATAAGCAGCAAACTTCTGCTTGGCTCGTTCCCGATTACGACCTGCGGCCACAACCTGATAGCATCTATCGGGATTCTGCATCAACACATCGACGATACTACCACCTATCAAGCCGGTAGCTCCCACTACCAAAATGGTCTTGTCCAGAAGCCGTCCCAAGTCCAATCCCTCAGCAAAAAGACGGGCAATATCTTTCTGATATAATGAAGATTCTAACATAAAACTAACAATATCCTAACATTATTCTAACAATATCCTAACATTATTCTAACAATATCTTATTTCAGCCAAGACTCAGGCTGCACCTTCATCAAGGCCTTGAGTATCTCCAAGTCCTCAACGGTGGTAATCTTAATGTTTTTCTCGGAACCAGGCACAATGTGCATCTGCCTGCCACCAAGCTCTGCCATCAGGGTACAAGATGCCACCGAGTTGGCAATGCCCATTTCCTTGGCCTCCTCATGTGCGGCTATCAAATTACCCAAGCGAAAGGTCTGGGGAGTTTGAGTACGAATCAATTCATCACGAGGGATGCTCGTAGTGGACGTAAAGCCATCCTCACTCTCCAAGATAGCTTCACGGCACTTGATGCCCGTAATGGCATAGCCATATTTCTGGCAAATGGCTATATTGGAAGAGATGATGTCTTGTGAAAGCAATGGCCGAACGGCATCATGCACCAACACGAGGTCATCGTCCTGGCATCCCGCACCCCTTAGACCATAGATGCCATTGTGAATGGATTCCTGACCATTGCTGCCACCTGGGAAAATCCATTTCAGCTTAGTGATGTTAAACTGGTTTGCATAAGATTGCAATACAGTTTCCCAACCAGCCAAGCAAACCACAGCGATACCTTGAATATCAGGATGCTTTTGAAAAGCCATCATGGTGTGAATAATGATAGGGCAATTGTCCACATGCATAAACTGCTTAGGAATATCCTGTCCCATACGGTTGCCGGAACCTCCAGCTATAATAAGCGCATAGTTCATAATCTTGTATGTATTAAGAAATGTTGTTACTTTGTACGATTGCAAAGGTACAATAAAATCTAGAAATAACCATGCTTTTCTGATAAATAATCAAAAAAAGCACTAATCATCCCGACTAGCGCTCCCCCATTAACCATAAAAATATCATTCCAGGCTTGTGAATGCTCGCCTGACAATATAGTAAATACGGCTCAGGGGAGATTGTCCGTGGATAGACAATCTCCCCTGAGCCAATTTTTCTACCTCTATTTACCCCTCATTTATGATGATAAGCTACAAAGATACGCTTAAACCGGAAGATAATTATTTTTATTGCTAAATAATGCAAACAAAAGAGTCAACATTATTCCCTTTTAGTTAACTTTGCACAGCTATAAATAAGAAAAGAGACTTTCCACAATAAAAGTAAAGAGAAGAGCAAGTCTCTCTCACAAAGATAACATCAAAACAAAAAACAAGCAACAATGGCAAACATACTGATTGTAGAGGACGACATGGCTTTTGGAACCATGATAAAGACATGGCTCAAGAAAAAAGGATTTAGCGTTGCGAAGGTCACTTCAGTGAATGCAGCGCTCAAATTTCTGCAAGAGAACAAGAACACAGACTTGATTCTCTCAGACTTAAGGCTGCCCGATCATGACGGATTGACCATACTGAAATGGACCAAACAGCACCAGTTCATCATCCCCTTTATCGTAATGACCAGTTATGCCGAAGTGCAGAATGCCGTACTTGCCATGAAGTCGGGAGCCACAGACTATGTAGAGAAGCCATTTCACCCAGAGATTTTGCTCAACAAAATCAAGGAAGCCATAGCACTACAATCTGAAGAAGAAAGAAGCATGCCTATAACCCAACCAGGAGAGACAAGCAACAAGACTTCAGTAGACTCTCCAAACGAGGCACTTTCCGACAGCAAAGACAGCCAAGACAATGCGCCTAAATATATAGAAGGTAATAGCGAGGCATCCAAGCAACTCTATGAATATGTCTCACTGGTAGCCCCTACCCCTATGTCGGTATTGATTTTGGGAGCCAGTGGTACGGGCAAGGAGTATGTTGCCCATCGCATACATGAGTTGAGCGACCGCAAAGACAAGCCTTTCTTTGCCCTAGACTGCGGGGCCATTCCCAAGGATGTGGCTGCATCAGAGTTCTTTGGATATAAGAAAGGTGCATTTACAGGTGCCGAACAAGACAAGAAGGGTGCCTTCGAGATGGCAAATGGAGGCACCTTATTCCTCGACGAGATGGGAAACTTAAGCTACGAAGTGCAAGTACAGTTGCTCAGAGCCCTGCAAGAGCGAAGGATTCGCCCTCTGGGAAGCACCCAAGAAATAGACATCGACATCCGACTGATATGTGCCACCAACGAGAACCTTGCCCAATGTGTAGCAGAGGGCAAGTTCAGGGAAGACCTCTATCACCGCATCAACGAGTTCACTATCTACATGCCAGCCCTCAAGGCCCGAGGAGCCGACCTCTTCCTCTTTGCCAGTCTCTTTATCAAACATGCCAACAAGGAGTTGGGCAGAAACGTACTTGGTATAGATGCCAAGGCATCGGAGAGAATTGCCTCCTATGACTGGCCGGGCAACCTACGTGAGCTCAACAACGTGATGAAACGAGCCACTCTCCTTGCCAAAGGCAAATACATCGGTATATCCGAACTCGAAAAGACGATGGCGCAAACCACCATACAACCTACCAATATGGCACTTCACGATGAGCGTTCAGAGCAACAAAGCATCGAAGCTGCCTTGCGAGCCACCAATGGCAACAAGAGCAAGGCAGCCCAACTGCTGGCCATCGACAGGAAAACCCTCTATAACAAAATGAAGAAATTAGGCATGGATTAGATAAATCCCCAAAGTGTTCCACAACATTTTGGGGATTTTTTCCACACTCGTTCCACACTTTCCGCATATCTCCATATTTAGCAAAACAGGCATTATTACTGACTACCAACCACTTAGCAAACAACTCATCATTTTGGCACACCCCTTGCGATATAATATAGCGAACACGACAATGAGACATAAACTCAGTAAACGGTTCAAAAAGAGAATTAATGTTATATTCACCAAATTTCAAATTTTAAAGATTATGAAGAAATTAGTATTTGCAGTTATCGCAGCAGTAGCGATGGTATCAGTAAGCAACGTTTTCGCTGGCAACAAGATGGCAAGCGAGGCAAGTGTAGCACCAGTTGACACAGTGGCTCCAGCAGACACAACCGCAGCAGAGAACGAGACCCCAACTCAGCCTGCAGCAGAGACTCCAGCTGACAGCACAGTATCAACAACAGCTATCGCTGAGTAACACCACCTTTAACAAACAGTAATTACGCGTCGCTTTTTGAAAAAGCCTGCCATCAACTAACCTTGTTGGCAGGCTTTTCCGTTTTATTCGATTATTTTTTGTAATTTTGCAGCCAGATACATTAGGTGTCTATAGATTAAGGTATAAAATAGTAAACTCTCAATATGATTAAGACTAGCATTCCCTTCAAGGCAGCCATCGGCTATTGCGCAGTTGCCGTAGTACTCATTGCGGCTATCGCACTCGTATACAGCAACACCCAGTCTATCCTAGCCATCAATAAGGCTTCCCGCGAATATATCGAGAAGCGAGACTCTGCCGACAATGCCATGACAGTATTGCTCAAAGAAGAACAAGACAACCTGAAACAGTTGTCGGATGCCATGAGTGGAAATGTACATCCCAACTACTTGCACGAGAAGTTGCAGAGCCTCAACACAGGGAAAGATTCGGTAGTAGTCCATTCCAAGACAGCCCAAACGCATGAGGCCAAGACTACAACAGTGGAAGTGATAAAGACCAAGAAAGGTTTCTTCCGTCGCCTTGCCGATGCTTTTAGGAAGGAACATGCCGAGACCCTGAGCGTCAAGAAAGATAGTAACCGAGCCATCATCGACACCATCTCCCCAGTAAATGTCGCGAATAATGTAGCCGACATTCTTGAACAGATAGACAAAAAAGAGAAAAACGCCTCCAAGGAAAAGAGACAAGCCGTCAACAAGGAGATGGCAGAGCTACAAATGGTGAACGCCCAATTAGCCTTACGCTCTGCCAAACAACTCAATGCTGAGCATGAGCGAGAAAGGCTCTCTATGCAACAAACCATCAACAAGGCGATGGCTGCCCGACAGCACCTACTCTGGCAAATCGGCTTGCTAGCCATTGTTGCCATCCTCGCCACCATCATCCTGCTATGGTATATCTGGAGAGACACTCAAAAAGAACAAATTTATCGAGAGAGCCTGGAAGCTGCCAACGAGGAGATACAGCGCATCATGAAGCAAAGGGAACGCCTCCTTCTCACCATCACGCATGATATCAAG
The DNA here is from genome assembly GCA_963604545.1 of Lachnospiraceae bacterium. Classification (GTDB taxonomy): domain Bacteria; phylum Bacteroidota; class Bacteroidia; order Bacteroidales; family Bacteroidaceae; genus Prevotella. The sequence goes on along the minus strand of CAVCRI010000065.1, from coordinate 1,845 downwards.
GCACCGGCTGCCTCCATTTCTGGCTTCATCGACTTGCTCAAGGACAGCTTGCACGATGAGCAGGCACGTTCCTACCTCAACAGTATCCACAACTCCGCTACCCATCTCTCGCAATTGGTGGCCTCACTACTCGACTATCACCAGTTGGAGAATGGATTGCTGGAACTGCATCCAGTAAGTTTCAATCCTCAAAAGTTAGTGGAGCAATGCGTGGAAGAGATGAACATACAAGCCCAACAAAAGTCATTGACACTCAGTTATGATGTACAGGGACTAGCCCATGGCCCAGCACTCTATCGTGCCGATGCCTTCCGCATTAGACAGATACTCAACAATCTGGTAAGCAATGCCATCAAATATACCGACCAAGGTAGCGTCAAAATCATCGCCTCTATCCACCAAAGCCAATACTCTGGTCAGCAATCCCCCGAACTCATATTAAAAGTTTGCGACACCGGAAAAGGCATGACCACCGAAGAGAGCCAGCGCATATTCCAAGCCTTCACCCGACTGAAGAGTGCCCAGGGCATCGAGGGAACAGGCTTGGGATTATCCATCACCCAAGAGCTCACCTCACTCTTAGGAGGCCATATCCAATTGACCTCCACCAAAGGCAGGGGAAGCTCTTTCACCGTTATCCTCCCGATAGAGCCTAGCACCGAAAGAAGAGTCCCGAAAGAAGAGTCAGCAACGCAAGGATGCACCATCTCATCCAAGCCATTGCAGAACCATAAGATACTCATCCTAGATGATGACAAGCTGCAACTCACACTCTTGCAAGAGATACTGCAACGCATCATAGACAAAGACTGGCAAGTATTCGCCTGCAACCACGTATCAGAAGCACTCACCATACTGCACAATGAACAGCCTAGCCTAATGCTGATGGACATCGAGATGCCAGAGGTAAACGGCATGCAACTGATCAAGCATATCAACCACAGCCAAATGAGAGTGATTGCGATGACCGCCCATGATGAAAGTATCCTAAAGGAACTAAAGCAAGCAGGATTTGACGACTGTCTCTTCAAACCATTCTCAAAGAATGATTTTGCAAAGAAACTAGGTCTGAAGGAATATGCCAGGGAAAAGGAAAGTACCGGTTCCTGTCTTGCCTCTATACTAGCCTTTGCCGAAGGAGACCCAGAGGCAGAGCATGAGGTTCTGAATAGTTTAAAGACCGAAATGGAGAACTATCTGTCTACATTACATCAGGTTTCAGATACAACCTCCATGAATAGAGAAATCAATCGGGAAGAGCTTGGAAAGATTGCGCACAAACTAACCCCAATAGCCTCCATGCTCCAATTCAAGACCCAAGAAGAAATCAAGGCTTTATCTCCAGAGCACATCAACAATATAGACGATAAAAAAATCCGAGTATATGCCCATTCCATTGCTTCTGAAATAGAGCATACACTCGGAGAAATAAATATCAGAATGTATTAAAGAGAGACTTTGGGGATTCTAGTATCTCACCTTACCTGCGGCAATCTTCAAAGCCTCAACAGGCTTATCTGTAGTAATGTAATCAACACCTGCATCTACGCAACGCTGTAGTTCACGCATGTCATCAATGGTCCATACATTCACCTTCATGCCTAGCTTGTGGCTTTGCTCTACCCACTCAGGATTCTTCTGAAGCGCACCACCATAATAGTCGATGCCGGCAAAGCCCTTCTGCTTGATGACATCTGGTGTCACATCACTGCCCAGGTAGTAGACTCTTGCCTGTGGATTGAGCTTAACCAACTGCTCACATGCGTGCATACTGAACGAGATGTAGTCTACACGCATTTCCATGCCAGCCTGCTTGACAAGTTGAAGGCACTTTTCCACACACTT
>CAVCRI010000064.1:0-15303 GCA_963604545.1 Lachnospiraceae bacterium | reverse complement strand
TCTTGGAAGAGGTGAACCCATTCAACCAGCCAGGTGTTGAGGCTTACAAGAAGAACATGTTCGCATTGCTCAACAAGCCAGGTTATGAGGCAGAGAGCAAGGCTATCCAGGAGAGATTGGCGAACGAGAAGTAAGATGAAAGAAGTAATTTCAAAATACTTAAAAGACCACGGCTTTGCGGAGTTTACTCCCAAAGCCGTTCTTTTTGACATGGACGGCGTGCTGTACAACAGTATGCCTAATCATGCCGTGGCTTGGCAGGAGTCGATGAAGCAATTCGACATCCACATGACTGCCGCCGACGCTTACGCCACCGAGGGAGCACGAGGCATCGACACCATACAGATGATGGTGAAGAAGCAGAAAGGCAAGGACATCTCCTTGGAAGAGGCTCAGAAGATGTACGACGTGAAGACCGACATCTTCCACTCCATGCCTACCGCCGAGATATTCCCTGGCGTAAAGGAAGTGATGCAGAAGATTAAGGATGCCGGCATGCAGGTGGGTGTGGTGACAGGAAGCGGTCAGCGCCCTCTCATTATGCGCCTATTGAACGACTTTGGTGATTTCCTCGATGAAAACCATATCGTAACCGCATACGACGTAAAGCGTGGCAAGCCAAATCCAGACCCATATCTCATGGGATTGCAGAAGGCGGGCGACCTAAAGCCTTGGGAAGGCATCGTGGTAGAGAATGCCCCATTGGGTGTTCGTGCCGGTGTAGCCGCCAACATCTTTACGGTTGCCATCAACAGCGGTCCATTGCCAGACGAGGAGTTGTCTAGTAAGGGCAGCAACCTGCTCTATCATAAGATGACCGAGTTTTGCGAGGACTTCGAAGACTTGCTGCAGGCAGCAAAAAAAATAGCTATTGGATAAGTCGGCAAAGACTTTCCAATAGCTATTTTTTTGTTAAAGCCCTAGCAGCACTCCATACTGCACATCTATGTCTCTCTACTTTGCACCATCCAATACCTTGGTACTTTTCACGAGGCTCTGAATGCCATACTTGGCAACCGCCACATAAGTTTTATTAATATTTCCGCATCCTTATTCCTTCAGCCATCCCCCTATCAGGTCGATGATTTCCTGTCGGGTCTTCTCTGGGAAGGAGAGGATGCGAGTCTTGTGAGAGCCACCAGGGCACATGTAGACATGCAGGTTATGCTTGTTCTTGGTGAACGGCAAGCCGTAGATGCCCGAGGCTCCCCATGGGTCGATGTCGCCGTAGATGTAGACCATCTTAGGGTCGTTGTTGGTCAGGAAGTCCACCGTGTGCTGATAGAGTGCTGGCGAGAAGGTTACGTTCTCCGCACCCTTTGGCAGCATCAGTCGCTTCAGGTAACCCTTGGCCGTCTTGATGCTCAGGTACTTCTTGAAAGGCTCGGTATAATAGCCATAGTAACCCAGCTCTCGCTGCGCCTGCACATCGAATGAGAAGTAAGGATTCTGGTTGGAGAAATAGTCAGGCTCACACTTCCTTATCCAGTAGTCGAAGACGGTCTTGTCGTCTGCCGATGCAGCAGGGATGGCGTGGATGTCCTCGCCCCACTGCCAGAAGGCGAAGGCATACTCGAAGACCGAGAAGTCGAAAATCTCAGCCAGGGGCGCGTTGAAGGTATAATGCTTCGTGGCGCAATATTTCTCAAACATCGGCAGGAGCTGCGCCTTGCGCTTGAAGAGCAGGAGCTGGAAGTCGAGCACCTTCTGTCGGTTCTCCTTGGTGGAAACCTCATGCTGCAAGAATTTCTCATGGCGACCATCCTCCACGCTTCGGTTCAGCGGAGCCACATAAGGCACGGAGATGTCCACGTCGTCTGGGAAGTAAGAGCGATAGAACATGGTGGTCTGTCCGCCCTTGCTGATGCCCGTGGCTATCCACTTGCCCTTGTTGTAGAGGGCGTGGAGCGTCTGGTTTACGTGGTGCAGGTCGTAGAGCGAGTTCTCCACGGTGAGGTAATCCCAGTTGCAAGGCTTAGGCATCGACTTGTCGAAATAGCGATACTCCACGGTGATGATGTTGGTGTCGAAGAGTTTCGACAGTTCCTCGACGTAACCCTCGCGGAGGGCATAGTTGGCGTCGTAGCCCTCGGTTACGATGACCGTAGGGCGGTCGTAGCCACGATGGCAGAGCACCACGCGCTGCTCAAAGTTGCCTACGGCAGGATTCTTCGGGTCCAGCTGCTGCTGGATGAAGAACACATACTTCTCGGGGAAGCAGGAACTCTTCAGCGGTTCCACATCACTCACACCTGGCAGGGCAGCCAGTCGCTTGCCCGCCTCTCCCAGTTCTGCCGCCATCATCTGCAAAGGCAGGATGAGCAGCAACGCCATCAGCCATAAGGCTTGGCGCAACTTAGAAATCATTGTTTTCATACACTTTTCAAGTTATTTATTTTCTTATGATTATGTTCTTGGCACTTGATTCTTGTTGTTAAACGATTGCAAATATAACCAATATTATCTGAATTTCCAAGGAATATTGAAACTTTCTTTGATACTAGCCTTAACTCGTATAAACCTCCAATAATGTTTAATATTGTATAAATCGACAACGCCAAGCTACAAAAATCAAACTTTTATGCCACGTTGTCGAAAAGAATTACTACCTTTGTAAGATAATTGTTATAAAAGGTATGAAACAAGAAGAAATGGCGCCACATTTTGCCAGTTCCCAAAACGTGAGCATTGACAAAGACTACATGTCTTGGATAGAGGAACTGAAGGGCAGATACAAGAAAGCACAAATAAAGTCTGCCGTCAAGGTCAACTCCGAACAGTTGCTATTCAACTGGCAGTTGGGGCGTGACCTTGTGGTTCGTCGTGCCGAGGAGCATTGGGGAACAGGTGTGGTGGAGCAAGTAAGCCTCGACCTAAAAGCCGCTTTCCCTAAGGCAAAGGGATTCAGTACCACAAACCTCTGGAACATGAAAAAATGGTATCTTTTCTATTCCTCCAACAAGGCTAACGAAAAACTCCAACAACTTGTTGGAGAATTACAAACATCTGATAATAAGACAGATATAAAACTCCACCAACTTGGTGGAGAAATTCAAGAGGCTGATTACGAGAGCGAACTGGGACTTGCCTTTCCTCTGGCATTTTCTTTCGTGCCATGGAGACATCACGTCCAAATCATCACCAAGTGCAAGGACTTGGACGAAGCCCTGTTCTACATCCATCAGACCATCAACGAGGGGTGGAGCCGCAACACGCTCGACAACTGTCTGCGTGCCGACCTCTACCATTCGCAAGGAGGAGCCATCTCCAATTTTTCCGAATATCTTACCCCTGCCCAGAGCAAGCTGGCTCAGGAGATAACCAAGGACACTTACGACTTTGGCTTCATCGAACTTCCTAAGCAATACGCCGAGGAAGAACTAGAGGAAGAGCTGGAGAAGAACATCACCCGTTTTCTCCTGGAGCTAGGCACTGGCTTCGCATTTATCGGCAGGCAGAAGGAAATCATCGTTGCAGGCAAGACCCGCCGCATCGACATGCTCTTCTACCATATCCGACTAAGAGCGTACGTGGTCTGCGAGCTAAAGGCCAAGCCATTCGAGCCTGAGTTTGCTGGCAAGCTAAATTTCTATGTGAACGCCGTCGACGAGTTGCTGAAGACTGACGATGACACCCCTACCATCGGCTTGCTCATCTGCAAGGACAAGAACCAGACGGAAGTGAAGTGGGCGTTCAAGGGAATCTCCACCCCTATGGGCGTAGCATCCTACGACAACGTGCGCATCAAGCAACTGCGTGAAGCCCTGCCATCAGAAGAAGACCTGAGCAGACAAATTCAGCTTTTCGAGAATGCAAGAAAGAAAAAGGAGAGCCAAAAATAAACAAGCCTAAAAAAATATTTCCTAATATCCTTGGCTTTTCAAAATAAAAGTCGTACTTTTGCGGATAGAACATTTTAGAGTAAACCAAAAAATATTTGTATGAGATTATATAAGTCATTGGCTGCCAGCCCAATAAATGGGGGGTAATTCTGAGGGGTCAGGATTAGCCACAAGCAGCCGTGCAATTTCCAAGGAGCTTTATGCGCCAGCAAAGGGGCTTCATGCACCTATCAAGAGGCATTTTGCACCAGCAAAGGGGCAACTGCCGTCGCTAGTACGAGCGATGGCAGTTGTCCCTTTTATGTTTTTAGCGACTTTTGCCCTCTCCTCCTGCTCCAGCGATGGCGAGGAGGAGAAGGAAGTCTCTCCATCTACGGATTACAAAGCCCTGCTGACAGCCCACGAGTGGGAAATCGCCAGCGCAGGGCAGCGTATAGGCGGCTTCTTCGTTGACGTGAAGGAGGCGGATGCTTTCTGCCGAGTAACAGCCGACAGCATCTACTTTTCACAGGGCGAAGAGACCAACTACTTCGATGGCGAGGGCCACATAAAGACCCGATACGAAATCACTCCTTGCGGCAGTTACGCTTACAGCATGAAGGGCGAGGAAATCAAGATTAGCGACCAAACCTTTAATATAAACAGCGCAACCGACAGCACCCTCGTCCTGATGAACGAGGGCTGGAAGCTCGTGCTCAAAAACAAACGATAACTATTATGGCAACAAACAACAGAGAAAGAGAAGAACTACATAAGACCATTTGGAGCATCGCCGAGGAACTGCGTGGTGCTGTGGATGGATGGGAATTCAAGGCTTACGTTTTGGGAGCCATTTTTTATCGTTACATTTCAGAGAACCTTACCTCTTACATCAACCATCTGCAAGCCGAGGCTGGCATCGAGGATTTCGACTATGCCAAGATGAGCGATGCCGAGGCTGAGGAGGCTCGTGAGACGATGGTGCAGGAGAAAGGATTTTTTATTCTGCCAAGCCAGTTGTTCCAAAACGTGGCTGAGAGACCTGAGGCTAACGTCAACCTCAACGAGACCCTTGCCAACGTTTTCCGTTCCATCGAGGCGAGTGCCGCTGGCACTGAGAGCGAGGAGCAGGTAAAGGGACTCTTTTCTGATTTCATCATCGACAGCTCTCGCATCGGCAACTCGGTGGACTTGCGCAACAAGTGCATCTCCAAGGTGCTCACCAAGGTGAGAGACATGAAGCTGAGCCAAAAGTTTACCGACAACAGCATCGACACCGTGGGCGACAGCTACGAATTCTTGATGCAGATGTATGCTTCCAACGCCGGCAAGAGCGGTGGCGAGTTTTTCACACCACAGGAGGTGAGCGAGGTGTTGGCAAGAATCGCCTCGTTCCAGAATCCACACATCCGCAAGGTTTACGACCCTGCGTGTGGTTCGGGTTCCCTGCTGATGAAGTTTGTGAAATACGCTGGCGATGAGGCGAAGGACATCGAGTTTTATGGTCAGGAAATCAACCCTACCACCTACAACCTCTGCCGTATCAACATGTTCCTGCACGATGTCAACTACGCCAAGTTCGATATCCAGTTGGGCAACACGCTTACCACGCCCCACCACCTCGGCATGAAGTTCGATGCCATCGTGAGCAACCCACCCTATTCCAAGGCATGGGAGGGCAAGACCAATCCTATTCTCATCAACGACGAGCGATACAGTCCTGCGGGCGTACTTGCCCCTACCTCCAAGAGCGACCTTGCCTTCACGATGCACATGCTCTACCACCTCAGCGAGACGGGCACTTGCGCCATCGTTGAGTTCCCTGGCGTGCTCTATCGCAATCTTACTGCAGAAGTAAAAATCCGTGAGTACTTAGTGAAGAATAACTTCGTGGACACCGTTATCCAACTCCCCGCCAATCTCTTTTTTGGCGTACCCATAGACACCTGCATTATTGTACTTAAAAAGAACAAGAAAGATAACAATGTATTGTTCGTGGATGCTTCTAAAGAATATATAAAGAATGGCAATAAGAATAAGTTAGAGCAAAAGAATCAAGATGTAATTGTAAATGCCTATATAGAACGCAAAGAAAAGCAATATTTCAGCAAACTTGTAAGCAATGACGAGATTTTGACCAACGCTTCTAATCTTGCAGTAGGTTCATACGTAGAAAAAAAGAAAGAAAATGAAAAAATAGACATAGAACTTTTAAACAGTGAAATTGACGATTTAAGCAACAAAGTTGCTAACGATTCTTTAAAATTGAACAATGCTAATATTGATTCAAATAACAAAATTGAAGAGAAGCTAAAAGCTCTCTGTCCAAAAGGAGTAAATTTTGAAAAGCTATATGAACTTTTAGATTACGTACAACCAAATCCATTTATAGTTAAATCTACTGAGTATAATGATAATTACTCAATACCAGTACTTACAGCTGGGCAAAGTTTTATTCTTGGCTATACAAATGAAATGGAAGGAATCTATAAAGCTACTCCACAAAATCCTGTCATTATTTTTGACGATTTCACCACAGGATTTCATTGGGTTGATTTTGATTTTAAAGTCAAAAGTTCTGCATTAAAAATACTGAAGCCCAAGAATGACAAAAACGACATTAGATATATTTATATGGCTATGAAAACCATTAAATATATTCCTTCAAATCATAAACGTCATTGGATTTCAATATACAGCAAATTTGAGATACCTCTTCCTGAACCAGATATTCAAAAAGAAATAGTTTCAGAGTTAGACGCTTTTACCTCACACATAAATAAGCTTAAAAAGCTAATCTCCCTCCGACAGAAGCAGTACGAGTACTACCGTGAGAAGTTGCTGACATTTGAATAAAAGGACAAACAACAATAAAAAACGTCGTACATTATGGCAGAACAGTATAACATCATAGCAGAGCAAGACACCAGCACCGTTGTGGCAAGATACGAGCCACAGCAGCGAGGTGGCAACGCCTACCAGAGTGAAGCCGAGCTGGAGCAGTGGCTCATCACGCAGCTACAGCGCCAAGGCTACGACCGTCCTTCCATCCACAACGAGGAGGAACTGATGCAGAACCTTCGCCAGCAACTTGGCGAGGCTAACGACATCGTGTTTTCCGACAAGGAGTGGGACGAGTTGGTCTTGCAAATCGCCAACGACACGCTGACCTTGGAAGACAAGGCGGAGATGATTCATCGTGACAACACAGCCATCGACATCAACCGTGACGATGGCACCGTAACCAACGTCCACCTCCTGCATAAGGACAACGTGTTCAGAAATCGCCTACAGGTCATCAACCAGTACGTGCCAGAGGGAGGCACCCACGCCAACCGCTACGACGTAACCATCTTGGTGAACGGTCTGCCACTGGTCCACATCGAGTTGAAACGCCGAGGCGTGAGCATCAAGGAGGCCTTCAACCAGATAAACCGCTACGCCCGAGAGAGCTTCTGGGCTGGCAGGGGAATGTTCGACTACATACAGCTCTTCATCATCTCCAACGGCACGGAGACCAAGTATTACAGCAACACCACCCGCTACGCCCGTGAGCGAGAGGCAGACAAGCTGAAGGGCAAGAAAAAGAAGACGCAGAGCAACTCGTTCGAGTTTACCAGCTACTGGAGCGACGCCGAGAACAACATCATCTGCGACATGGAAGATTTTGCCAAGACCTTCCTCACCAAGCGAACCCTGCTCAACATCCTGACCCGTTACTGCGTGCTGAACGTGGACAAGGAACTGCTCGTGATGCGCCCTTACCAGATAGCCGCCACCGAGAGGATTCTCAACCGCATAGACACCGCCCTCAAGAACCATTGGCAAGGCACAAGGAAGGCTGGTGGCTACATCTGGCACACCACAGGCTCGGGCAAGACGCTCACCTCCTTCAAGACGGCACAGCTCGCCTCCAAGATGGAGGGAATCTATAAGGTGGTGTTCATCGTAGACCGCCAAGACCTCGACTATCAGACGATGAAGGAATACGACAAGTTCTGCCCCAACTGCGCCAACGGCAATTCCAACAGCAATATCCTGCTCAAGCAGCTGAACGACTCTGAGGAAGCGCACATCATCATCACCACGATACAGAAGATGGCGAGCCTCCTGAAGAAAGACAAGATTAAGCAAGAAGTGCTCAACGAGAACTTCGTGTTCATCTTCGACGAGTGCCACCGCTCGCAGTTTGGCGAGATGCAAAGGCGCATCAAGCACAGCTTCAAAAACTACATCATGTTTGGCTTCACAGGCACACCTATCTTCAGCGTGAACTCATCCAACGTGAAGGGCGAGGCGATGATCACCGCCGACGTGTTCGGAGGCGAGCTCGACGACAAGGGGCAGCACACCAAGGCCCTGCACACCTACACCATCATCAATGCCATCAACGACAAGAACGTGCTGAAATTCAAGGTGGAATACCATGCGCAGATGGCTGAGGTGGACGGCAAGAAGGTGGAGAACACCGATTACCTCGCCCCTGCCCGAATAGCCACCAACGTAAGGTATCTGCTCAGCCACTTCGGCCAGAAGACCAAGCGAGAGAGCCAGTGGACAGCCTCGGTGCTGACCAACGTGGAGGACGTGGTGAAGAACTTCAAGAAAAAGAAGGAAGACCAGGTGGAAGAGGAAAAGACCAAGATAGCCACCACAGGCTTCAACTCGATATTGGCGTGCGACAGCGTGCCGATGGCGATGGAATACTATAGGGAGCTGGAGCGGCAAATGGCTGAGCCAGGAGCTAGGCAGCTGCACATCGCCACCATCTTTACTACCGCTGCCAACGAGGCGGAGAACGACGAGATGGGCAACATCGAGGAAGACCCGGAGGGCATCAAGAAGCTCGACACCACGAGCAAGGACTTCCTGGACGGATGCATAAAGAAATACAACCAGCAGTTTGGCACCTCATACGACACGAGCGCAGAGAAATTCCAAAACTACTATAAGGACCTCTCCCTGCGCATGAAGAACAAGGACATCGACCTGCTCATCGTGGTGGGAATGTTCCTGACAGGTTTCGACGCCAAGTGCCTCAACACGCTCTGGGTGGACAAGAACCTGAAGATGCACGGTCTCTTGCAGGCTTACAGCCGCACCAACCGCATCCTCAACGCCGTGAAGAACTGCGGCAACATCGTCTGCTTCCGCAACCTGGAGGAAGCCACCAACCGCAGCTTCGGACTCTTCGGCGACGCCAACGCCACCAGCATCATCCTGATGCGCACCTTCGAGGAATATTACAACGGCTACGACGAGGATGGCAAGCACCACACTGGCTATAAGGAGCTGGCAGAGGCAATGCTCAGCCTCTACCCTCTGAGCCAGCTGGGTCCCTCCACCCCATTCGCCCAAAAGGTGGATTTCGTAAGGCTATACGGCGAATACATCAAGGCCACCAACATCCTCGTGAGCTTCGACCAGTTCAATCCCGAAGACCCCGAGGAGCGCAACGCCATCCGCATCATCAAGCCCCGCGACCTGCAAGACTACCAGTCGTGGTACCTCAGCTTCCGCGACGACATCAAGGGCGAGCAACAAAAGGGCGCAAGCAGCACGGGCGAGGCTAGTGGCGAGGAGGAAATCGACAAGGAGACCGACGGACTGGAGTTTGAGATGGAGCTGCTGGGACAGGCAGACATCGACATCCCTTACATCCTCGCCCTCGTGAAGCAATACCACGACAGCAACTGCGAGAACCAGGAAATCATCATGGACATCGCCCGAAGCGTAACCTCCAGCCCTAGACTGAGAGACAAGAAAGACCTCATCGACGGATACATCAAGACCATCAAGCCTGGCAAGGACGTGGACGTATACGAGGAGTGGCAGCACTACATCGGCGAGCAACGAGAGAAGGAGCTATCCACCATCATCAGCGACGAGCACCTGAGGGAAGAGAAAGCCCGAGAGTTTGTAGGCAAGTCGCTCAGAGACGGCTACGTGGAGGAGAGCGGAATGGGCATCACCAGCGTGCTGCCCCCGATGCCCCTCTTTGGCGCAGGCAACAAGCGCAAGCTGAAGAAGGAATCGGTGGTAAGGAAATTCAAGCGATTCGTGGAACGATTCATGGACTTATAAAATACAATACTTATAAATAAGAAGAAAAGTAAGAAAAGAATACAACAGCATAGAGGAGCCTACCCCTATAGGTAGGCAGAATGGACGGCGTTGTCAGCGTCATACGGTTTTTACTCCAAAATACCGACCAAAAACATTGAGAAGCAATAAGACCGCACAGAACGTGTACGACAAGCAACGCCCATGCCAGTGGATAAGAATGTCAAATCTACGGCGTGGGCAAAACTTGTTTGTACCTGTGTGATTGGGTTGCTTTGGTCGGTAGCCCCTGGAGTAAGGTGCATGACTGGTTTTCGCCCACGCTTTTTTTATCATCCAATATGGAGGAAAAAAAGTTTATCGATTACATCATAGAGAGATGCAGCAACCTAAAAGCTGAAAACCCACTCAGCCAGAAACTGCAACTGCTAGACTTACTGCTCTTGATACAGAAAGCAGTAAAGGAATTTAGTGCAAAAATCGAACTACTACAAGACCATCCGCTCTTGAACTTGCTCTCTAGCCCAAAATATGAAGAATGCAAGCTGAGGATAGATAGCTTCTGTGGCAATTTCAAGGTTTCGCCGGTATCGGCTACATCGACTACAGACTACAGCAAGCATGTGATAGATTATCTTTTCCCTGGCGAGGCACTAGACACAAACCGAGAGAATGCTGAAAAGGTAAGATTGGTGCTTAACACCATGGATGCCGAAGTTTTCAACTCCATCTTACTTTGGGAGAACAGCATCAAATATGCTTTGAAAAAGTTGGCTGAATGCCTGGAGAAAATGATAGCACTATCGGAAAAGGAATGGAAAAATGAAGAATATGCACAATTGACCATCGAACTGAACAAGCAACACTCTTCTTCCTTATCCCCTTTGACAATAAGGGCCAACAGTCAATTCAACAAATGGAAGCAAGAAAGCTACAATGATCCTGACGAATACCAAGCACTCATCGCCAACCAGCTCAAGGAATTACTCAGCACCGACTTCATCATCATCGACCCAAATCACTTGATAAAATCATACAAGAGTCATCTTGGTGCACTTTTTCTCTACATAGAGGAGGAAGATTGTAACGAAGAACAACGCAAAAAATTCTATTTTCTCAACAAGTTGATAGAACACAAAAATGGACGATTCATGTTTACCAAAAACACAGCTCTAGGCAAATACCTTTTCACCCATCGAGAGAAACTGATGGCCCATGACATTGAAGCGTTCTTCTACTTCCAAAAAATTTGCACGCTTGCCTATGACGATATGGACAATACATTCCCTGCCCAGCAAAAAGAAGAGAGCAATTGCCAAACTCAGGCTAAACAAATAGAAGAGAGCGAAACAGGCAAAAGCGAATGGACAATACCACAAGAATGCAAGGAGGCGGCCGATAAAGTGCTCACCCGCCAGTTTACCAATAAGAAGGGAACCGTGCTTAATTCGAGAAAGCAGATTATCAAAGCTGCCATGAAGATAGCCATTACCAGCAACGTACAATTGGCGCTGCTCATGAAAATCTGCCTAGAAGTACAGGCTATTCACCCAGCAACCAACTGCCCCGACTTTGTCAGGGCACTGATAGGCATAGGCTCGATAGAATACTCTGACAAAAATGCAATCAGCAAAATGGCTGGCGGAATGTCAAAGAAAATCAATGGTTACAAAGGCAAGAGCAAAAGGTATCCTCCTCTTGACAAGAATCATCTTTTATGGAAGTCTGCCGACAGAGAAGTAGGCAGCTGCATCTATGACAACATAAACTCAGAAGAAGATTAAGCAAAGCAATCCTTATGCTATATGGTCAAGAATCGAGATTTGAAGACACCGCTCTATCTTTGCCAAGGTTTCAAGAGACAGGTTCTCCTGTCCCTTGAGAACTTTGGATATATATTGCTGGCTACATCCCATCAATTGGGCCAATCCCTTTTGGGTCATTCCTAATTCATCCATCCTGTCAAGCATCATCATAGCTATGCGCTGAGAGTAGCGAAGCCACGACTTGTTTGCCATGCGCCACTCCGCATTCTCACGCCATCTAGACTGCGTTGCCGACTGATGCTCCTTCAATCCTGAAACTATTTCATTTACTGTTCTCATAATAACCTCCTTTTCTATATTATTTCTTTCAAGAAATCCACAAACGAATCCTTATCTACAATATCATTGCCTAGCAAGAAGCGTCTTACCTTTTCCATTCTAGCTAATTCTATCAAAGTATGTTCTCGCTCCTGCATAGTTCTGGTCAACTTGATGGCGCCACCCGTAATGATGTAAATGCCAGGTTCAAGTTTGATTGCATAGATGCGGAGCCAAGAAGCATGCTTTGGGCCATTGCGAAGTCGAGCCTTCTCCTTGCCCAAGAGTATTTCAGAAGTGCGGGAATTCTCCAACGGACGAAAAATTTTATCTAAGTCAGCTTCTGGAGATATGTCCATGATGAGACATTGCAACCGTTCGCTATCTTCTATCGTATCATAGATGGCTTGGTTGACATCTGTTATTTTGAAGTAAGATGCCAAATCATCTATGTTTTGCTTGAAGAAACTGCGCAACCAAGCCACATCGTTCCATTGCCCGAAGATGGAGTCCAGAACGTTGTCGAGGCAATCATCATATCTGACAGTCCAAAGGTGCTCGTCTTCTGAAATAAGGTCGAATGTCATAATCGTATTATTTTTGATGCGAAGATACGGCAAAAAATCGAAAAATACAACTTAGAGGTTGATAATTTAAGATTATTTATAGAAGATTGGTCCGTTATATGATTCTGATTGATTCCTCTATTTGATTCTGATTGATTCCTCTATTTGATTCTGATTGATTCCTCTATTTGATTCTGATTGATTCCTCTATTTGATTCTGATTGATTCCTCTATTTGATTCTGATTGATTCCTCTATTTGATTCTGATTGATTCCGATTGGTTCCGACTGATTCTGAAAACACTGATTTTCAGATACTTTCTAAAAGGTTTTTCACTTTTACAACAACATTTTCTGCTACCTTTGCATCCGTCGAAGGACAAGACGAGCCTCGCAAAACAATCATTGCAGGAGTCTTTAGAGAACCTTCGCTGTATTACAATTATGAATATGAAGATCATGCACATCGTGCAGCAATTCAATTAACTAACATTTTATTACTAATCGAGTGAAGAGCGAGTGAGGAAATCTCCAGGAGTCAAAAGGTAGCGCTACGTTTCCAAGCTTTCTTTACTCACAAATCATTCGAAAAGATGAAAAAGAACAGCAAGGGCTGCACTGGTTGCAGCCAAGACACCAACGAGAGAACATTCATCAGCCACCTGCAGAAAGAAGGCATGGCTATGTACAACAACAAGAACTGCAACTTCCTCTTCCTGCCCGACAACCCTGTAAAGGGATGCGCCAGCCCCTTCCGTGGCGTGGGCGTAGGACTGCTCCTGAGCGACGGTACCTTCGACTTCATCCGCCAGCCTCGCATCCGTGCCCAGTCTGAGCTCATCCGCAAGCTCGCCCACGGCAGAGTCTCCAAGACCAAGGACGGAGCCATCCAGCTCACCCTCAAGGTGTACCAGGACGAGGGCATCAACATCAGCGAGGCCATCTACCAGGAGGCTGGGCAAGCCAAGGATGCCATCGTGGAGTGGCAGCTGAAGAGAGGATAAGGTCGCCCAGAAAGGGCAAAAGCGCCCAAAAGAGGCCTTGTAGAGGAAGAGGCGATTTTGAGGAATCGACATTAGTCGACAATCCCAAACTGCCACAATTATCTTCCAATATTCCAATTCTTCCAATATTCCAAAAGAGGTTGTTTCTGACAAAACCTCTTTCTAAAGACTCTATAACTAATTAATAATTAGATAGTTATATATAGAATACAAGAAAATGGAATATCCAAAAATTTAATTGGAAGAACTGGAATTGGAAGATTCGCCACTCTCGCAACCCGACCCCACTTCCTCTAAAAGGCTATCTCTCAGCCTGTTGGCTCGCAACCAATGCGCAACCGACGGCTGACAAGAACAAGCAAAACAACGAATAAAATAAAAAAGATAGACAAAAAATGAAGTATAACATCAGTAATTCGTCCGCTCCCAAGATGCCACGGCTCGGCAGGGGCACGGAATGCGTGAAACTCCTGCTCACGCAAGTTTCGAAAGATATGCACGAACCGCTCGTCCCGATGCTCTTTCCGATACTTGGAGCTCACATCAGCGAGGCAAAATTTCAATATCCCGACCACAGCTGGAAGGAAATGAGCGGAATGATGAGCAACCTCGTCGCCGACTCTGGCTGCAACAAGGGACAGCTCGGAAACCTCGTGGAGGCCATCTGCCGAGACTTCAGACAGCACGACGAGACGGAGCTACAGAAACTCGTGGAATGGCAAAAGCAGATGAAGACCAAGTCGGCCAACAAGGAGAAGCCAGTTAGACCCGACGTGAGCTTCTGGTTTCCTCCTGCCGACGTTACCAACGCCGCCTTCATCCAAAACGCCATGGCACTGGAAAAGCTAGGCAGTCGCACCCAGTACCTCAACATGCCAGAGGTGGAGATGGCCGACCGCATGTGTGGCGGCCACAAGCAAATATCACAGATGCTGCGCAACATCTACGACCGTCAGCGAGCCGGTGCCCTGCGTGCCACAGCCGACGGCGTGACGGGCAACCCCATACTGCGTGCCAACATCACCATCTCCTCCACCCCATACGCCGCCCGCAAGTTCTACAAGAACGAGCTGTTCAACGGCACCTTCGGCCGTATGGTCTTCTCCTACAAGGCGAGGCAGGGGCGAGACGGCAAGATTCCACGACAGGGCAAGTACGACGACAAGTTTATGAAGCAACTCGACGAATATCTCGTGCGCCTCAGCATCTGCAAGGGCAAGTACATCATCAAACCGCTCAACAAACTTGCTGACCAACTTGCCGCCGACATGGCTTCGCTCGCCGACCTCACCGACGACGACGTGCTCTGGGACATCTCCAAGCGTGCCCTCGTGTCGGCATGGAAGGCTGGATGCCTGCTCTGGGTGCTCAATGGGCAGACATGGACCAGACCGATGGGCGACCTCGTGGAATGGCTCGTCTATCACGACATCTGGAGCAAGATACAGATCTTCGCCGACCTGCTGAACAAGGAAGCCGAAAACGTGAGCGAGACAGACCGCCGTGGCCCTAAGAATATGCTCGACGACCTAGGCAACTCCTTCAACGAGGCTCAGTTGGAGGCTCTGCGCCTCTCGCTCGGCAAGAGCAAGGAGGGAACGAAGAACCAACTCTACAAGTGGGTGTTCCGCAAGTTCATCACCTACTCCGCACAGACTGGCCTCTACACCAAGACCGAGGAGTATCTGAAGGGGAAGGGGAATTAAGAATGAAGAATTAAGAATTAAGAATTAAGAATTAAGAATTAAGAATTAAGAATTAAGAAT
>CAVCRI010000063.1:0-15327 GCA_963604545.1 Lachnospiraceae bacterium | reverse complement strand
AACCAATAGTAATCCAACTGACCTGATGCCATCGCATTGAGCAAGCTATAAGGATTGAATACATCTGGAGAGTTTGGTGAGAAATGATAGCCATCATAATATTCACGCAATTTCTCCAAGGTTTCTTCCCTAGTTTTTCCTAGTTTCTCTGCCAAGGCATCGACATCCGCAGACATCTGCGTAACGAGTTCCTCCTTGGTGATACCACAGATTCCAGCATAATCATCACGCATACTGATATTCGTGATGTTGTTCAGCTCGCTGAAGATGCTCATCTGCGAGAACTTGGTGATACCTGTCAAGAATACGAAACGGAGATAGTACTCGTATTTCTTTAAAGGACTATAAAAATTGCGCATCACGTTGCGGAGTATTTGCAGATTGTCCTCATCATGTACGACATCAAGGAGAGGGGCATCGTACTCGTCGATGAGCACGACCACCTGTTTGCCAGTCTTTTCATAAAGCTTCAATATCATGTCCTTGAAGCGGAGGTTAGGAGATTTCTTCTCGGCATTTGACTCCCTGAGTTCCTCTGTCAAACCCAATAGGTTTTCCTGCTCATCCAGCATATCATCAAGATATTCTTCCAAACCTTCCTTGTCAAGATGCTTTCCTCCCGACATGTCGAAATGCAGAACAGGATACTCCATCCATTCCTTCTCCAGTTTCTCGATGGCAAGCCCCTTGAAAAGCTCCTTCTTTCCTGCGAAATAGCTATGGAAGGTAGAGGTGAGCAATGACTTGCCAAAACGGCGTGGACGACCTAAAAAGAAATAGGTGCCGCTGGTATGTGCCATGCGATAAACATATTCCGTCTTATCTACATAGAGCTTATCTTCCTTGATGATACGCTCGAAAGTCTGTATTCCTATCGGATATAATTTCAGTGCTGCCATCTTTGTGAATATTTTAAATCTATACTTACGAATGTTGACATTCTGTATTTTGGGGCAAAGATACAAAAAATATCCTAACTAGCAAAGAATTATGGAAAACTTCAATGTGTAAATCGTTCACGTAACATGAATTTATGTACAAAATGCGATATTTGATTGATTAGTATTCTTTTCTTCTCATTTTCTGCACCTTCTTTTGTCGATTATTTCGTAATTTTGTAAGCGATTAAGGAAATGTAATCGTAATAGAGTAAATATTAATGGAATCTTATGAATAAAAAACTTACAATTAAAAGTCTAATGATGGCGGCTGTACTCATGATGAGTATGCCTGCAATGGCCCAGAAAGCCACAGTGCCTAACAAGTCGTATACTGGCAAGGGAAATCCTGTCTTGCCCGATTTCCATGCCGACCCAGAAATCTTGTATTCCAACAAGACCAAGAAGTATTATATCTATTCCACAACCGATGGAATGCCTGGCTGGGGTGGTTGGCAATATTATAGCTTCTCATCCAAGAACCTGAAGAAATGGAAGAATGAGGGAGTGGTGCTTGATGCCAAGAGCAATCAAATCTCTTGGGCGAATGGCAACCTCTGGGCTCCTGCGGCTGTGGAGGTGAAGCAACCTGACGGTAGCTACAAGTATTACCTCTATTTCAGTGCCCGTCCTAACGACAACGGCAGAAAGCAGATGGGGGTGGCTGTGGCTGATTCTCCAACAGGGCCTTTTGTTGACCTTGGACAGCCTCTCTTGGCAAAGAACCATCCTGGATGTAAGGGGCAGCTCATCGACGTGGATGTCTTCATCGACCCCGTGTCGAAGAAACCTTATCTCTATTGGGGCAACAGTTTCATGGCTGGTGCTGAGTTGGAACCTAGTATGACCAAGATTAAGGATGAGACAGTGACCGTGATGACCCCTAAGGGCGGTAGCCTCAAGGATTATGCTTATCGTGAGGCTCCATACGTTTTCTATCGCAATGGTCTCTATTACTTCATGTGGTCGGTGGATGATACGGGTGCAGCCAACTATCATGTGGCATACGGAACATCGAAGAGTCCGCTTGGTCCTATCGAGGTGGCGAAAGACCCTATCGTCTTGCTACAAGACCCTCAGCACGAGATTTATGGTACAGCCCATAACTCTGTCGTCCAGATTCCAGGCACAGATGAGTGGTATATCGTTTATCATCGCATCAACAAGGATTACTTGCATGATAAGCCAGGAGTTCACCGTGAGGTCTGCATCGACAAGATGGAGTTTAATGCCGATGGTACCATCAAGCGAGTAGTTCCTACCCATGAGGGAGTGAGCTTGAAGAAGAAGTAAGACAAAACAAGGAGTGGCTTATATAAAGGATGGTTGATATTGTACGAAAATAACAATATCATCCATCTTTTTGTTGTTTTTTGCACACTTTATCCGAAAACTTTTATTATCTTTGCACCCAACAAAGCAACAAACAACAATAAATAATAACCTATTATTGATTATGAAGAGATTAATTTCAGCTATGATTCTTTCTGCTGCGGTGGCAATACCAACGATGGCGCAGAAGAATGCCAAAGTGTTGAGCAATGGTTATCCATTCACTCAAGTACCTTTTACCAGTGTGAAGATTGCGCAGAACACCTTTTGGGGTGCTCGACTGAAGGCTGCCCGCGAGGTAACCGTGCCATTGGCTTTCAGCAAGTGCGAGAGCGAGCACCGCTATAAGAACTTTGAGATGGCTGCCTATACCTTGCAGCATCCTAACCATCCGGGGCTCAATACGCCAGAGTGGGATGTGAGCAAGTTCATGGGCTTCTCTTTCGATGATACCGATGTCTATAAGACCATCGAGGGAGCCAGCTATATCCTCCAGACTTACCCAGACAAGAAGATGGTGGCTTACATCGACAGCGTGCTCAATGTGGTGGGTGCAGCCCAAGAGCCTGATGGCTATCTCTATACCGCTCGCACCATCAACCCTAAGCATCCTCATGGGTGGTCGGGATCTACCAGATGGAGCAAGGTGGAGGTGTTGAGCCATGAGCTTTACAACCTCGGGCACATGGTGGATGCCGCTTGTGCCCATTATCAGGCCACAGGCAGCACCAAGTTTCTGAACATCGCCAAGCGTTATGCCGATTGTGTCATCAAGGAGGTGGGACCTAACCCTGGTCAGCACAAGGTGGTGCCAGGACATCAGATTGCAGAGATGGCTTTGGCTCGTCTCTATACCTTGACTGGCGAGAAGAAGTATCTCGATGAGGCTAAGTATTTCCTCGATACTCGTGGTACAACTTCCATCCACGACATCTACAGTCAGAGCGACAAGCCTATATTGAAGCAGACAGAGGCTTGGGGACATGCTGTTCGTGCAGGCTATATGTATGCAGGTATCGCTGATGTGGCTGCCTTGACCCAGGATTCTGATTACATCAAGACCATTGATCGTATTTGGAACAATATCGTCTCTAAGAAGTATTACTTGACAGGTGGTGTGGGGGCTCGCCATGCTGGTGAGGCTTTCGGTGCCAACTATGAGTTGCCTAACATGACTGCCTATAATGAGACTTGTGCGGCTATCGCTCAGGTTTATCTGAATGAGCGTATGTTCCTGCTCCATGGCGAGAGCAAGTACATCGACTGCCTGGAGCGTACCTTATATAATGGTGTCATTTCGGGTATGAGCATGGATGGTGGTAGATTCTTCTATCCTAATCCTTTGTCAAGCGATGGCAAGTATAAGTTTAATGCCGATGGCACGAGAACTCGCCAACCTTGGTTTGGTTGCGCTTGTTGTCCAAGCAACTTGAGCCGTTTCATCCCTTCAGTTCCTGGTTATCTATATGGCGTGAAGGACAACAATATCTATGTCAACCTTTTCGCTGGCAACACCTCTACCATCAAGGTCGGTGGCAAGGATGTGGTTTTGGAAGAGACAACCGAGTATCCTTGGAATGGTGACATCAAGATAGCTGTGAAGAAGAGTGCTGCTAAGAATGCCAACCTCTTGGTTCGCATCCCTGGATGGGTTCGCAACCAGGTGGTGCCTAGCGACCTCTATGCTTACAGCGATGCAGAGAAGCCTGCTTACTCCGTAACCGTAAATGGCAAGAAGGTTGAGGCTGACCTTGATGCCAACAAGGGTTATCTCCCAGTGAAGAATATCAAGAAGGGTGATGTGGTTCGCATCCACTTCGACATGCCTATTCGTACCGTTGTTGCTAATAATAAGGTAGCTGATGATAAGGGCAAGGTAGCCGTGGAGCGTGGTCCGTTGGTATATTGCGCTGAGGCTGTGGATAACCAAAACGAGCCTGTGCTCCGTGCAGTGATGGCGAAGAAGCCTACCTTCTCGCTCGTGGATAACTACAGCATCGAGAACACTGAGACCAAGGGCGCTCCTGCCTTTACCGTTAAGGCTATCAAGACCGATGCCCAGGTATTGGAGGAGAATGGCAATGGCGTAAGCGTCAAGAACCAGAGCCTCACCTTGATTCCTTATTATGCTTGGAATCATCGTGGTGCCAACCAGATGAATGTTTGGTTTATCCAGAACCTGAGCTTGCTGGATAAGTAAAACTTATTCAGCCCGCTTCAACCGTACAGGTAAAGCTTATTCGAAAATATATAATAACCAAAAAGGCTTGGCAATCATTGTTCTTGCCAAGCCTTTTAGTTATCATTAGAAGTTATCTATCTCGATAATTAGAGATTATCTTTCTCTATGTCCTTGAAGTACTTGTAGGTGCTGACTTTCAGCTCATCGCAAGCACTCTCGTCGCAGACGATGATGCCCTTTTTGTGAGTCTGCAAGGCACTGATGGTCCAAGCCTGGGTGACAGGTCCCTCGATAGCAGCTTGCAGGGCACGAGCCTTGCCATGGCCATTGCAGAGTATCATCACCTCTCTGGCATCCATCACGGTACCCACTCCCACGGTGAGGGCAGTTCCAGGCACCTTATCCATGTCGCCATCAAAGAAGCGGGAGTTGGCGATGCGGGTATCTGTGGTCAAGGTCTTGACACGAGTGCGAGATGAGAGAGAGGAGAATGGCTCGTTGAAGGCGATGTGGCCATCTGGTCCGATACCGCCAATGAAGAGGTCGATGCCACCAGCGTCCGCTATCATCTGCTCGTAGTGCTTGCACTCTTCCTTTAGATCCTTGGCGTTTCCATTGAGAATATGGATATTCTCCTTAGGACAGTCGATGTGGTCGAAGAGGTTACGAGCCATGAAAGAGTGGTAGCTCTCTGGGTGAGACTCTGGCAAACCCACGTATTCGTCCATATTGAAGGTGAGTACATGCTTGAAGGATACCTTACCCTCCTTGACCGCCTTCACGAGGTTGGCGTACATGCCCTCAGGTGAAGAACCTGTAGGCAATCCCAATACGAAAGGATGCTCCGCCGTAGGGTGGAAGGCATTGATGGTTTCGATGACATGGTTGGCAGCCCATTCAGACAGGGCATCGTAGTTGTTCTCAATAATAACGCGCATAAGCTAATTCTTTTAGATTGTTTATTTCCTTTATTGTAATAGGCTTGTTGTATTCAAGTCTTCGAGAGTGCAAAGTTATAAGATTTCGTGAGAAAAATAGATGTTTCCTACGTTAATATTATAAAAAAACGAATGACTTGATGCAAAATACCTTAAACAGTAATTGCTAGGGATGATTTTTCTGTTATTTATATGTATATTTGCAGTGTTTCATTTAAATTGAATTATTGTCATACAAATGAGTATGTTATAGAACGTATGAGGAAATATGGATTTTATTGTAATTTGCCAATTTCAAATATATTGAGAAAAGCGGCTTCTTTATATTGGTTTAAAGATACAATTATGTTTTTTGAAAGGTGTCAATGACAATTAATTTTGTAAAAAGACGTGCGTTTTATTGCCATTATTGTCGACAAATCTCGAAATATGACCATAAAATACCTATTAGTTGCCTATTCTTTGGGATAAAATGCTTACTTTTGCACCATCAAAATAACAAACCAACCTAAAAGAGTGATGAATAGAACTTTCATAAAGAGTATCATGATAGTCGGCTTGCTTCTCTTCTCCGTGATGGTGCAAGCCCAGCAATCGGTCGTGCCTTTCCCTAAGGCGAGTGACAAGTATTGGCGCAAGGCTGTGCCTGTACAGATGCGCAATGACTATATCCGATTGGGCAACCAGTATCTTGGCAAACCTTGGAATGCGATACCTGACGAGTTGTTTGCCGAGTTCCGCACCAATGGCAACCGTACTCGATATGAGGCGGCGAGCTTTGGCATTCGTAAGCAGTTCGCTTGTCTTGTGATGGCTGAGATTATGCAAGGCAGGGGGCACTTCTTGCCTTCCATCCGCAAGGGCTTGCATTATTTTATGGAGAAAGAACCTTGGTGGGGCATTCCTGCCCACTATCCAAAGGCAAAGCCTGAGCGAGACATCCAGCCTGTTGACCTCTTCAATGCCGAGACTTCCGATATGCTTGCCTGGACGCTCTATATGCTGGGCGATGAAATCGACAAAAAAGAAAAGGGACTAACTGATAGCGTCAAGAACGAGATAGAGCGCCGTTTCCTCAATCCCACCTTATATAATAAGCAGGGTTGGAAGAATAATGCCAATAACTGGAACACATGGATTACGGCTAACTGGTTGCAGACGGTGCTTATTTGTGAGCGAGACGGGAAGAAGCGAGATGAGGCTTTCAAGGGAGTGCAGCAATGTTTGCGTACCTTCCTGAAGGGCTATCCTGATGATGGCGGATGCGAGGAGGGCGTAAGCTACTGGGATTGTGCCGGTGCTTCCTTCTTCGAGTCGCTCTTCTTCATGCAGTTTGCCCCTAAACAGGCGATGCTTCAACTG
The DNA here is from genome assembly GCA_963604545.1 of Lachnospiraceae bacterium. Classification (GTDB taxonomy): domain Bacteria; phylum Bacteroidota; class Bacteroidia; order Bacteroidales; family Bacteroidaceae; genus Prevotella. The sequence continues at coordinate 8,575 of CAVCRI010000063.1, read as the reverse complement.
AACGATGCGCAACAGAAAAAGGTGGAGGCGATGGGCAAGTTTATCACCACGATGTATATCGACGACCTTACTTTCGTCAATTTCTCGGATGCTCAGGCAAAGAATACCCCTAACATCAATATCCTCTTCCCATACGGTGAGTATTTGAAAGATGAGCAGATGATGCAGTTGGCTGCATACGTGGGCAAGAAATACCAGTATCAGCAGAAACCATCCACACTCTTCTTGCAGTCAGGCAACTATCCAAAGCTAGGCAGAGAACTGATGCTTCTCTCCATGCTCGATAAGTTTGCGGCTACCCCAGCCGTACAACCTAAGACGGAGGATGCCTTTCTGGCTAATTCGCAGATTATGGTGGCGAGCAACAAGGAGTGGTTTGTGGCAGCCAAGGGTGGCAACAATGCCGAGAGCCACAACCACAATGACATCGGCAATTTCATTGTCTATCACAACAACCAGCCTGTGGTCATCGACCTGGGCAGGGATACCTATACCTCAAAGTCGTTCAGCAACCAGCGCTTTGAGCTGATGAACTGTCGTTCCGCTTATCACAATGTGCCTATCATCAATGGCTTGGAGCAGAAGGATGGCAAGAAATATCGTGCCGACAAGGTGAGCCATATCGGCAATGAGGATGTCTCTTCGCTCACCCTCAATATCGAGAAGGCCTATCAAGAGGGTGCTCATGTGGACAGTTGGAAGCGCACGATAGCCCTTGACAGGGAATACAACTGGATAGAGATAACTGAACAGTACAAGCTTGACTCCTTGGAGATAGAGAAAGATCGACTGAATGGTCAGGTCTTCGATAACCAGATAGTCTTGATGGCATACGGCAAGCCTGTGGTGCAAAAAGCAGGCAGAATCCTGTTGCAGAACGGCTCGGTGCGCTTGGAATATGATGCCCAGTATCTCTCTGCCTCGGTAGAGAAGGTGCAGATGATGGATGGCATCATGAAGTCGCAATGGAAGGATAATGTCTACCGCATCATCCTCCGTCTGAACGACAACTATCCGATGGCGAAAGTGAAGTATCGGTTTGTTTGCTCAAAATAGAGCTTCAATCTCTTTGATTTCTTGCACTTGGCAATAATGAGTAGTTACGAGTTTTGCCTTTTTAAAGTAGCGGAACCATATATAATGGTAAATACTCAATTCCATCTTCAATCTTCAAATCAGCTGTATGAACTACGTAAGGAGTTGCCAAATACTTATCATATTTCTTTATACATTTAGTCAACGATGTTGTGGTATATCTTACTGTCGATTTTACCTCTATAGGAGATATGTTGTGTCGGGATGTGGTCTTGCTTTTGGCAATGAGAAAATCTATCTCCATCCTTGAATCTTTGTCTTCTCTGTCGTTGTTGGAGTAGAAAAACAGATGATGGCCTGAGACTTTGAGCATCTGGGCAACAATATTTTCGATGAGCATACCAGAGTTCATTTCTAGTTTGTCCTTCAGTATCTTTTGGTATAACTCTTCCGATATGATGCCTCGTTCGTCAAAAGCATGACTGATAAGCAACCCTGTGTCTGCCATATAGCATTTGAGAGTGGAATCTTCTCTTTTCAGGTTGAGGCCGATACTCGGTTCTGTCGTGTTGTAGCACGTGTTGATGATCATTGCATCTTTTAACCATAGAAAAGCACTGTCGTAATCACGCATTCTCGCATCCTTGCTTAGGTCTGCCAGTTTAAACTTTTTCTCATGCTTTTGGAGTTGTGACGGAATCTGGTCAAAGATGCTTGCCACCTTCTCGGCGTAGTTGCCAGCATAGTCGTAAATACTGTTGCGATACAGGGTGAGTATCTGCCGTTTTACTCTGTCTGTATCTTCGAAACTATGCGTGTCTATATATTTTTGGACAGCTTGTGGCATACCGCCAACTATTAGATACAGTCTAAAGTAGTCCATGGCTTTACGATGCAAGGCTTGTCCTAAAGGCTGTTTGTTGGCAAATTGGTTTCTGATGAAGTCCATTATCATATCGTCTCCATTTGCCCATAAGAATTCCTCGAAGTCCATAGGATACATATAGATGGTTTCTTCTTCTGAAGGAATCAGGATATTTTCTGTGTTCCTACGAATGGAGATTAATGAACCTGTCTCGATATAATCATATCTGCCGTCGGCAACCAAATATTTGATGGCGGTACGTGCTCGTGGGCAGAATTGTACCTCATCGAAGATGATGAGTGATTCTCTAGGATATAGCTTCTTGCCACTATAAATGCTCAGGTGCATAAAGAGCATGTCTAGATTGTCGAGATAGATGTCGAATAGGTGCTTGACATCTTCCCCGACTCTGTTGAAGTCGATAAGAATATAGCTGCGATATTCTTTCTTGGCAAATTCTTCTACCACATAGCTCTTCCCTACACGTCTGGCTCCTTCTACCATCAGCGCAGTTTCTCCTTTCCTGAGTTGCTTCCACTCGACAAGTTTGTCGTATATTTTCCTTTTCATCGTAAATACCTCTAAAATAGGTTGATAAATACATTGTTTACACGAAAACAAGATTATCGTTTGGCGAAATTTACACGAAAACAAGATTATTGTTTGGTGAAAATTACACGAAAACAAGATTATCTCGGCTGCAAAGATACGAAAAAATATGAGATTGCGATACATTTCTCAAGAAAAAGTGGGCTTTTAGGGCTGAAATCAGCTTAATTGCTCTATTTCTTATGATTTTATATCATTTTTCACTTTCTCCACATATTCCTTCGGGAACAAGCCGAATTCTTTCTTGAAGCATTTCGAGAAGTACTTCGGGGTGTTGAAGCCCACTTGTGCCGCCACGTTGCTAATCAATATGCTAGGGTTCTCGTCCAGTATGCGTTTAGCCTCTTTCAGACGGATGCCTGTGATGAAGCCTACCACGGTCTGACCTGTGGTGGCTTTAACCTTATTATATAATGTGGAGGCTCCCATTGCCATATCGTTGGCGAAGGTATCGCGGTCATACTCAGAGTCGGTGAGGTGCTGCATGACGAGTTCGGTGGCCCTCTTGATAAAAGCCTTGTCAGGATTGCTGAAGTGGTCTCTTTCCTCCTGTTCCTTGGTCAGGGTAGATTCTCTACTTTCCGGTACATCCTGTACAATGGATTCCTTGATTTTCGTGCGGTTGGCAATGAGCGTATTGATGCGCACCTCCAATTCCTCGAACTTGAAAGGCTTGGTGATATAGGCATCTGCCCCCGTGGCATAGCCTTCGGTCTTGTCTTCTTCCTTGTTCTTGGCGGTGAGCAAGATGACGGGGAGTTGCCAAAGGCTCTTGTCGGCCTTGATGCGTTGAGTCAGTTCGGTACCGTCCATGATAGGCATCATCACATCGCTGATAACCAAGTCGAGCGACTCCTTGGCTAACACATTGAGGGCTTGCTTGCCATTCTTTGCCGTATATACATGGTAGTGCTGGCTCAGCATCTGATATATCAGGTTGAGCAATTCCTCATTGTCTTCTACTACCAGCACTTTCTTCATGTCCTTGCGGATGTAGATGCTAGGACGCATAGGTTCCATCTTGGTCCTTTCTGTAGGTTCCTGCTTTTGGGCTTCGACGGATTGCTTGTCTACAAACTTGCTGATTCCCGATTGGTCAATCTCGCTTTGTGCAAAAACTGTTTTTCGGATAGGGATAGATACGTTGAAAGTAGTACCCATTCCCTCGATGCTTTCACACTGTATTTCACCATGGTGCAATACCACAAGGTCGTGTGTCAAGGCTAGTCCTATACCAGTCCCAGGCATGTTCTGCTTGCGATAGTCGCCGTCAAAGAATCTCGTGTAGAGGTGCTTAAGCTTATCCTTTGACATACCAATGCCATTGTCGCTCACGGTGATGGTGGCCTTCTCCTTGTTGGTGGTGAGAGAAACCTCTATGATGCCTCCGTCCTTGTTGTACTTGATGGCATTGGAGAGCAAGTTGTATAGTATCTTGTCTAGTTTGTCTATATCAAACCATCCGGTGCATTCCTTCTGTGGAACATTGACTTTGATGGAAATGTTTTGGTGGGTTGCCATTGGGCGGATGTTCTCGCAGGCATTGTTGATGAATGCAGCAAGGTCTCCACGGCTTACGAGCAGCTTCAGCTGTCCGGCCTGCGACTTTCTTACTTCAAGAATTTGTCGCAGGAGTCGGGTGGTGCGGTTGATATTGTTGTCCATCACGGTATAGTCTTCCTCATATTGTGGTGCCATGCTCTTGAGCTTATAGATGGTGGCAGAGATGACGGTGAGTGGGGTGAGGAGCTCATGTGTGATGTTGGTTAGGATAACTCCCATCTGCAGGCGGTTCCTAGTCTTGAGATGCTCCTTGTACCAGCGGGCGATGCCAAAGATGTTGCCAATGAGGAGCAACAGGTACATCATGTATGCCCATCTGGAAGCATACCAAGGTGGCAGCACCTTGATGGTGATGGTGTATGGGAGCTCCTGCCAACTGCCATAGCTGTCGGTGGCTTTTACATGCAGTTTGTAAGTGCCAGAAGGTAAGTTCTGGAACATCGCCCTGTGGTTTTCTCCATTGCAGTATTGCCAATCGTCTTCATATCCCTCCAGACGATAGGCATATACGTTCTTTTGTGCATTGCCGTATGAGAGGAGAGCGAACTCTATGTCGAACTTCTTGACGGAGGCAGGGATGCGGATGGTATGGGTGTAGGTCGGCATCTCTTGGGATATGTCGCTCTTGAGCGTGGAGTCAAGCTGGGCAAATGGTACGTTCTCTATGAGCAAGTCGGTGATGATGAGTTTCTTGTCGTGCTGGCTGCTTTGCCCGATGTTGGGTGTTGGCACAAACGAGAAGAAGCTGTTCTTGTTGCCGAAGAACAGTTCCTTGCCATATTTGCAGCAAGTGTTAGGGGCAAAGAGTATATCTCCCAAACCATCTTCTTTGGTAAAATAGTTGATGGTCTGAGGGCTGGCACCTTTGTCTTCTCCCCATACAAGGTGTACAAGAGCACGGTCGGTGGTCAGCCAAAGGCTGCCATACATATCCTCCATGATGGATAGCGAACGGTCGTCTGGTATGTGGTATTCATGGTTCTTTGCCTCAAAGCGGTCTTTCTCCTTATTATATAGGAAGAGCCCGCCGCTGTTTGAGATTGCCCACAGTCGCCCATGGCTATCTTCGAGGCAGGCAGTAGCATCGTCGATGGCAAAGTTGTGGTGGGTAGGGTTGTACTGCTTGTATATCAGGCTTTTAACCTTTCGAGCGTTGCCTGAGATGCGAATGATGCCCTCGTTGTCGGTAGCCACCCAGATGTTTCCCTTTTTGTCTTGCGTGATGTGGCGAATATCACATCGGCTGAAGTCATTCTTGTCTTCTGTCATCTTGAGGATGGTTCCTGTGTTGTCAGGATAGACGATGCTGAGGGCACTGCGCTGACCTACCCACATGACATGGTCGCGAGATTCGAAGAGAGTGTTGACGAATTCATCGCGTATGAGGCTCGGGGTATTCTCATGATTGAGGATGTAAGCTGGCTTGTTCTCGGGCTTGACGATGATGCCATAGCTGTTGTTGGCGAACCAAATTTCTCCATTCTTGCGTTGGGTAATGTCTGATATACTCGTGCTTAGGCAACGGCCTGTTAGGCTGGAGAAGCCAGGTATCTCCTTGTTATAATAGGTGGCACCTGTCTTTCGGTTGTATAGGGCTATGCCATAAGGGTTGAGTCCCAACCAGAACCATTCTCCATCGGTGGTGAGAATGGAGTAGATGTAGTTGATAGGGAATCCACAATGTGCTGTGTCGAGATTGTTGAGTCGGAAAGGTGAAGGTGCAGTGTTGACTTGCATGATGCCATTGTTTTGGGTGCATAGCCAAATGTTGCCAACCCCATCTGTAGCGATGTCGTTATTGTAATTGAGCGAATAGTTGTCTATCTGGTGATATTTTTGCCATCCTGTCTCGGGTGCTTGCTCGTTGAGATAGCATACACCCTCTCTGGTACAAGCCCAGAGGGTCTGCGTGATGGGGTCTTCTACTATCTTGTAATAGGTGTCAAAATTCGCTGGCGAGTAAGGATACTGATGAATGCCTGGGCTCTGCACATTGGCAGGATTGTCCATTCGTATGACTCCATATCCCCAAGTTCCTATCCACAGGTGGTGCTGGCGGTCAAAGAAGAGGGAATAGGCCGAGTTTGTGGCATTGAGCTTGGGATACCTGCGGAGGATATGGGTGCCTCGGGTAAAGCGCAAAAGACCTGCCGCCCATGTGCCGATGAGCAAGTCGCCATTCGTGTCTTCCACGATGGCTTTCACGCTATAGTTGCACATCTTGCTCTTGTTGCCAAACTCGTCGATGAGCCAAGTGTTGCTGTTGTCGTAGGTGTAGAAAGACTCGTCCTTGGGGTTGAAATACGACAAACCGCCATCTGTACCTACCCAAACCGTTCCATCTTTAGAGGTAAAGAGGGTGTAGATGATGCGCTGGTCTTCGCTGGGCAGGTAATAGGTCTTGAAGATGCCCGTACGCTTGTTCATTCTCACCAGTCCATTGCGAGTACCCAGCCATAGGTTGTCTTGGTGGTCTTCGGTGATGGAGCGAATGGTGTTGTTGGGTAAGATGCCTGGCTGGAAAGCACTGGCTTTATGGGTCTTGATTTGATAACCGTCATACGACTTTACGCCCGCATTGGTGCCTACCCACATCATGCCGTCCTTGTCGAAGTACATGCAGTTGGCTTCTTCTGATGGAGATATGGTGACTGGCGAGAGATAACGAAACGGAAAGGTCTGTGCCTCGGCGAGAAGGCACAGCAATGAAATGCCGATGATAAATAATATTCTTTTCATACTTGGTTGCTCGTCTATTACTTATTGCCCTGCAAAGGTACGCATATTATTTGAATATTTGTTCTCTTTTTGCCATATTTTTGGCGATTTGTTCCCCTATTATGTCAAAATATAGACTTGGGAGGTACGGAAATGCTTTAATTTTGCAATGGAAAGCTAAAAAAGCTTATCGACTAACAATAGCTAACATCTTAAAAGTTTACAGCAGATGAAATATAGTATTTTAGGTTTATTGATGGGTATATTGCCGCTTCAAAATCTTCAAGCGCAAGTGGAGGGGTATCACTTGGTATGGAGCGATGAGTTCGACTCAGGTGATACACCCGACACTACCAAGTGGAATTTCGAGGAGGGCTACAAGCGCAACCACGAGTGGCAGTATTATCAGAAAGACAATGCCCATATTCATGATGGCATCCTCACGATAACGGCTCGTCTGGAAGATGGAAGCCACAAGGTGGACGGCAAGCCGATAGCGTGTACATCCTCTAGCATCAACACCCGAGGCAAGTTTGAATTCAAGTATGGCAGGATGGAGGTGCGTGCTCGCATTCCTTATAGCAAGGGTGCATGGCCAGCCATCTGGACACTGGGCAGCACCTGGGAATGGCCTTCGGGAGGAGAAATCGACATCATGGAGTTTTATCATATCAAGGGAGTTCCGCATATCTTGGCAAACTATGCCTATGGCACCAACCAACGCTGGAAGGCGGCTTGGCGCTCCAAAGCCACTCCGTATGCCCATTTCTTGGAAAAGGATCCTTATTTCAGCGACAAGTTTCATGTTTGGCGCATGGACTGGGATGAGAAGAGCATTGCCATCTATTTGGATGATGAACTCTTGAACAAGGTGAATGTAGAGGATACGCGTAATCAGAAGCTAGGCGACTATAAGAGTCCTTTCCAGACTCCTCAGTACATCTTGCTCAACCTGGCCATGGGAGGCGACAATGGAGGCGAGGTGGATATGGATTCCATGCCTGTTAGTTATGATATAGATTACGTAAGAGTTTATCAGAAAAATTAAGGAATATTGGCAAATAACGATAGATTTAGCGATTTATTCCCCTAAATTGTCGAAAAAGTCCCTGCCATTTAACAGAAAGAAACTAATTTTGCGATTAGAAACCAACAGGCTTCTATGCCTGGAATGTTTCTCTGCTATACCTTATTATATATAGGGCTTAGGGCAACAAACAATAAAAAGTAAAACTAACAAATATACAACTAAATGAAAAATGTTAATCTAATAACTTCGTCAAGAAGGCTATTTTTCATGATGGCAATGTCGGCAGGTATGACATTGCTTCCACAAGAGTTGATGGCTGTAGAGAATGGCATACAGGCTGTTCAGCAGACTGGCGATGTGGAAGGTACAGTAAAGGATACATCGGGAGAGCCAATCATTGGTGCTACCGTGCGTGTCGTAGGTACCAAGACAGCAACGGTTACAGATTATGATGGTAAATTCAAAATCAGTGCCAAGAGTGGACAGTCTTTGCAGATTACCTATGTAGGTTGCAAGCCTAAGACCGTGCGAGTAAGCCGTGGTACTATCAATGTAGTACTTGAGGATGACTCCCAAGTATTGAAGGATGTGCAGGTTGTGGCTTACGGTGTGCAGAAGAAGGTGACCGTGACTGGTGCTATCTCCAACATCAATGGTAGCGAGTTGACGAAGGTTCCTACAGGTTCCATCAACAACATGCTTTCGGGTGTGGTTCCAGGTCTTTCTTCAGTTCAGTATTCTGGTGAGCCTGGTGC
>CAVCRI010000062.1:0-15436 GCA_963604545.1 Lachnospiraceae bacterium | reverse complement strand
GTGCTCATGGCCGTAAGAAGTTAACTGTATCTGACGAGCACCACGGAAAGTAATTCCCGTAGGGATGATTCGTTGGCATTGACGATGACATTAAAAGCAGCAAGGAGGATTTTCTTTGCTGCTTTTTATTTTATGAGAGGTTTCCTATGCAGCTTTTTATATATAAATAGGTGGATAGTGTGCAAAAACTTTCTTTTTTATTTTGTTCTTCCCTTATTTTACACTATCTTTGCAGCAAAAATAATAGTATGACTTCATCTGAGTTTATAAATAAGTTTAAGAGTAAGTATCTTTGGAGCAATCTCGGGGCCATGGTTTTGGTCGTCGTGCTGCTCTGTGTCGGTGTCAAGTTTGGCATCGACCTCTATACCCATCATGGTGAGGCCATCCGTGTGCCTGACATCAGATATAAGAACATAGATGATGCCACCCGCATCCTCGATGATGCTGGTCTGGACATTGTGGTGACGGATACTGGTTATGTTCGCTCGTTGCCCCCTGATGTGATATTGGAGCAGACTCCAGCTTTCGGCGAGATGGTCAAGTCGGGGCATGTTATCTATGTCACCATCAACAGCGACCATTCTCCTCGCATTACGATTCCTGATGTCATCGACAACAGCTCGTTGCGAGAGGCAATGGCGAAACTTACGGCGATGGGCTTCAAACTGGGCACGCCTCAGTATGTACCTGGCGAGGAAGACTGGGTGTATGGTATCCTCGTAAAGGGTAGACATGTCGTAGCAGGTGACAAGGTATCCGTAGACGATGTGCTTATTATCCAAGTGGGCAATGGTCAGCGTGACGCTGCCGACTCCATTGATATGGTGGACCCAGTTTATCATGGTCATGATGATGTGATAGAGGGTGAGGGCTCAGGAAATGAAGTCGACGAGGATAACTTCGAGGTGGTGCCAGGCACGGAAGCCACTGAACCTACCCCTCAGCATGAGCATAGCCACCAGCAGAATGAGGTGGTGGAATGATTGAGAATTAATAATTAAGAATTGAAAATTAAGAATGATAGTTCTGAACTATATATATAATAAGGTGTATGCTCCAGTAGAGGATGACTTCGGTTTTGATGATGCAGGAGACATCGAAGAAGAACTCGATGGCGAGTTGCAGATGACGGAAGGCGATACTTCCTGTGGCGATGGCTCGCTCTATGAGCACTGGAAGGTGCAGGTGGATGCCAACCAAGACCCTGTTCGCATTGACAAGTACTTGGCAGACAAGATGGCTTATCAGAGTCGCAACCGCATTCAGCAAGCTGCCGATGCTGGCTTTATCCACGTGAATGGCAAGCCTGTGAAGAGCAACTATAAGGTGCGCCCTAATGACCTCGTCACTCTGATGCTCGACCGCCCTCGCCATGAGACCAGCATCAAGCCTGAGGAGATTCCTATCAATGTGGTCTATGAGGACGATCAGTTGATGGTGGTCAACAAGGAGGCTGGCATGGTGGTGCATCCAGGAGCGGGCAACTTCCACGGCACGCTCATCCAGGCTGTGGCTTGGCACTTGAGAGACATGCCTGAGTTTGATGCCAACGACCCAGAGGTGGGATTGGTACATCGCATCGACAAGGACACTAGCGGCTTGCTCGTTGTTGCAAAGACCCCTGGAGCAAAGACGGCATTAGGCAAGCAGTTCTTCCATAAGACCACCCATCGCAGTTACAATGCCTTGGTTTGGGGCAACATTGTGGAGGATGAGGGACGTATCGAGGGCAACATCGGCCGTGACCCAAAGAATCGTCTTCGTATGAAAGTATTCGACCCAGACAGTGGCATCGGCAAAAGTGCGGTTACCCATTACCGTGTACTGGAACGCTTCGGCTACACCACCTTGGTGCAGTGCATCCTGGAGACAGGAAGAACCCATCAGATTCGTGCCCACATGAAGCACATCGGCCATCCGCTCTTCATGGACGAGACCTATGGTGGAGCGGAGATACTGAGAGGTCAGCGTAGCAGCAGTTACAAGGCGTTCATCCAGAACTGCTTCAAGATATGTCCTCGTCAGGCACTCCATGCCAAGACCCTAGGCTTCGTGCATCCTACCACCAAGCAGCAGATGGACTTCGACAGCGAGTGGCCAGAGGATTTCAGTAAGTTGATAGAAAAGTGGCGTGGCTTCATCGCTGGCACCACACAAGATACATTCAAGGCGCAGTAAGCACCAAGAGCAGATATAAGATAAGAAATTAAAAACATATAGTAATTATGGAAAATAGCAAGAGAACGATAGCCATCGTATGTGGTGGCGATTCTTCTGAGCACGACGTATCATTGCGCTCAGGTCAGGGTTTGTACTCTTTCTTCGATAAAGAGCGCTATAACATCTACCTTGTCGATGTAAAGGGCACCGACTGGCATGTAGCTTTCGATAATGGCGAGACTGCCGAGATAGATAAGAACGACTTCTCGTTCTTGATGAATGGCAAGCGTACCTACTTCGATTACGCTTACATCACCATCCACGGACAGCCTGGTGAGAACGGTGTGATGCAGGGCTACTTCGACCTCATCCACTTGCCTTATTCTACCAGCGGCGTGCTGGTTGAGGCTATGACCTTCGACAAGTATGTACTCAACAACTATCTTCGTGGCTTCGGCATCAATGTGGCAGATAGCATCTTGTTGCGTCGTGGCGAGCAGTATGATGAGGATGCCATTGCCGAGCGCATCGGTATGCCATGCTTCGTGAAACCAGCAGCCGATGGCAGTAGCTTTGGTGTTAGCAAGGTGAAGGAAGCTGACCAGTTGGCTCCAGCTCTCCGTGTGGCTTTCATGGAGTCTGAGGAAGCAATGGTTGAGGCTTATATACAGGGCACCGAGATTTCTCAGGGTATCTACAAGACTCGTGATAAGAGCGTGGTGTTCCCTGCTACTGAGGTAGTGACCAGCAATGAGTTCTTCGACTATGATGCCAAGTACAATGGTCAGGTAAAGGAGATAACCCCAGCTCGTCTCTCTCCTGAGACAGCCGCAGAGGTAGCCAAGACTACCTCTCGCATCTACGACATCCTCCATGCCAACGGCATTATCCGCATCGACTATATCATCACCAAGGATAAGGATGGCAAGGACAAGGTGAACATGCTGGAAATCAATACCACACCAGGTATGACCGTTACTAGCTTCATCCCTCAGCAGGTTCGTGCGGCAGGTCTTGATATCAAGGATGTGCTCAGCGACATCGTAGAGAATCAATTCTAAGTCTATAATAATGATGTTTCTGCGCTATCGGCGCTGAAACATATAAATATATTTATTATGAAGATTCCTCAAGAATTTGATACCATTCGACCTTGGGAGCCTGAAGATCTCCCGGCGGTGTATGAGCGATTACTCGGCAATCCTCAGTTCAAGCAAGTGCTTGCCTATCTCTATCCACAGGTTCCCTTCGAGCTGATAGCCCAGAAGTTGAAGGCATGCAAGACCAACTTGGAGTTCCAGTTGGCGTTTGCCTATGATTTCGTGCATGGCATCCTGAAGAAGGCAGCCACGGGTTGCGAGATGGATTGTGCTGCACTCGACAATACCCGCAACTATACCTTCATCAGCAATCATCGAGACATCGTGCTCGATTCGGCAATCCTTGATGTGCTCTTGGTGGATAATCACTTCAAGACCACTTGCGAGATAGCCATCGGCGATAACCTCTTGTCTCTGCCATGGGTCAAGGACTTGGTACGTGTCAACAAGGCTTTCATCGTGGAGCGTGCCCTGAGTATGCGCCAGATGCTGATGTCCAGCAAGCGTCTTTCCGACTATATGCATTTCGCCATCAAGGAGAAAAACGAGAACATCTGGATAGCCCAGCGTGAGGGAAGAGCCAAGGATAGCGACGACCGCACTCAGAAGAGCATTCTGCAAATGATGTCGATGGGGGGTGAGGGCAGTATCATTGACCGCCTGAAGCAACTCCACCTCGTACCGCTTTCCATCAGTTATGAGTATGACCCTTGCGACTTCTTGAAGGCAAAGGAGTATCAACTGAAACGAGATGTAGAAGGATGGAAGAAAGGACCTACCGACGACCTCGTGAGCATGCAGACAGGCATATTTGGCTATAAGGGCCACGTGCATTATCATGCCGCCCCTTGCCTCGACGAATATCTCGACACGCTCGACCCAGGTATGCCAAAGCAAGACCTATATAATAAGGTGGCAGCGCATATCGACCACGAGATACACGCCAACTATCGCCTCTACCCAGGCAACTATGTGGCTCTCGACCTTCTGGAGAACACCTCCGCCCATACCTCGGAATATACAGCCGAAGACAAGGTGAAGTTTGAGAAATATATCGCAGGTCAGCTAGCCAAGATTGACCTACCAAATAAGGATGAAGCATACTTAAAAGAGCGAATCTTGACGATGTATGCCAACCCAGTACGTAATTACCTTGCCGCCCAATAACGGCAAGGTAATACTTTTTTGCTCAAATAGCAAAATAAAACATAAAATAATAAGTGTATGAAAAACACAGAATGCTAACAAATCTTAAGTATTTATCGGGATATATTAAAAAAAGTAACTATTTATCAAAAAAATACATTCATTCGACAAAATAGTATCGGTATTTCTCGAAAAAGCGATGTATCTTTGCAACCGTGAAACATGTACAAAACGTTACCACTAAACGATAATAAGCCTAGTACACCAATCACAACGTAAACAAGAAACTAAAAATTAAACATAAAATATAGAACCTATGAGATTAAATTCAACTTAGATTTACCTGTTTCCTCGCATCAGGAAGATGTGTGGGAAATCTAGTGAGTGGCTATAACTAGCCAAGTCAACAAACGTTTTATTCTATTAAACCTAGAAAATACTGAAGTATGAATCTAAATTTAAGAAAAACTATGCTGCTGATGAGTGCTTGCACAGCTTTGGGATTTGCTTATTCTCCTGAGGTGTTTGCAACCACTCCTAATCAAGCTGTCAATGCTACGCAGCAAGCCAAGAAAGTGACTGGTAATGTAAGTGACGCTGAAGGTCCTATTATCGGTGCAAGTGTAGTAGAGAAGGGCAACCCTAGCAACGGTACGGTTACCGACCTTGATGGTAACTTCGTATTGAATGTGAAGCCTGGTGCTACTATTGTTATTACTTATATTGGTTACCAGAAGCAGGAAATTGCTGTTGGCAACCAGTCAAACATTAACGTTACGATGAAGACCGACGACAAGACCCTCGATGAGGTCGTTGTTGTAGGTTATGGTGTTCAGAAGAAAAAGCTCGTCACTGGTGCAACCATTCAGGTAAAAGGTGATGATCTTACTAAATTGAATACGACTCAAGCATTAGGTGCTTTGCAGAGCCAAACTCCTGGTGTTAATATCCAGGCAGCTTCAGGTCAGCCTGGTGATGGCTTTAAAGTCATGATTCGTGGTGCGGGTACCAATGGTAACACAACTCCTTTGTATGTTATTGATGGTGTCTCTGGTGGTGATATAAACAACTTGAATCCTTCGGACATTGAGAGTATTGATGTTTTGAAGGATGCCGCTTCTTGTGCCATCTATGGTTCTGCTGCTGCTAATGGTGTTATCTTGGTAACAACCAAACAGGGTAAGCAGGGTAAGGTACAGGTAACTTATGATGGTAACATTGGTTGGGCAAACATTTACCGTATGCCTCAGATGTTGACAGCTAAGCAATATATGCAAGTTATGGATTTGGCTCGTTACAACAGTGGTGAGCAGCCACGTGATTGGGCACAGTATTTCCAAGGTTACGAGGACTTATATCAGTCTTATCTTGATGGGTCAAATTCTGGTACAAATTGGTTGGATGCAATACGCAATAAGAATGCCGTTACAACAAGTCACTCTTTGAATATTACTGGCGGTAGTGATCGTAGTAAGTTCTCTATTGGTGCTGGTTATCAGTATCAGGATGGTGCTTTTGGCGGTGAGTATGCAAAGTCTGACTATCGTCGTTTCACTCTCCGTGTAAATTCTGAGCACGTAGTGTTGCGCAATAGTAAAGGCCTAGATGTTATTAAGGTAGGTGAGAATATTTATTATAGCCACAAGCAGAGCCAAGGTATCCAGATTGGTAACCAATATAGTAATGCTATCTCTAATATGTTGCGTGCTAACCCTTTGATTCCAATCTATAACAAGGATGGAAATTTCTTTGGGTATAATGACTTGAAGAGCACAGGCATGTTCAATTATACATCCTATGCAAGCAACCCTATCGCAGCTCTTACATATAGTCAGAGTGCTAATAACAAGAGCATGAGCTTTGGCTTGAATGCTGTAGGTTATGTTGAAATTCAGCCAATTAAGGGCTTGACTTATCGTGGACAGTTGAGCTACAATCAAAATTCAAACACTTGGCGTTGCTATCTTCCAACTTATAAGTTGAATGATCAGGGTGACCAGCGTACAACAGACCAGGCAACAAATAACGTAGGCCTTGGCTGGGGTTGGGGTACAACGAATACATTGAACTATAAGTTCGATATTAATAAGAAGCATAGCTTTGATGTGTTGGTAGGTACCGAGTATGGTGAGAGCCGTCCAGATTTTGGCTACAGTTTGAATGTAACAACATCAAATTCAATTTTTGGTGATTTGAACCATGCTTATATGTCATTGATGAAAGACAACAAGAAGGCTTCTGTGTCAGGTTTGCCTTATACAGACTCCCGTGGTATGTCTTACTTTGGCCGTGTTAATTATAACTATGATGAGAAATATATGTTCTCTGCAATTATGCGTGCCGATGGTTCTTCAATGTTTGCTCCTGGTCATCGTTGGGGCTACTTCCCATCATTCTCAGGAGGTTGGGTTGTTTCTAATGAGAAGTTCATGCAACCTATTGCAAAATGGTTTGATTTCTTGAAACTCCGTGCTGGTTGGGGACAGAATGGTAATAAGAACATTTCTGCATTCCAATATGAGGCTGCTTTTGCTTATGATGAGTATAGCAATTATTCATTTGGCAATACCAAGGATGATCCTGTTCGTGGTGCATCTCTTTCTCGTTTAGCAAATGATGAACTGACTTGGGAAACTTCTGAGCAGTTGGACTTGGGTTTTGATGCTCGTTTCTTGGACAGTAGATTAGGACTGACTTTCGACTGGTATAAGAAGACAACGAAAGACCTTTTGCTGAATGTCCCAGTTTCTCCTACTACAGGTTTTAGCACTCAGTTGAAGAATGCTGGTACCGTACAGAATACAGGTGTTGAGGTAGCTTTGACTTGGAACGATAAGATTGGCAAGGATTTCCAGTATAATGTAGGTTATAACATTGCTTACAACAAAAATGAGGTAACTAAAGTTAATAGCTCTCAGAAGTATAATGCTGGTGGCTCAGACTTGTTAGCACAAGGTACAGGTTATATGGCACGTTTCGAGGAGGGACACCCTATTGGTTACTTCTGGGGATATAAAACTGCTGGTCCTATCCAAAATGCTCAAGACCTTCAGGCTTATATCAATACTCTGAAGGATCAAGATCCTGCAAATTCTCACCAGGGTTCCTCTTTGAAGGTCGGCGATTTGAAGTTTGTCGATGTAAATGGAGATGGTGTTATCAATGATGATGATAAGACAGATCTTGGCAATCCTAACCCTGATGTTACAATGGGTATTACCCTTGGAGCATCTTATAAGGGCTTTGATTTGAACGTTACCGGTTATGCTGCACTTGGACAGCAGGTGGCTCGTTCTTATCGTAAGTTTACGGATGGTGAGTATGAGAACTTTACAACAGAGGTATATAGCTATTGGAACGGTGAGGGTACATCAAACAAGTATCCACAATTCGCTGCGATGAATCGTGGTGTGAACTGGCAGTCTATTTCTGATATTTATATCGAAAATGCTAGCTACTTCCGTTTGCAGAACTTGACAATTGGCTATGATTTCAAGCATATTTGGAAAAATAGTCCATTCCAGCAGCTTCGTCTCTACTTTGCTGCTCAGAACCTCTTCACTATTACCGGTTATAAGGGTATGGATCCAGAGAATGGTATGGCACTCAACTCAGCAGAGCCTTGGGTTACTGGTGTTGATGTTGGTAACTATCCTCAGCCACGCACCTATATGGTTGGTGTAAACATTAAGTTCTAATCATTTAAAATGAATACGTAATGAAAAAGATATTTATTTTTGCCGTAGCCCTTACAACATTGGGATTGACTTCTTGTAGCATCGACGATGTTAAAAACGTTGGTGAAATGTCTACAAGTGAGTTCCCTAAGACGGATGCTGATGCCGAGGCTGTATTGGCAGGTGTATACCAAAATTTGAATAAGATTAATGCTAATCCGCAGAAATCTTTCTTGTATAATGCTGCTCTTGCTAGTGATGACCAGCTTGGAGGCGGTGGTACTAACGATAAGTTGATGCAAGCAGAGGATTTGCTCTGTAACTATAATGCAGACATGACCAATGACTTCTATGCAGACAGATATTCTGGTATTGCTCGTGCAAATAATACCATAAAGTATCTGGGGCAAGCTACTAATATGTCAGAATCAACAAAGAACCAAGCCATAGGTGAGGCCAAAGCTCTTCGTGCTTTCTACTATTATGAGTTAGCTTCTATGTATGGAAATGTTCCTTTGGTTACAGATCCTGATGAGGAAAGTGCTTCTCAGGGTGATGTAAAAGTACTTTGGGGACAAATCCTGCAGGATTTATATGAGGCTGCTAGTTCTATGCCTGATGTGCAAAAAACTAATGGTCGCTTGGACAAGTACACTGTTGAAGCTATGTTGGGTCGTGCATGGTTGTTCTATACAGGCTTCTATTGCAATGGTACAACTACAGCTGATTTGGTTAGCACTAATTATGCTCCATTGGCAACAGTAGACTTACCTAATGGTTCAACATTGACTAAGCAGGAGGTCATCGAGGCAATCGATGATTGTGTAGAGCATTCGGGCTACTCACTGGTTCCTGACTATCGTAATCTTTGGGCATACTCTAACAGTAAGGTAGCTAAGGATTATCCTTATGCCAAGGAGAACAATTTGAAATGGGTTGAGAACGATAACGCTGTAAATCCAGAGTCTATGTTTGCTATCAAGTTTAATAAGTTCGCTTCTTGGAATACCACGATTGGTTATGCAAATGGTTATGCTCTTCATTTTGGTGTACGTGGCGGTCAGGACTATTCTAAGACATTCCCATTTGGTCAAGGTTGGGGAGCTGGTCCTGTCGCTCCAAACCTGGTCAAGGATTGGAAAAATGTAGATCCTGATGGAAAGGATGTACGTTTGAAGGCTACTGTTTGTGATGTAAATGACAAGGAAGAAATGCCTGATTATACACGTGGTGGTTGGGCTGACTTTGTTCAGGAAACTGATTATTATTCGAAGAAATGGTCTCCAATCTGTGCTAAGAATGATGGTTCTTTCACAACCAAGAATGATGATGGTTCAACCTCTACTCCTGAGTATGTGGCTTGCTTTGAAACTTTGATGTATCCAGGAAACTGGGGAACCTCAGGTGAGAACAATTTCCAGTTGAGTAATATCCATGACTTGGTATTGATACGTTTTGCAGATGTTCTCTTGATGCAGAGTGAGTTGAAAGAGGATGTGGCAGGTATGAATAAGGTTCATGAGCGTGCTACTGGTGTTGCTAATTACTATTCGACCTATTCTTTAACTGATTTGCAGAATGAGCGTCGTTGGGAGTTTGCGTGCGAGGGAATTCGCTGGAATGATATCCGTCGTTGGCATATAGCGCAAGTAGCTTTGGCTAAGCAGGAAAATCAACCTATTTATTATTGTGGCACAGCTTCAACCAATACAGCCCATAATGGTGGTTACGTTGCTCGTTACAATGCCACTGCTGGCTTCCAAAAAATGCCTGAGACACAGGTTTCACTTGGAACAGTAGTACAAAATGATGGTTGGACTTCTGCTGATGCAGAATACACAGGCTGGTAAAATCAACAATGTTGAATCTTAAAAAATGAATTACAATGAAAAAATCAATATTATTCATGGTAATGGCTGTAGGCTTGCTCACTGCTTGTGATCCGTCAAAGGATGATATTAGTGTACCTGGTAACAGTCTTACTGTAGAGCAATTGGGAGATGGCTTCTCTTTCGTTCAGTATGGCGATGAGGAGTATACTTCTGAGGCAACTGATGGTAACTATTTTACTTTTACGACTTCTCCTTCAAGAGTTGTTTCTGTTTATCAGTTAGATGCTGATGGCGCTAAAAATGTGCTTGTCTCAGGTGTTGCCAATGGTAAGTTTAAAATTGTCCCTAAGCGTGGAAATCCTAATGAACAGAAGTTCTATGTTGAAACTTTAAACTTTGATGGAACGACTGTTGTTGCAGAGAAATCTGCTAATGTGTATGTCCCTTCTGAGTTGACCCCAGAAATGCGCTTGTTGGCAAGTGATGCCTATGGAAAGAAAATTTGGAAATGGGATACAGAGTTCCGTGAAGATGGTGGTGCATGGGGTAACCTAGGCTACGCCCCTGGAGATGGTGATTCCTTCTGCAAGGATGGTAATGGAATTTGGTGGGGCTGTGCTCCTGCTGACTTGACAGGTCAGATGCAACATTCTGATACTGGTCAGGCTACTGGTGAGGAAGATCCTAATGCTTATATGGAATTTTATGATGATGGTAACATCATTACTTACGATGGCGGTGGCAATCAAATTCGCAAGGGTAAGTATTCAGTTTTGAATTATACCGGAGAACGAGATAAAGCTTCTGTTGATGGTTCTCAAGCTAATTGGTCTTATGGAACCTTGAAGACTACTGAAGGGGCGATATTGTTCCCATTCCAAATTAATGGTAATGGTACAAAACCTACTGACTTTGAAATTATGCAGTTGGATGCTAATCACTTGAAGTTGATTTATGCAGCATCTGGCACTGCGGCTTGGGGTGAAGCTACTTGGTGGGCTTTCAAGAGTAATTCTGATGCAGAGTCTGCTTTAAATGATTTCGGAACTAAGGCTTGGACTTGGGACACCGAGTTCCGTGAGGATCATGGTGCTTGGGGTAACTTAGGTTATGCTCCTGGTGATGGTGATTCCTTCTGCAAGGATGGTAATGGAATTTGGTGGGGCTGTGCTCCTGCTGACTTGGCTGATCAGTTAAATCATTCTGATACTGGTGTTGCTACTGGTGAAGAAGATCCAAATGCTTACATGACATTTGATTGGAAGACTGGTGTCGTTACTTCATATGATGGAACTGGCAAGCAGATTCGTCAAGGTAAGTATGAAATTCAAAACTGGGGTATGGGAGAACGTACAATAGCCTCTGTTGATGGCTCACAAGCAAAATGGGCATTGGGTAATCTCCATACCGATGCTGGTTCAATCCTCTTCCCATTCAAGATAAATGGCGGTGGTGAGAAACCAACAGACTTTGAAATCATGCAGTTGGATGCTAATCATTTAAAGTTGATTTATGCAGCTCCTGGTACGGGTAGTTGGAGTGAGGCTACTTGGTGGGCATTCAAGGCTAAGAAGTAAATTGTCATAAGATAATCGTTGTGATTATAATATAAATAAGGCTAAGCCTCGGCTGTAGTGATACAGTCGGGGCTTTTTCGTTGGCTTTTCTTGCCAATCTTCCATACTATCTAGGAATAAGGAAGAAAAAGTTTGGCTGTTACGTTTTTTTGTTGTACTTTTGTAAGCAATAACATAAACGAATTGAGTTAAACAGTTTAAACCTAAGATACAATGAAAAAAGTGATTGCAATGGTTGCTATCGGCCTAATGACCGCTATTAGCATGGGAGTAATGGCAGGATGCAAGTCTGCCGAAAAGGGTACTTGTCATATTCATGGTACGATGGAGTCGAGTCGATGGGATGGCAAGAAGATTTTCCTCGTACCAATGTTTGGACTGCAAGATGCGGCCCATGTCGACTCTGTGGTCATCAAGGATGGCAAGTTTGAGTTTACGGCAGATACTGTAGAAATGAAAGTGATACGTGTGGACTATCATTATCGTGATGGCGTACAAGACTTGCTCTTGGTTTCTGAGCCTGGCGATGTTGACGTTACAATAGGTGCCAATAGTATCTCTGGAGGAACTCCTCAAAACGACTCCCTCCAAGTTTGGAAGGATCAGCAGATGAAGTTTCACTCTGAATATATGAAACTTCGCATGCAAGCTCGCCAAGAAGGTTCCGATGCTATCCTCATGGCCAAGGGCAAGGAGATACAGAATGCATTGAGAGCGTATAATGTGGAGTTCGCCAAACGCATGACTCCTGGAGTCTTCAAAGATTTCCTTGATAAAATGTATCCTTCAAAATAGCTTTTCAGAGCATACGATTATCTAATTTTACCTTTTGGTGCTTATGAAGCAAATGATTGAAAAATATGGGAAGATCGCCCTCGTCGCCTTGTTTGGTGTGGGCATCTTTCTCTTTTGGCTTGTAGGATACCCGCAAGCCTTATGTTACCAAGAGCAAAACCAACTTTTCCTTTGGTCGGCTGACTATTTCTGCCATGATATAAGCGTGGCAGGAGGATGGGCTGACTATGTGAGCGAGTTCTTGGTGCAATTCTATAATCTCCCTTGGTTGGGTGCTGCATTGTTGTCGTGCCTATTTATGGCATTTCTCTCGCTTACCTATCTTGTTGTGAAGGGCTTTTCGGCCAAGCCCCTAAAGTGGTATTGGCTGTTGTTCTGCCTCTTGCCTTCGCTATGGCTTTTGTTGTTGATGGGTGACCCCGAGGTGTTGCTCTCATTTCCTGTGGCATTGACGATGAGTCTGTTGGCTGCATGGCTGATGAACCAAGGAAACAGAAAGTGGGGGAGTCGATTCTGCTTAGCAGAAATCTTGGTTGTCCCTGCGCTTTTCTGGCTGATAGGCGGTGTCGTTACATGGCTTTATGTGTTCATTCGCATCGCTTTCTTTTGGAAGCAATATCGAAAACCTTACCTCATGCTTCTTTCGATTCCGTATCTGCTTGCTGTGCAGTTGCTATGCTATAGCACAGTATTGGTGCAGTACCCTTTGAAATCTGTGCTTATGGGAATCAATTATTATCGAGGACTGCAAGATTTCCCAGGCAAGAATTATGGCTATGGCAAGGACTTATATCGACTTCTCAAGATGAACATGCTGGTAAGGGAAGGTAAGTGGAATGATATTATCCATGAGGCTGAGCAATATCAGGTAGAGGCACCTTTTTATAGCAACTGCGTGAACCTTGCTTTGGCAGAGACTCGACAGCTTGCCGATCGGCAGTTCACTTTCTATCAGAGTGGAAAGGATGCCCTGCTGGCTCCTCGCTCTCGTGATAATATGTCGATGTACCCTACGATGGAAGCCTTTTGGCATCTCGGCTTGGTGAACTCATCGCTTCGCTATGCCACCGATTTGCAAGCATCTATCTTAAATGCTAGAATGAGTGGCAGACTGATGAAACGTATCACAGAATGCCAAATAGTAAATGGTAAGTATGCCATTGCACAGAAGAACATCGATCTCTTGAAACAATCGTTATTCTATCATGACTGGGCAATAAAAGCTGAGTCTATGCTCGGCAATGGCACCGCCATCAACCACGATCCAGAACTAGGCAGGGCAAGAAGAATGCGATTCAAGAAAGATATGATTTATAGTTATGATGAGATAGACAAGATGATGGGCTTGCTCTTCATCAATAATCCCGAGAACAAGATGGCGCTTGATTATTTCATGGGGCAGATGCTTCTGAACGGCAATATCCAGGGATTTATGCAATATGGTAGTTGGGTACAGCAATATGGAGGTTATCTGCAAATGCCTATAGGCTACCAAGATGCAGTGAAATGCATACAGAATCATGGTGATGTGCCAGGCTCTCCGTATGCATCGTATGTTAAACGGATGATGGCTCAGCAGCAGGAAGGAGGTGCACAATGAAAAAGATATTTATTTTGTTCATGATGGCTTCGGCTATTTTTTCGGCTTGCTCTCCATCGGTGGAGAATCCTACGATGATGAATCGCCAACCTAGTATCTATCCCGACTATATAGGTGTGACGATACCGGCGAATATTGCCCCAATGAATTTCAATATCAAGGGTGATACTGTGGATGTGGTAGATGTCGTGGCGAAAGGTAGCAAGGGAGGCGAAATACATGTAAATGGTGAGTGGGCTGACTTTGACATGGATGAGTGGCACGAACTCACCGAAGTGAATAAGGGTGGCAAGATAACTTTTACGGTCTGCACCCGAAAGGATGGCAAGTGGAAGCAGTATAAGGATTTTGACATGTACGTGAGCAATTATGCTCTTGACGACTATGGCTTGACCTATCGTCGCATCGCCCCAGGGTATGAGGTGGGTGGCGATATAGGCATCTATCAACGAGACATCCATACCTTTGAGGAAAGTGCCGTTATGACTGAGACGGCTTTGCCTGGTAGATGTTTTAACTGCCATACTGCCAATGCCACCGACCCAAAGCAATTAACTGCCCAGATTCGTGGCGATGGTGGTGGAACCTTAGTGATGAAGGATGGCAAGCAACAATGGATTGATACCAAGACCGACTCTACCAAGGCGGCAGGTAGCTATGCCTACTGGCATCCGGCCGGCAACTATGTGGCTTATGCAGCCAATAATGTTTTTCAATGCTTCTTTGTTGGCAAGAAGAAACCTATTGAGGTGTATCATACTTTCAGCAATATCGTCTTGCTCGATACTCGTACCAATGAACTGGTGCTCGACAAACGACTGATGACACCAGATTGGTTGGAGATATTCCCTGCCTTCAGTGCCGATGGCAAGACGCTATTCTATAGTACTTCGAAAGAGTGTCGTGTGCCAGCGGAGTACGAGAAAGTGAAATGTTCCTTGGTTAGTATTCCTTTTGATGCCAAAACAGGTAAGTTTGGAGAAAAAGTGGATACGTTGCTTGATGGCCCGAAGACGAATATGAGTTATGTGTTGGCTCGCCCAACGTATGATGGAAAGTGGTTGATGTATACTCGTTGTAGCAGGAGTAATTTCCCGATTGTACAACCTGATGCCGACCTATGGTTGATGAACTTGAAAACTCATGAGACGCATCCACTCAAGGCGGTGAACAGCAACATGTCTGAGAGTTATCACAACTGGAGCAGCACCTCTCGTTGGTTTGTCTTCTCGAGCAAACGAGGTGATGGCAATTATACCAAGCTCTACATCTCTAGCATAGATGACAAAGGCAATGCCACCAAGCCATTCCTACTTCCGCAACGCAATCCATGGAAATACTATCATGGTTTGTTTGATGCCTACAATGTGCCAGATTTCACAAAGACGAAAGTTGATTTCGACATTCGAGAGACTCGCAATCAGGTTTCTTCTGATAAACGCCCAAAAGTAATTATCAGAAGATAATTGTTGTGACTATCATATAAATTTCGGCTAAGCCTCGGCTGTATTGTACAGTCGGGGCTTAAAAAGCAAAAAAACTTTGA